>NZ_JACIFT010000008.1:0-248974 GCF_014197575.1 Rhizobium sp. BK538
ATGTGGCTTCCATAACCTGTTCCTTCTGAGCGAGTGCTTTGATGCAGCCTCACTCTGCCAGAGCGTCGGCCGCTGTTCACTCCTCATGGGATCTAGAGCTAGTTGGACACCGCACTATTCTGTGCATTCCCGGACGATCGAAACCGATCGTTGACTATAATCATCAAGGTTGTCTCACCATTTATAAGCCCGGCCGCGGCATCATTCTCATGCACGACATCCACAATCGCACTGCGACAATGCTGCCGACGCTTCTTTCAACGCTCGAGGCCGAGGGGTATAAGGTCGTGACGCTGCAGTTCAAGAAGCCGACAGCGCCCGCCGAGATGGCGTCTCTCTGATGGGGCTATCGACGCTTGCCCGCCGGTTTCTTTCTGTTAAAACAGGCGCCAAATAAATCATACTTTTGAGTGAAACACCGAACGCGAGCCACCAGCATGTCACCTATCAACCTCGCCATCGTTGGCGTCGGCAAGATCGTCCGCGACCAGCACCTTCCTTCGATCGCAAAGAATTCCGACTTCCAGCTCGTTGCAACGGCGAGCCGCCATGGCACCGTCGAGGGCATCCAGAGCTTCACCACGATCGATGCGATGCTCGATGCAGTCCCGGCGATCGACGCAGTTTCCCTCTGCATGCCACCGCAATACCGCTACGAAGCGGCACACAAGGCGCTTTCCGCCGGCAAGCACGTCTTTCTCGAAAAACCTCCGGGCGCAACGCTGAGCGAAGTGGCCGATCTTGAAAGTCTCGCTGCAAGCAAGGGCGTTTCACTATTTGCGAGCTGGCATTCGCGCTATGCGGCGGCCGTTGAAGCCACGAAGTCCTTCCTCGCGTCGACGACGATCAAGAGCGTTCACGTCATCTGGAAGGAAGATGTTCGCCATTGGCATCCAAACCAGGACTGGATCTGGCAGGCCGGTGGTCTCGGCGTTTTCGACCCGGGCATCAACGCCCTTTCAATCGTCACTCACATCCTGCCGAAAGCGATCTTCCTGACGGGCGCAACGCTCGAATTTCCGGAAAATCGCGACGCACCGATTGCTGCCGATCTGCATTTCAAGAACGCTGACGACGTGCCTGTTTATGCCGAATTCGACTGGCGACAGACCGGCAAGCAGAGCTGGGACATCCTCGCGGAAACGGAAGCCGGCCATGTGCAGCTTGCGGAAGGCGGTTCCAAGCTGTCGGTCAATGGCGAGCTGAAGTTCTCGGCGCCGGAAGAGGAATATCCGGCGCTCTACCGTCGCTTCGCGGAAATCGTCAAGGCCGGCAAGTCCGACGTCGATCTCGCGCCTCTTCGCCATGTTGCCGACGCGTTCATGCTCGGCAAGCGCAAATTCGTCGACGCGTTTCACGATTGATAGAAACGTGCCGAACCTCCTAGTATTGTGAAGAGCTCACGGTCTGTCGCGGAGGTTCGGCATGCGAGACGATGCGTCTTATGGTCTTGGCTTGAAGAACATGACGGTTTCTCTCGCCGAACCCAATACCCTGTGGCAACAAGCCTATGCCAACGAGGCGCAAGCCATCCGACAAGTGCTCGGGGACATCGCAATCGACATGCAGCACGTCGGTAGCACCGCCATTCCTGGTATCAAGGCAAAGCCGATCATTGACATACTTGTCGGTGTCAAACACCTGGATGACGGTCCGCGCTGCATCGTCGCCATGGAAGCAATAGGCTACGATTATGCCGGTAGCGACATCGTTCCTGACGATCACATTTTCGGCCGCGGCATCAAGAATGAAAGCCGGACCCATCTGGTCCATGTCGTGGAGTATCGTGGCGACAACTGGAACCGGATGATCGCCTTTCGCGACGCCTTGCGTAGCGATGTCGGGCTCGCACGTGCCTACGAGCAGCTGAAGGTTGGCTTGGCCGGCGAGCATGCAGAAAGCCGCGCACAGTATACCAAGGCAAAGCAGGCTTTCATCGACGAGGTCGTGATGGCTTCCGGCCTGGGCCAATAGAGCTCAGGCCTTCTTCTCCCATCGCCCCTCGGATGTTTGCTGCCAGTATGTCAGGCTGTGCCCCTCACCTTTCAGCTTCTTCCATTGCGCGCGGGCACCTTCCAGCTGCTCTTGGTCGTGACCATCGAACATGAAGACGATCCGCTGATAGGTTTCAACCGGAGGTGGCTCCGCGCCATCGACGATAAACCGGACTGTCGCGGCGTTGGCATTCCCTTCGGAAACCGTGAGGAGAACCGGCTGATTTGCTGCCAGGCCCCGCTCATCAGTGCCATGCGGCAGGAAGCTATCCTCGCGAAATGTCCAGAGATGATGATCGAGCAGGTCGCGCCGCGCCGCGTCTTTCAACTGTACGGCAACCCGCCAGCCGCGCTCGACACTTTTCTCGAGCAGCGGCGGCAGGGCGTCCTCCAATTTGGATTCCGTCAGATGGTAGAACAGAACTTCCGTCATGACTCGTAGTTGGCGCGCACCAGCTCATCGAGCAGGCGCACGCCGTAGCCGGAGCCCCAGGATTGATTGATCTCGTCCTGTGGCGACCCCATCGCAGTTCCCGCGATGTCGAGGTGCGCCCAAGGCGTATCCTGCACAAACCGTTTCAGGAAATGAGCCGCGGTGATCGAGCCTGCGTGGCGGCCGCCGGTGTTCTTCATATCCGCGAACTTGCTGTCGATCAGCTTGTCATATTCTTTACCGAGCGGCATGCGCCAGAGCTTCTCGCTCGTCGTCAGCCCAGCCGCAGTCAGTTGCTCAGAGAGCTCGTCATCATTCGAGAACAAACCAGCATGGACGTTGCCGAGCGCAACAAGAATCGCGCCCGTCAACGTTGCCAAATTGATCATGAATTTGGGCTTGAAGCGGTCGTTGCAATACCAGAGCGCATCACAGAGCACGAGCCGGCCCTCGGCATCAGTATTGATGACCTCGATCGTCTGGCCAGACATCGAGGTGACGATGTCGCCGGGGCGCTGGGCGTTTCCGTCGGGCATGTTCTCGACGAGGCCGATGATGCCCACGGCGTTCACGGCCGCCTTGCGCACCGCGAGGACATGCATCAGGCCGGTGACCGCCGCAGCGCCGCCCATGTCGCCTTTCATTTCCTCCATGCCGGCAGCGGGCTTGATCGAAATGCCACCTGTGTCAAAGACGACGCCCTTGCCGATGAAGGCGATAGGGCTTTCATTGTCCTTGCCGCCCTTCCATTGCATGACAGCAAGTCGCGGAGGTCTGACAGAGCCTTGCGCAACGCCCAATAGGGCGCCCATGCCAAGCTTCTGCATCTCCTTCTCGGTCAGGATTTCCACGTCGACGCCGAGCTTCGCCAGTTCGCTCGCCTTGGCGGCAAACTCCACCGGGCCCAGAACATTCGGCGGCTCGTTCACGAGATCGCGCGCCAGATTGACCCCTGCCGCAACGGCTTCCGAGACCTTGATGGCTTCTGCGGCATCAGTGGCATTTGCGGTAACGATCGTCACCGCCACCCGTCCATTGCGGTTATTGCCGTCCTCGTCCTTCTTCTTGGTTTTGTAAGTGTCGAAGCTGTAGGCGCGCAGAAGCATTCCAAGCGCAAAATCCGCCGCCTCTTTCGCGCCGACGCTGGCGCCCGGCGCATCGACGAAGATCGCAACCTTTTCGGCCTTCTTGATCTTGGACGCCGCGACACCACCGGCCTTGAGCCAATCGTGAGCGGTCTGATCCTCCTGCTTGCCAAGGCCAACGACGATAAGCCGCTCGGCTGCCGAACCCTCCGGAGCGACAAGATCCAATACAGTCGTCGCCTTGGCGGAGAAGCCAGCGATCTTTGCCGCTCTCGAGATCACCCCAGCTGGGTCCGCGACCTTGGCCCCGGCGGCAAAATCGGCACCGCTTGCCTGCAGAAGGACCGCGTAGGCACCGGCGATCTCGGCGGAGGTTGCAAATGAAATATCGAACTTGGTTGACATATCTTCTCCAGTGGGATTGTCCTAAATCCGCTTTACCCGATCATTTCGGGTTTCACCCCCGAAGACAAGTCTTCGGACCGAAGACGTGGCCGCTTGACTAGCCGCCAACTCGTTAACGGGATGTCATCTTCGGCGCATATTCCTCCCGTGGAACTAAGTCCACAGGAATTCCAAATTGCTCTCTCTTCTAATGTCGGCAAAGACAAGGGCGTCTTGGCGCGTACGGCAGCCTGACAGCGATACCACACATGCGTTCGTAGGCCTCTTCTGTCTGTGGTGGTTGCTGCTCCTGCTGTTCAATGCCTTTCCGCAGATCGATATCGACGTGTCGGCGCATTTTTTTGTGCGCGAGACATGCAGCGCTCCCGCGACTCTCGGGGAGAACTGCGGTTATTTTCCCTACCGGCATGAGACGTACCTTGGGCTCCTGAGAACGCTCTTTTTCCGGCTTCCGTATCTCATCGCCATCGTGTTGCTGTGGAAACTGGTGGAGTGCTATTGGCACTGTGGAACCACTTTCAATGTCACACGCGCCCGCGCGTTCAAGATCGCTCTCGGCTCGCTGATTATCGGCCCCGTGATCCTCACAAATCTCATCCTCAAGACATACTGGGGCAGACCGCGCCCGTCCCAAACGCTGGATTTTGGAGGCTATCTGGACTTCGTGCAGGCAGGCTCCATGGCCGGACGATGCGTGTCGAACTGCTCGTTCATTTCCGGCGAAGCGGCAGGCGCCGGCTGGATTTTCTGTCTTATCTTCCTGATACCGCAGCCAGCGCGTTCGGCACTTGCACTGCCACTTGCTGCAATCTCGTTTCTGGCGCCCGCCATGCGGGTTGCTTTCGGCGCCCACTATCTTTCGGACGTGGTCCTCGGATGGCTTTCGTCCGTCGTGGTCTTCGTAGGTCTTCTTGCTCTCACCGATTCGCAACAGCGCAAAAAAAAATTGAAATTTGAATGAATTTTCGACGCCCGCTTGTCGCAAAAGCGAACCAAAGAGCGTAGATGGATTTCGCTGCATAGCGGCATCGGTTCGCAAATGGCGTTCAAGGGCATGAATGAAACTGCTTGAAACATACATACTCCGGCGTGTTGGCCAGATGTTTCTCGTTGCCCTGTTGCCGGTGCTCGCGATCATTTGGACGACTCAGGTTCTGCAGCGCGTCAATCTGGTGACCGATAGCGGCCAGTCGATGGGTTCGTTCGCCAAGCTGGCAACGCTGATCCTTCCGTCGATCATTCCCATCGTACTGCCATTCGCGCTTGTCATCGGCGTCACGCAGACGCTGACAACGATGAACAACGATTCGGAACTGACCGTCATCGATGCGGCAGGCGCCAAGCGCAGTATCATCCTGCGCCCGATTCTTATCCTCGCAGCCGTCATTAGCGCCTTTTCGTTTCTGGTAGACAACGTCGTCGAGCCAAAGGCCAAGACCGGCGTTCGCCAGATGGTGGCGGCTGCCTATGCGGATCTGCTCTCCTCCGTTATTGAGGAGAAGAACTTCCGCCGCATCGATACGGGACTTTACGTGCAGATATCGGAGCGATTGGCCGGTCGTGTGCTCAAGGGCTTGTTTGTCGTTGACGAGCGTGACCCTGCATTCGAGCTTATCTACTACGCACGCGAAGGCGCAGTTGACGAGAAGGGCACGTCACTCATCATGCATGATGGCGAGGTTCACCGCAAAACGCAGACCGGCGACGTCTCCGTTATTCGCTTCGATTCCTACTCTTTCGACCTGTCCGATCTGACACAGAACCGCGGTCAGGCAACGCTTCGTGCATCCGACCGCGAGCTTCCATTCCTGCTTAGTCCGGATCCGAACGACAAGGACTACATCGCCAAGCCCGGCAGTTATCGTGCCGAATTGCACCGCCGTCTGACGGATTGGGCTCTGCCGATGGTGTTTGCGCTGATTTCACTCGCGATTGCCGGCGATGCGCGCTCCCATCGTGAAGCGCGGCTGCATCCGATGGTGGCGGCGCTCATCTTTGCATTCGCGATTCGTTGGGCCTCATTTTATGCAGCAAATCAGATCGACACCGATCCGGAGTATATCGGTGTGCTGTATGCGATTCCCGTGATCGCCAGCCTCCTCGCAATCGCATCCCTGTCGCATCACAAGCGTCTGTCGGTCGTGTCCGCAATGAGCGACCGCATCGCCGCATCTTGGCAGAGCTTGCTGCAACGCTTCGGCCGGTCGGCGGACCCCTCCGCGGGAGGCAGTGCATGATCTTCGGGACGCTCGGCCGTTATTTCTTCCGTCGCTATGTGCTGACCACAATGTGGTTCTTTCTCGGCGTGATTGGCATTGTCTACCTCGTGGATTTCAGCGAGACGGCCGGCCGCCTTTCGGGCCTTCCCGGCTATACCGTGACCGGGGGCCTCGTCATGACAGCCGTGCGCCTGCCGCTCATCCTGCAGCAGACCGTTCCCTTCATTGCCCTCTTTGTGGGCATGACGGTTTTGATCGGCCTCAACAGAAAATACGAACTGGTCGTGACGCGCGCTGCCGGCATCTCGGTTTGGCAGTTCATGTCGCCCTTCCTTATCGGCGCCTTTTTGCTCGGCATCCTGGTCATGACTGTCCTCAATCCGCTGGCAGCATGGGGGCAACGCCAGGCCGCCATCGTGGAGAGCAACTGGCGCGGAGAAGGCTCAGGGCCGAATACCGCAACGCAAGTTCCGTGGCTTCGGCAGATCAGCGGTGGCGACGATGCGATCATAGGTGCGCATACGGTTCTCGAGAACGGCACGCTACTGATGGATGCGGTATTCGTGCATTTCGATTCGACCGACCACATCATCCTGAGACAGGACGCCGCGTCGGCAAAATTGGAAGATGGTTACTGGCTTCTAAAGAACGTTGTCGAGCGCCGTCCCGGCGAAGTCGCGGCGCGCAAGGATGAGGTGCGTGTCCGCACCAATTTGAAACAGGATTTCGTCCAGCAGAGGCTAACAGCCCCTGAAAGTATTGGATTTTTTGATCTTTCGAGCCGAATCGACGCCGCGAAATCCTTTGGGATTCCGACCAAGGCTCTCGAGACGCAATTTCATTCGTTGTTGTCCCAACCACTGCTACTTGTCGCCATGACTCTCATTGCTGCAACAGTGTCCCTAAAATTTAGCCGGTTCAACCAATCGAGGTCAGTGATTCTGGGTGGAATCCTGTCAGGCTTCGTGCTTTATGTGGTCACCGTGCTTGTAAAAGCATTCGGAAGCAGTGGGGTTGTCCCGCCTTTCGTGGCGACGTGGATTCCGGTCACCGTTGCCTTGGCTTTGGGTGCAACAATTCTGCTTCATCAGGAGGATGGCTAGTGGCGGCAGGCGACCGCAAGACTCTTAGTAAACAGTTGGTTGCCCTGTTCGTAGGCGCAGCTCTGTCTACCTATTCCAATGGCTTTCCTGCTGCCTTCGCGCAGGATGCCCTGCAAGGTTTGAAGCCGAACGTATCGGACGACCAGAAGCTGATTCTGTCGGCAAACGAACTCGTCTATAACAAGGACGCGCAGATCGTTTCGGCCATCGGCGGCGTGCAGATTAACTACGGCGGCTACAGGATGGTGGCGCAGCGCGTAGAGTATAATCAGCAGACTGGGCGCCTGATGGCGCTAGGCAACGTCGAACTCATCGGCCCCGATGGCAACCGCATGTACGCCGACAAGCTTGATGTCACAGACGACTTTGGAAACGGCTTCGTAAACGCACTCAGAATCGAGACCGCCGACAATACGCGCCTGGTTGCTGAAACCGGCGAGCGTGTTGGCGGCACGCAAATGATCCTGAACAAGGGCGTCTATACTGCCTGTTTGCCTTGCGCCGAGAAACCGGAACGGCCTCCCTTCTGGCAGGTCAAGGCTGAGCGTGTCATTCAGGACGGCGTCAAGCACACGATTCGCCTCGAAAAAGCGCGCTTTGAGCTCCTTGGTCATCCACTTGCCTACGTGCCGTGGATCGAAGTCCCCGACAACACCGTGAAGCGGAAGTCTGGCTTCCTCTTTCCTAGCTTTGTCACCGCTCAAAATCTCGGCTTCGGTCTTTCCGTCCCGTATTACTACGTTATTTCGCCGAGCAGCGATATAACGGTGACGGGCACAGGTTATACGACCCAGGGCTTCCTTCTGGACGCGGAATATCGTCAGCGATTCGAAAACGGCACGCACATATTGCGCATGGCTGGTATCAATCAGCTCAGCCCGGAGACCTTTACGCCCGGCACCAGTGATGCCGAAAATGACTTCCGCGGCGTTGTAGCGTCCAAGGGAGATTTCAGGATCAATCCGCGCTGGGCGTTCGGCTGGGACGTTATGGCGCAGAGCGACAATAACTTTTCTCGGACCTATAGTCTAAAAGGGCTGGACAACTCAACGCAGACAAATCAGGTCTACCTGACCGGTCTCGGCAAACGGAATTACTTCGATCTGCGTTCGTTCTATTTCGACGTTCAGGACGCCGATCCGAACGACGTTAAGGAGAAGCAACAGGCGATCGTCTATCCGGTGATGGACTATCACTTCGTGGCGCCGCAGCCGCTAGCCGGGGGCGAACTTTCCGCCGACGTCAACTTCACGAACCTGTCGCGCACCCATGACGACTTCTACAGTGTCGCGGGCTTCGACCGGTTCCGTGGCCTTGAGGGCCAGACGTCCCGCCTGACGGGCGAACTGGAATGGAAGCGGACGTTTGTCACGCCTGAGGGTTTCCTGATCACGCCGTTGCTCGCTGCCCGTGGCGATGCCTTGGCACTGAACATGACGCCACCGCCTACTTCCGGTACGTTTGTCTATGATGGCAATTATGATGACAGCAATGCGGCGACGCGTTCGATGTTTACTGCCGGACTGGAGATGCGCTATCCGATCCTCGGGACGACCGAAAACAGCACGCACCTGTTCGAACCCATCGTTCAAATCTACGCACGGCCTGACGAACGCCTTGCTGGCGGTCTTCCGAATGAAGACGCACAGAGCTTCGTGTTCGATGCGACCAATCTTTTCGAGCGTGACAAGTTCTCGGGCTATGATCGCATCGAAGGCGGCACACGCGCTAATGTCGGCTTCCAGTACACCGGCACGTTCGACAATGGCTACAAGCTGCACGGCATTTTCGGGCAATCCTACCAGCTGGGCGGCCAGAACTCTTTCGACACAGCCGATCTGGTGAATGTCGGTGCGGATTCCGGTCTGGAAAGTGACGTGTCCGACTTTGTCGGTCTCGGCGGCATCGAAACGCCGCAGGGCCTCGCCCTTGCAGCCTCCTATCGGCTTGACGAAAAGAGCTTGGGTTTCCGTCGCGGCGATTTCACGGCTGGCTTCCAGAACGACAATCTCCAAAGCCAGCTGATTTACACGCATGTCTCAGCACAGCCAGAGTATGGCTTTGCTGAAGACAACGATGAGATCCAGGCCAAGGGAACTGTTAAGTTCAAGGATTATTGGTCGGTATTTGGCGGCATAGCCTGGGATCTTCAGGACAACAGCATCGTCAGGAAAACATTCGGTCTGACCTATGAGGACGAATGCACGATCTTTACGATCGCATATAGCGAGAAGCGTGATACCACCGCCGAAACCGCTAGCGACTGGAGTATCGGCGCCAGGTTGACCTTCCGCACGCTCGGCGACATCAACCTCGGCGGCGCGGTGGATACCAACACAACCATCTACCAGAATTGACGGCGAGTTCAGTCTTACGGCGAAAGAAAGGGCCTTTCTTTCGCCGTAAGACTATGCAGGACATTGTCGCCAGTTGATATCTGGGGCATATGCTGAATTTTCAATTTAGAGCGGCAGTGCCCGTTTGTCTCGAGAAGGTATGCGCGCCGCGACGTAAATGCGCGGCGTCAATGGGAAGGGTCGATAGATGATTGGCGCAAGAAAAATCGTAACGACGATGATTGCCGGCGCGGCTTTCGCGATGCTGGCGGCTTTTGCCTCGCCTCGGACCGGCTCAGCTTTCGCTGCAAGCGAAGTCAGGGTGGTCGTCAACGGCACAGCAATTACCAGCGGTGATGTTGCCAAGCGTCAGGCATTCCTCCGGCTGCAGCACCAGAAGGCAGATGCCAAGGCTGCAGAAGAGCAACTGATCGACCAGACGCTGAAGCAGCAGGAAATTGCGCGCGTGCGCATGTCGGTTTCCAAGGACGACGTCGATGCATCGTTCGCGCGGTTTGCGACCGGCAACAAGCTGACGACCGATCAGATGACGCAGATTCTCGAGCGCGCCGGCGTCGGTGTCGTGCATTTCAAGGCTTTTATTGCCGTGCAGATGAGCTGGCCGCGTCTTGTCAATGCACGCTACGGCTCAAGCACCCGTATGTCGAATTCCGACCTTGTTGCGCGCATGATGGAGAACAAACAGAAGCCGGAAACCACGGAATATATTCTGCAGCAGATGATCTTCGTCGTCCCCGCCAGCAAGAAGGGCATCGTAGGCAAGCGCAAGAGCGAGGCCGAAGCATCCCGGTCGAAGTATCCAGGTTGCGAGCAGGCCAAGGTGTTTGCCGCAACGATGCGCGACGTATCGGTGCGCGAGCTCGGTCGTGTTCTCGCGCCGGAACTTCCGGCCGAATGGAAGCCGCTTGTCGAGCAGGCTAAGGGCAACACGACAGCCACGCGCGTAACGGACAGGGGCGTTGAATACATTGCCATCTGCAGCCAGCGCCAGGTTTCCGATGACCAGGCTGCGGAATTGGTGTTCCGCCAGGAAGATCTCGATAAGGCGAAGGCGGGGAAGAACGCACCTCCGGAGAATCCGAACGCCCAGAAATACATGGAAGAACTGCGCAAGAAGGCGCAGATCATGCGTCCCTGAGCAAAATGACGATCTCGTTCTCGCGCCCGCTTGCTCTGAGTCAGGGGGATCCGGCTGGTGTCGGCCCTGACATTACATTGCTGGCCTGGATGCGACGTAGGGAGCTTGGTCTTCCTCCGTTCGTGTTTATTGGCGATCCTGATGTGTTGGCGTTGCGTGCCAAGCTGCTGGGCCTGACGGTTGCCATTCGCGAGACCGATTGCGCCAACGCCAATGACGTCTTTGTCGACGCCCTCCCCGTGCTTCCCATATCTGCAGGTATTGAGGTGGTTGCGGGTGAGCCCCATGTCGCGACAGCCAAGGCCACGATCGCCGCGATCGAAAAAGCCGTATCGCTGACGATATCAGGTGGGGCCCTTGGCGTCGTCACCAATCCAATCGCCAAGTCGGTGCTCTATGAGTCCGGCTTCCCCTTCCCCGGGCACACCGAGTTTCTGGCAGATCTCGCCGCACGAGCGACTGGACAAGCGGCCATGCCGGTGATGATGCTCGCTGGTCCAAAGCTCCGCACCATTCCGGTCACGATCCATATTCCCCTTAAGGATGTGCCTCAAGCACTCAATGCGGAACTCATCATCAAGACCTGCCGAATTGCCGATGCCGATCTCAGGTCTCGCTTCGGGATCGCGAGTCCCCGCCTCGCAATTGCCGGTCTCAATCCGCACGCGGGGGAAGATGGTACCATCGGCAAAGAGGATGAAGCGGTCATCAAGCCGGCCATTCAATTTCTGAGGTCCAAGGGCATCAACGCAATTGGGCCGCTGCCCGCCGATACCATGTTCCACGATGAGGCCAGGGCGCGCTACGACGTTGCGATCTGCATGTACCACGACCAGGCCCTGATACCGGCCAAGGCGCTTGGTTTCGACGACTCGGTCAACGTGACACTTGGATTGCCCTTCGTGCGCACCTCGCCTGATCATGGCACCGCCTTCGGCATTGCCGGCAAAGGGCTTGCCCGCGAAAGCAGCCTCGTCGCGGCCCTAAAGCTCGCAGGCCACCTCGGACGCACCACGGAAGGGCGCATTTGATGGCTGCCTTGGATGGGCTTCCGCCTCTTCGCGACGTCATTCAACGCCATGGCCTCGATGCACGAAAGGCCCTCGGCCAGAACTTCCTGCTCGATCTCAACCTGACGCAGAAGGTTGCTCGAACAGCCGGCTCGCTGGAGGGGGTCACGGTCTTCGAAGTCGGCCCGGGTCCGGGCGGTTTGACGCGCGCCATTCTGGCACTTGGCGCAAAGAAAGTTGTCGCCGTCGAGCGCGACTCTCGCTGCCTACCGGCCCTCGCCGAAATTGCGGACCACTATCCTAGGCGGCTCGAGGTCATCGAAGGCGACGCATTGAAGACGGACTTCGAAGCTTTGGCACCCGATGGCCGTGTGAAGATCATCGCCAATCTTCCCTACAACGTCGGGACGCAGTTGCTGGTCAATTGGATCCTCCCGAAGCAGTGGCCGCCTTTCTGGGAATCGCTGACGCTGATGTTCCAGAAGGAAGTGGGAGAGCGCGTCGTCGCGACCGAAGACGACGACCACTATGGACGTCTCGGCGTGCTCTGCGGCTGGCGTACGAACGCGCGTATGGCGTTTGATATACCGCCGCAGGCATTTACGCCGCCGCCGAAAGTCACGTCGACGGTCGTCCATCTGACGCCGAACGAGAACCCCATCCCCTGCTCGGTCACCGATTTGGAAAAGGTGACCCATGCAGCCTTCGGCCAGCGCCGAAAAATGCTGCGGCAAAGCCTCAAACCCCTCGGGGGCGAAGCCTTGCTCAATAAGGCGGACGTAGATCCTCAGCGCCGCGCCGAAACGCTTTCGGTCGCCGAGTTCGTTCGACTGGCGAATTGCCTCTAGGTAACGTGCAGGCGATCTCTCACGCAGAGCGATAGCTTAGACCCTTGGAGACAGGTGGTAACGTCGAGCGGACCGGCTCGCAAATGCCTTCGCTTCAAACTTGCTGAACTTAGAGCTTCGGCTCTTCCGTCAACAGGCCGTTAACAAAGTCGAACAAGCCGTGGCGTCGGTCCCGGCGGACGCGCTCGGCATTGACGATGCAGCTCACGTTGCGAAACGCTTCGTCGAGATCGTCGTTGACGATGACATAGTCATATTCGCGCCAGCGTTCGATCTCGGCGCGAGAATTCAGAAGCCGCGTACGAATGACCTCTTCCGAATCCTCTGCGCGACGATGCAAGCGCGACTGCAGTTCGGTCATGGTGGGCGGCAGCACGAAGATCGAGACGATATCAGCCTTCATCTTGTCCTGAAGCTGCAGAGCACCCTGCCAGTCGATATCGAACAGCATATCGCGACCTTCGGCCATCGCGGATTCCACGGGTTCCCGCGGCGTACCGTAGAAATTACCGTGCACCTCCGCCCATTCGAGCAGGTCGCCTGCGTCTCGCATCCTCTCGAACTGCGGGACAGTGATGAAGTGGTAGTGCTTACCGGCAATTTCGCTGGGCCGCTTGGCTCTGGTCGTAACGCTGACAGAGATTTCGAGGCTATGGTCGTCCCTGAGGAGGTTGCCGGCAATCGTCGACTTGCCTGCACCAGACGGCGAGGACAGGACAAGCATCAGCCCGCGCCGGGCAATTTTAGTTGGTGTGCTCGAGTGGGCCGGGCTCATGTATCACTCCAGATTCTGGACCTGCTCGCGGAACTGGTCGATGACCACTTTCAGCTCGATGCCGGCGGCGGTAACGGCGGCCGAATTCGACTTCGAACAGATAGTATTCGATTCTCGGTTAAATTCCTGTGCAAGGAAATCAAGCTTGCGCCCGACCGGGCCGCCCTTGCTGAGCAGGTCGCGAGCGGCAACCACATGCGCCTTCAGGCGATCGATCTCTTCACGAAGATCCGCCTTCGTGGCGAGCAGAGCAGCTTCCGCATGCAACCTCTCGCGATCCAGCTTTCCCGACCCGTCCATGAGCATTGCGACCTGCGCGGCCAACCGGCCAGCGATCTCTTGCGGAGAGCGGGAAGGATCACGCTCGATCACCTGCGTCAGTCCCTCAATTGTCGAGACATGGTCCAGCAGTACGCGCGACAATGCGGCGCCCTCCAATTCCCGCATCTGCCGCAAATCGACAAGGGCGGCAATCAAGCCATCGACAATGTCGGAATCGCGCGCTGCAATCGCTTCATCGCCGTCTTCCCTGTCCCGGAATTCGATAATGCCTCGAATAGCGAGCAAAGTATCGAGTTGCAACGGCGCGGGATCGATGATGCCGCCAAGCTGGTCCCGCAGAGCGAGCACTGCGGAGAGAGCTTCCTGATTGAGAACGGTTTCGATGCGGCTCTCACCGGCAGAGACGGACAGCGACGCCTGCATATTGCCGCGGCTAAAGCGCTCGCCGGCAAGCCGACGCACGTCATTCTCCATGCGCTCCAGCCCCGGCGGGAGGCGCAAGCGCAGATCCAGGCCTTTGCCGTTGACCGAACGCAGTTCCCAGGCCCAACGCCAGCGGCCACTCGTGCCCTCACGCCGCGCAAAACCGGTCATGGACTGCAAAGCCATGCGAGCCTCCGAAAATCAGTTCGTCTTCTTTTTCTTCTGGGGAGCCGGAGCGGCAGGTGCGTCCGACTGCGTCTGGCTTTCAGGCTGTCCATCAACGACAATATTGGGGTCGGCACCCTTGGCCGCTTCCAGCTGACGCCAGCGTTTGACGTTGGCATTGTGTTCCTCGAGCGTGGCCGCGAACACATGCCCGCCGGAACCATCGGCAACGAAATAAAGATCCTGCGTCTTCCAGGGATTGGCGACAGCCTCCAGCGCATCACGACCCGGATTGGCAATCGGCGTCGGGGGAAGGCCCTTGACCACATAAGTGTTGTAGGGCGTTTCCTTCTTGAGGTCCGATTGATAGATCGGGCGATCCGCCGGTTTTCCGTCACCGCCGAAGAGGCCATAGATGATGGTCGGATCGGACTGAAGGCGCATCCCCTTGCCCAGCCGGTTAAGGAAGACCGAGGCCACATGGGCTCGCTCGTCGGGAACGCCGGTTTCCTTTTCGACGATCGAAGCAAGGATGATCAGTTCGTCCTTTGACTTGAGCTGCAGCGACGTATCGCGCTTGTCCCACACCTGGTCGACAAGCTTCTGCTGTGCCGCAGCCATCTGCTCGATGATCTCTGCCCGCTTTGTGCCGCGCGAGAACTTGTAGGTATCCGGACGCAGGCTTCCTTCGGCAGGCACGACGGTCGGCAGGTCGCCTTCCAGCACGGCATCCTCGTTCAGACGATTGAACATCTGGCGGACAGTGAGGCCTTCCGGAAACGCGACGGAATACAGGATCGACTTTCCCGATTTCAGCAGTTCCATGATGTCGTTCATGGAGGCATGCGCCTTGATTTCGTACTCGCCCGCCTTGAGGCTCTCGCCGTCATCAAGATGCGTCGTGGTGAGGTAACGGAAGATACGCGCGTCCGACACGATGTTGTTGCGTTCGAGGCTTGCGGCGATCTCAGCAACGCCGGCGCCGCTTCGCACGATGAAATTCGTGTTTGTCTCCAGCGGACCGGGATTCTGGTAGGCAGAGATCGTGTAATAGAAAAGGAAGACGGCCGCTGCGCAGCCGAGCACGACAAGCGTCATCAGGAAGTTCAGGAAAATGATAACTTGGCTGCGCGCCTTCTTCGAGCGCTTCGGCGGCTCGGGTACGCGTTCCGGCCGAAGCGCCTCGCTCGGCGACTTGGGAATGATCGGCCCGCTCTGCGTCTGCTGGCTTTCCTCGCCGATCGTCCCGTTGCTCTGGTTCGTATCGCTCACCGGCAATCCTCTAAACTTGGCCTCAAGTCCCGCTTCTTGCTAAGCAATGCGGCAAAATGCAGGTGGGGCCGCGCCGCGCAAGGTGCAGCCCCACTGTCAGGACGTCAACGCCTGCACTCAGGCGACGTAGCGGCGCAGCACCAATGATGCATTCGTACCGCCGAATCCGAAAGAATTCGACAGCGCGACGTTGATTTCCCGCTGGCGCGCCTTGTGCGGAACGAGATCGATTGCGGTCTCGCGCTCAGGATTGTCGAGATTGAGCGTCGGAGGCGCAACGTTGTCGCGGATGGCAAGCGTTGCGAAGATCGCCTCGATCGCACCAGCCGCACCGAGCAGATGGCCCGTCGCAGACTTCGTCGACGACATCGAGATCTTGGAGGCTGCATTGCCGACCAAGCGCTCGACGGCACCGAGTTCGATCGTGTCAGCCATCGTCGACGTGCCATGCGCGTTGATGTAGTCGATATCGGCGGGCGTCAAGCCGGCGCGCTTCAACGCCATCGTCATGCAGCGCTGCGCGCCTTCGCCGTCCTCTGACGGCGCAGTGATGTGATAGGCGTCACCGGAAAGACCATAGCCCACGACCTCGGCATAGATCTTGGCGCCGCGCGCCTTGGCGTGTTCCAGTTCTTCGAGAACGACGATGCCGGCGCCCTCACCCATGACGAAGCCGTCACGATCCTTGTCGTAGGGGCGCGATGCCTTGGTCGGATTATCGTTGTGCTGGGTGGACAATGCCTTGCAGGCGGCGAAGCCGGCCAGCGAGATGCGGCTGACCGGGGACTCCGTGCCGCCGGCGACCATGACGTCGGCATCGCCGAATGCGATGAGACGGGCGGCGTCGCCGATCGCGTGCGCGCCAGTCGAGCATGCCGTGACCACCGAGTGGTTCGGCCCACGCAGCTTGTGACGGATCGATACCTGGCCGGACACGAGGTTGATCAGACGGCCCGGAATGAAGAAAGGAGAAATACGGCGCGGGCCCTTGTCGCGCAGCGTGTAGCCGGCTTCGACGATGCCTTCGATGCCGCCGATGCCCGAACCGATCAGGACACCCGTCGAAACTTGGTCTTCATCGCTTTCTGGGTGCCAGTTCGCATCGTTCAGCGCCATGTCAGCGGCTGCCATGCCGTAGATGATGAAAGGATCGACCTTGCGCTGTTCCTTGGGCTCCATCCAGTCATCGACATTGAATGTGCCGTCGCTGCCATCGCCAACCGGAATGCGGCAAGCAATCTTTGCGGAAAGGTCGTCGATTTCGAATTCAGTGACCAGGCGGGCGCCGTTTTGACCCGCAAGCAAGCGGGACCACGTCACTTCCGTTCCGCATCCCAAGGGCGAGACCATACCGGTACCTGTTATAACGACCCGTCTCATCGACTGTATTCCCCTGCCTTTTATGTTCTTGGAGAACCATGCCAGAAATAAAAAGGGCGGACTCCGGGTCCGCCCTTTCATAAATGCTCAGGATTAAGCCTGGGCCTTTTCGATAAACTTTACGGCATCGCCGACCGTCAGGATCGAGTCAGCAGCGTCATCCGGAATCTCGACGCCGAATTCTTCTTCGAACGCCATAACCAGTTCGACGGTATCGAGCGAGTCAGCGCCCAGATCGTCGATAAAGCTGGCGCTTTCGACAACCTTGTCGGCATCGACGCCAAGATGATCAATAACAATTTTCTTTACGCGTTCTGCGATATCGCTCATGTCGGTTTCCTCGACCTTATGTCCTGATCAGAATGCCTTGTGACATCCCTACCCTGTTTCAGCCTGCGGCGCCCCTTAAAGCCACCTCGGCAAACTCTTTGAACCCGGCTACCAGAAATGTCCCAGGCTTGCACAAAAGCCCGCCGGTCCGTCTGCTTTCTCGGGAGACTGTTCACAGTCATGGCCCGCTTAACACGGTTTAAGTCTGCCGCAAAGCCAGAAAATCAACCCCATCGGGTTGGTCAACACGCTATTGCGGGGAAAATCTGCCCGAAAGGCAGTTTCCCGTTTCAGATCATGGCCATGCCGCCGTTTACGTGCAGCGTCTGGCCTGTCATATACGCAGCTTCCGACGAGGCGAGATAGGCGACGGCGGAGGCAACTTCGGCGCCCGTGCCCATGCGCTTCATCGGGATCGCTCCCATGATCGCTTCCTTCTGCTTGTCGTTCAGTTTGCCAGTCATCGCGGACTCGATGAAGCCCGGCGCCACGCAGTTGACCGTGACGTTGCGGGTTGCAATCTCCTGAGCCAGCGATTTCGTGAAGCCGATCATGCCGGCCTTGGAGGCGCAGTAATTGGCCTGGCCTGGGTTACCGGTGACGCCAACGACTGACGTGATGTTGATGATGCGGCCATAACGGCGGCGCATCATCGGATGCGTCAACTCGCGCGTCAGGCGGAACATCGCCGTCAGGTTCACTTCAATGACGTTATCCCAATCCTCGTCGCTCATGCGAACAAAGAGGCCGTCCTTGGTGATGCCGGCATTGTTGACAAGAATGTCGACGCCTTCGAGATCGGCTTCGGCCTTGACGCCGAGCGCCTTGACTTCGTCGCGGTCTGCGAGGTTAGCCGGGAAAATCTTGACGCGATCTCCAAGCTCGTTCGCCAGCGCCTCAAGCTTATCTACGCGCGTGCCGTGCAGGCCCACGATGGCCCCTTGCTTGTGCAGGATGCGGGCGATTTCTTCGCCGATGCCGCCGGAGGCGCCGGTAACCACAGCCTTGCGGCCGGAAAGATCGAGCATGGAAGTGTTCCTTGTATTCGTTAAATCTATCAGGCCATCAGGGCGGCAACGGCCGCATCGATATCAGCAGGCGTGTTAACGGCGATGCCGTTCACGGTCTTGTCGATACGGCGTGCAAGGCCGGTCAGGACCTTGCCGGAGCCGATCTCGTAGAGCGTCGTCGCGCCGTTGGCCGCGAACCACTCCACCGTCTCTCGCCAGCGGACCTGGCCTGTCACCTGCTCGACGAGCAGCTTTGCAATCTCGTCTGCGTTGGTCACCGGTGCAGCGCGCACGTTGGCGACCAAAGGCACGACCGGGTTCGACTTCTTCACGCCCGCCAGCGCCTCGCGCATTGCTTCGGCAGCAGGCGCCATCAGCGAAGAATGGAAAGGAGCGGAGACCGGCAGCAGGATCGCGCGCTTCGCGCCCTTTTCGGTCGCGATCGCTGCACCGTTCTCAACGGCCGCCTTCTGCCCCGAAATGACGATCTGGCCGCCGCCATTATCGTTGGCGATCTGGCAGGAGCCGACGGCAGAGGCTTCTTCGCAGACGGCGACGACATCGTCATGTTCAAGGCCAATGATGGCAGCCATCGCGCCGACGCCAACCGGCACGGCAGCCTGCATGGCATTGCCGCGAATGCGCAGCAGGCGCGCAGTGTCGGCAAGCGAGAAGGTGCCTGCGGCACACAGAGCGGAGTATTCGCCGAGCGAATGACCGGCAACGTAGGAGACCTTCGCCTTCAGATCGACGCCCCTGGCCTCGAGAACACGGATGACCGCCATCGAGACCGCCATCAAGGCCGGCTGCGCATTCGCCGTCAGCGTCAGCTTGTCTTCCGGGCCGTTGAACATGGTCTCCGACAACTTTTCGCCCAGAGCTTCGTCGACTTCGTGGAAGACGGCGCGTGCCTCGGCGAAGTTTTCGGCGAGATCCTTGCCCATGCCGACAGCCTGGCTGCCCTGACCCGGGAATGTAAAAGCAATGGTCATGCTATGTCCCTTTTATACGGACCTCTGGTTATTTCGCCTCCAATTGACATTCTTTCCTGCAGAGTCAAGTGCCGGACGCCCGCGTTCCAAGGCTTTTGCGGCTGCGAGAAAGCCCGGTTTTGCCTCTTGCGCTTGCTCAATTCCAGTCTAGATTTGCGCCGTCCTTCCAGACCATTCCTTTTCCAGATTACCTTCAGGGCTTTCAGATGAAAAATAAGAAACTTGGCCGCACGGATATTTCCGTGTCCGAAATCTGCCTCGGCACCATGACCTGGGGCACGCAAAACACGGAGGCCGAGGCGCATGAGCAGATGGACTATTGCGTCGAGAAAGGCGTCAACTTCTTCGACACGGCCGAGCTCTATCCGACTACTCCTGTCTCCGCCGAGACGCAGGGGCTGACCGAAGACTATATCGGCAGTTGGTTCCAGAAGACGGGCAAGCGCAAGGATATCGTGCTCGCCACGAAGGTCGCGGGTCCCGGCCGTTCCTATATTCGCGGCGGCGACGGGGCCGATGCCAAGAACATTCGCCTGGCGATCGAGGCAAGCCTGAAGCGCCTAAAGACGGACTATATCGACCTCTACCAGATTCACTGGCCGAGCCGAGGGCATTTCCATTTCCGCCAGGCTTGGCACTACGATCCCTTCAAGCAGGACCACGCCAAGGCCATCGCGAATATCACCGAAATACTGGAAACGATGGGCGCCCTTGTGAAAGAGGGCAAGGTTCGCGCCTTCGGCCTCTCCAACGAGACGACATGGGGTACGCAAAAATATCTGGCGCTTTCCGAACAGCTCGACCTGCCGCGCGCCGCCACGATCCAGAACGAATACAATCTGCTGTACCGTCACTACGATCTCGACATGGCGGAGCTGTCGCATCATGAGGACGTCGGTCTGCTCGCCTATTCGCCCCTCGCCGGCGGCATCCTCAGCGGCAAGTATGTCGACGGCGCCAAGCCGGATGGCTCGCGCGGGTCGATCAACGGCGACATCGGCGGTCGTTTGCAGCCCTTGCAGGAAGCGCCGACGAAGGCCTACCTCGATATCGCTGCACGGCACGGGCTCGACCCTTGCGTGATGGCGCTCGCCTTCTGCCTGAGCCGCCGCTTCATGGCGTCCGTGATCATCGGCGCAACGACGATGCAGCAGCTCGAGACGGACCTGAGCTCGGTCAGTCTCAAGCTGTCACACGAGGTTCTGGCTGAGATCGAGCAAGTTCACCGCCAGTATCCGATGCCGATCTAGGGCAGTCAGCGACGCATAGCGATCTGACCTTCCCTGGCCAGGTCGTTCGCCGCATGGAAGCCATGCGGCCTTCGCCAGCACTTACAACGACAAGTTTCGGCGACTTCGCCCGGGCATCAATTTCTGCTTCTCCGTTCCGCGCATTTCAGCTAGGTTCATAAGGCTCTGGCAGCGCCGCAGGAGCGCTCATACTGTGGAACGGAAGCTCGCAGTCATCCTTGCCGGCGACGTTGCTGGCTACAGCCGCCTCGTTGCAACCAACGAGGAAGACGCGCTTGCGACGCTGAGCATCTACACCGCCACGATCGGCGATTTCGTGCGAGAGCACGGAGGACGCGTCTTCGGCAGCGCCGGGGACAGCGTCGTTGCGGAATTCCCAAGTGCCGTACAAGGTGTTCGCGCAGCTGTTGCCATTCAACGTGCGCTGCATCGACGCAATGCCGACCTGCCGGCGGACCGGCGGATGGAGTTCCGTCTCGGGCTCAATCTCGGCGATGTCGTCGTCTCCGGGGAGAACCTGCTTGGCGACGGCGTGAACGTCGCAGCCCGTCTCCAGGAGGTGGCGCTGCCGTCCGGTATCTGCATCTCTGGTGCGCTACGCGAACAAATCGAGGGGAAGCTCGACTTCCCCCTCGTGCCGATGGGCGACCGCACGCTGAAGAATATTCCTCGCCCGGTGCCGGTGCATCGGGTTCATTGGAGCCGGGAGGATCCCGTGGAGGCGGGTGCGCTCGGTGGACCGCTCAGGCTGCCTGACAAACCCTCGATCGCAGTACTGCCCTTCGTCAACATGTCCGACGACCCCGAGCAGGAGTTCTTCGCGGACGGGCTGACAGAGGACATCATCACCGCGTTATCGCTCTACCGCTGGTTTTTCGTCATCGCCCAGAACTCATCCTTTGCGTATAAGGGGCGCGCGGTCGATGTAAAGCAAATCGGGCGCGATCTCGGCGTGCGCTATCTCGTCGAAGGAAGTGTCCGCAGGTCCGGGACGCGCGTCCGTGTCACCGGACAGCTGATCGAAGCCGAAAGCGGCGTTCACCTGTGGGCGCAACGCTACGACAGGGAAATATCCGATATCTTCGCCATTCAGGACGAACTGACGCAGAATGTCGTCGGCGCAATCGAGCCGGAAATCCTAATCGGTGAAAGCCGGCGTGCGTTGATAAGGACAACCGACAATCTGGACGCCTATGAGAGCCATATGCGCGGCACCTGGCTCCATAACGCGCAGGATACGGTCGAGCATTTCATCGAGGCCATTACCTGGCATCGCCGCGCGATCGAGCTCGATCCCGATTTCGCACGCGCCCATATGATGCTTGCCCGCTCACTCTACGCCCGATGCTTCCATGGTTTCAGCGACGACGTGGACCGGGATAGCGCAGAGCTGCGAATAGAGGCCGAGCGCGCTGTCGCGCTCGATCCGCGTGACCCCTACTCGCACTACGCAATGTGCCTTGCGCATTTCGTAGCCGATAACGCGCCGGCGGCGATTGAGGCCGCCCAGCAGGCGATTGACCTCAATCCCAATTTTGCCCTCGCGCATATGGGTCTTGGCTGGGCGCGGATATTCAACGGTCACTTTGTCGAAGCTCTGGACCCCCTTTATATGGCGACAAGGCTAAGCCCGCACGATCCGCTGGCCTACCTCATTCTCGACCGTATTGCGCTATCGCACTATCACTTGGGCAACTACGAAGAGGCTGTGCATTACTCCGAGCGAGGTCTTTCGCTCCGCCGCGCCTATTTCAATCGCGTTGTGCTTCTTGCCAGCCTGGGGCAGCTCGGACGCCAGGAGGAAGCGCAGAGGCTGATACCGGAAATCCTGGCAAACGTACCGGCCGATCTCGAGCATTATTGGAAGATGCTGACACCCTATGTGGCGCACAGCCATTACGACCACTTCGTCGACGGCCTGCGCAAGGCGGGGCTGCCTTCGCTGGACTCACAGCAAGAACATTGCTGAGTGTCCCTTGCGTTTCCGCCAAAAATCCGTATAAGCCGCCCTGTTCGCAAACCCGGTCTTCTGGCTGGTGGCTGAACGGAGGGCCGGTTTTCGCAAGAGAATCGTCGGAACGGAAGCGTTCCAGCCTCCCGTGTCTCCGCTCTCGACCGTCTCGGAACGCTTTTCTTGCTTGGCGCTTGCCGCCTCTCAGGAGCAGTCGTTGAGGCTTAGCCGCCGATTATCGGGTTGAACCAACGCAAGAAAGGCAAAGCTGTCATGGCTCTTTATGAACATGTATTCCTTGCCCGACAGGATATTTCCGCTCAGCAGGTCGATGCCCTCGTAGAACAGTACAAGGGCGTGATCGAAGCTAACGGCGGCAAGGTCGGGCGCATCGAGAACTGGGGCCTTAAGTCCCTTACCTACCGCATCAAGAAGAACCGCAAGGCACATTACGTCCTCGTGGACATCGATGCACCGGCAGCTGCCGTCCAGGAAATGGAACGCCAGATGCGCATCAGCGAAGACGTCCTGCGCTACATGACGATCGCTGTCGAAGCACACGAAGAAGGCCCGTCTGCCATGATGCAGAAGCGCGACCGCGACGACCGCGGTCCGCGTGATGGTGCCGACCGTGGCCCGCGCCGCGAATTCGGTGACCGTCCGCCGCGCCGTGACGGCGACTTCCAGCGTGGCCCGCGTCCGGACCGCGCTCCCCGCGAAGACCGTGCATAAGGAGATCTAAGAATGTCTGAAGCTTCCTCCGCTCCGGTTCGTCGCCCGTTCCATCGTCGTCGCAAGACTTGCCCGTTCTCCGGCGCAAACGCTCCGCGCATCGACTACAAGGACGTTCGTCTCCTGCAGCGCTACATTTCCGAGCGCGGCAAGATCGTTCCTTCCCGTATCACTGCTGTTTCGCAGAAGAAGCAGCGCGAACTCGCTCAGGCGATCAAGCGCGCTCGTTTCCTCGGCCTGCTGCCGTACGTCGTCGCTTAATCAGCTGACGAGACCAAATCGAGGGAAGGCAGCGATGCCTTCCCTTCTCCCTTTCGCGATGGGCGCGGATCGGAACTCTTAAAACCCATGTTGAGGCCTTTCTGAAACCGATTCAGGAAAGTCCCTCTAACTGCTTGATGAAGCAGGACAGCGACCGTGACGCAACTGAACGCAAAAACGCTAGGCATCGGCGCGCTCGCCGGAATGACCGCGGCACTTCTGGTGCTCGGCGCAAGCATGCAGCCGTCGTTCAGTGCTGTTCTCTACGCGGCCTCCGCCCTTCCCATTCTTCTCGTCGGCCTCGGCTGGGGCAACATGGCGGCAATTTCCGCCGTCGCCACCGCCGCTGCGGTTGGCGCGATCGCCATCTCGCCGTCCTTCGCGTTGATGATGACGCTGGTCACGCTGCTGCCGGCCGGCTGGCTCAGCCACCTTGCAAACCTTGCCCGCCCCGCCTCCGAACTCGGCGGTCCCGAGCATCTGATGGCCTGGTATCCGCTTTCGGACATTCTGCTACACCTCTGCGGTCTGGTGACGATCGCCGTCATCGTGGTCGGCGTGATGATCGGTTACGGTCCGGATCTCATCGATCGGCTCGTGGACGTGATGTTTGGCTCGCTTGCACAGCAGCAGCCCGAGTTTTCGCCCGATCCGGCGGTGACGGCGCAGACCAAATCGCTGGTGCTCCTCATGCTGCCCGCCATTCAGGGCGGCATGTGGGTCGTCATGTTGTTTGCCGCCTATTACATCGCGACCCGGATCGTCAGCGCATCCGGCCGCGGCCTGCGTCCCCGCGAGGACATTGCCTCGGCGCTGCGCATGAACCGCAATTCGATCTTCGTTTTTCTCGTCGGTCTTGCCGCCACCTTCTTCGGCGGCATGCCGGCGATGATCGGAGCAACCGTGGTCGGCACCTTCGGCGCCGGCTTCCTGCTTTCCGGCTTTGCCGCGCTGCATTTCCGCACGCGCGGCAAGGATTGGCGCCTGCCAGCGCTTATCCTCTGCTACCTGGCATCGCTCATCCTGATGGTGCCAGCCTTTTTCATCCTCGTGGTGGGCTTGAGCGATACCCGCAAGGCAATCGCACTTACCCCGAACAAGGATGTCGATGCCCCCAAACAGACAGACACGAAAATCTAAAGACACGAAAGGAACACGAACATGGAAGTCATTCTTCTTGAACGCATCTCCAAGCTCGGCCAGATGGGCGAAACCGTAAAGGTTCGCGACGGCTTTGCTCGCAACTACCTCCTGCCGCTCGGCAAGGCGATGCGCGCCAACGAAGCCAACAAGAAGCGCTTCGAATCCGAGCGCGCAACGCTCGAAGCTCGGAACCTCGAGCGCAAGTCGGAAGCACAGAAGGTGGCCGACGCTCTCGACGGCAAGTCGTTCATCGTCGTCCGTTCTGCTGGCGAAACCGGCCAGATGTACGGCTCGGTCGCTGCTCGCGACGTCGTTGAAATTCTCGCTGCGGAAGGCTTCAACATCGGCCGCAACCAGGTTCACCTGAACACGCCGATCAAGTCGATCGGCCTGCACAAGGTTGAGCTGCAGCTCCACGCTGAAGTCGAAATCCACGTCGAACTTAACGTTGCTCGTTCGGCTGAAGAAGCCGGGCGTCAGGCCAAGGGCGAAACCCTCAACTCCGTCGATGCCATCTACGGCGTTGACGAAGACGCTCTGCGTCCGGAAGACTTCTTCGATCCGGAAGCCGACCTCGAAGGCGACGAAGCTTAATTTTCCCGAGAGATCCTCTCTGGAAATGGACGAAAGCCCGGCTCGCGCCGGGCTTTCTGCTTATTTGGCGGCTGTATTCTGCTGCGGCGGAGCGTTCTTGTCGACGTCGACGACGACGGAGAGCCCCGGCCCCAGATCCTTGACGACCGGCTGGTCGGGATCAAAGCCGATGCGCACGCCGACGCGCTGTGCAATCTTCACGAAATTGCCTGTCGCATTGTCCGCCTTGATGACCGCGAATTCCGACCCGGCTGCGGGCGAGAAGCGCTCGATGTATCCCTTCAGACGCTGCTTGCCGAGCGCATCGACCGTGATGGTCACCGGCTGCCCGACCTGCATGCCGTACAACTGCGTCTCCTTGAAATTAGCCACGACCCACACATCCTCCGGCACGACGGCCATGAGCTGCGTACCCGCCGCCACATACTGCCCGACGCGTACGCCGACTTCGCCGAGATGACCGTCGCGCGGTGCGACGATCTTGGTGTTCTGCAGGTCGATTTCCGCAAGGCGCACGACGGCTTCGGCGCTTGCCACATTGGCTTCCAGAAGCGAGCGATTGACGATGATCGTTGCAAGGTTTTGCTTGGAAACTTCCAGCGCGGCCTTTGCCTGGTTCAGGGCAGCCTTGGCCTGGTCAAGTGTGGCCTGCGCGGCCTCTGTCTCACTCTGCGATGCAATGCCGCGATTACTGAGATTGTTGACGCGATCCCAGGCCTGCTGCGCGCGCGTCAGCGCTGCATTTGCGCTATCGATCTGCGCCTCGCTGGAGGCGATGCTCGCCTTTGCCGCAAGCTCTGACTGGCGGGAATTCTCCAGCGACGCCTTCTGCCCGTCGAGCGCCGCACGTGCCTGGGCAAGCTTCTGGGCGTAGATGCGGTCATCGATCTGAGCAAGCGTATCGCCCTGCTTGACCTGCTGATAGTCCTTCACGGGCACATCGACGACATAGCCGCTCACCTGTGGGCTCATGATCGTGACATAGCCGCGAACATAGGCATTGTCGGTCGTCTCCACCGATGTCACGAACGGCGGCAGCCGCCACGCATAGAGAACGAGAAGGACGCCGGCGACGCCGGCGAGCACTGCGATGATAGTCGAGGGAGAGCGAGGGAACTTCAACATACTGGGACCCTGAGATCACGATTGAGCGGGGATTGCATCGGGCTGGCTTATCCTGGGCCAGGGCAGCCGGCGCCACGCTTGATGGAAAAGAATGACGATCAGGCCGAAGACAGAGGAGTAGCCGATGACGAGGAAGGTGTCGTTGTAGGCGAGAATATAGGCCTCGCGGCTGACCTGCTGGGCGAGCAGCACCAAACCTTCAGCGTTGAGCAGCATCTTGTCGCCAAGCACCTTGCCGTAAGCGGCGCTCAGCTGAGAGACGCGCTGCGCCACGATCGGATCCTGCAGCAGGATGTGCTCGACGAGCACGTTCGAGTGGAACTTCTCCCGGATTGTCACGAAAGTCCCGAGCATCGCCGAGGCGAAGAGCGAGCCAATGCTCTGCGTGAAGACGAAGATCATCAGGAAGTTGACGATGTATTGCCCGCCCCGCGAGATCGCGGCCTTGAAGCCGTTCGCCATGACAGGAGGCAGGAACATCGCGGCGCCCGCGGCGACCATCGCCTGGCTCAAATACATCTGAGGTGGCCGTGTCAGGCTTGTCGACTGGCTATCCAGAAAGGCGCCGGCTGCAATGAGTGCGAGCGCCAGCACGTGGGCTGTTTCGACGTAGCGCGTCGTCATCAGAAACGCGCAGAAAAGCCCGCCAACCAAGGAGGCGAGAAGAATGATCGTATAGAGTGTCACTGTCTGATCGTTCAGAAGCCCGAGCTGCTGATAGAAGTTGGCGGCAGTTGACGACTGCTCCGAGGAGACGAAGCGGAAGAGAAGCAGGACGCCTGCCATTCGCATGTTGGCGCCCGAAAACAGCCAGCGGAAATCGATCAGCGGATTGGTGCGCGGCAGCTCAATGGCCAGCATCAGAGCAAGAGAGCCGACCGACACCGCCAGTAGAACGCCGATCCAGGGCGCCTCGAACCACCAATAGAGCCGGCCGAGCGTCAGCGCGACGGCAAGACACCCGAAGCTGACCGCCAGGAGGAGATAGCTTAGTATGTCATGTCGTTGAATGACGTTCGCCCGAGGCGGCGCCGTAAGCGGCAGCAGATAGATGATCGGAAACACGGCGAGCGCGAGGCCCATCTCGAACATATAGAGCGCCTGATACCCGCCGAACTGAAGCAGCGAAGGTGAGACGATGCGCGCGACGGGAGACGCAAACAGCGTGCACATCAGGGCAAGGCTGATCCCGAGCGAGAGCTTCTTTTCCTGCGGGAAAGGCTCCAGCATATATAGGAAGCCGAGCGTCGAAAGGGGAGCTGCGGCCATGCCGCTCAGGGTGCGCACAACGATCGCGGAATGCAGGTCAGTGATGAGGAGATTGAGCACCGCCGCAACGACGAAACAGATAATGCCAAGTTCGGCGAAACGACGAAGACCGTATTGGGTACGAATCTTGAAGAGTGCAATCGACATGCTGGCGTAAGGTGCCATATAGGCCGCCGAGAGCCAGGAAACTTCAGTGGTGGTCGCGGAAAACGAGCCCTGCAGCTGATAGATGTTGGCAGTCAGCAGGTTCATGCCGAGGCCCTGCGTCAGAAACAGCAGGACCGACGCCGCCATGTAGAGCGGTACCCTCCAGGCCGGCATCGGCATGCCCGCTGCGGGTGGCGGCGACGGCATCTGTTGTGTGCCCGGCTTCGCCTCCTCGGCGGGCCGTGGCGCCACATTGTCGTTGGCGGTCTCGGCCAGGCTCATCGGCAGGACCTCAAATTCCGCGAATGCCCTGCAGGTTGGCTTGCATGGCCCGGATCACTTCCAAAGTAGTCTTCAGATCATTTTCGGGAATACCGGCGATAACCTGCGCCCGCACTTTTACGGCAATGTCATCGATTTCGCCGGCCACGACCTTGCCGGTCTCGGTGATGTAGATTTCCTTGGCACGGCGATCGGAGCCGGCCACGCGCCGCTGGACGAAACCCTGCCCTTCCATGGCATCGAGAATCCTGACGAGCGTTGGCGTCTCCAGCTCCAGCCGTTCGGCAAGTTCACGCTGGTTGATTCCGTCCTTTTTATTAAGCGTGAAGAAGACACGGGCGCGCGGCAGCGTCATGTTGCGCTCCCGCACTATCTTGTCGAAGACGGCCCTTAGCTTACGATTGAAAGCGGCAAGGTCTTCGATAAGCTCACGCCCGAGAACGGGATTTCCCATATATTTCAGTCCTATTTTGTTAGCGCACTAATTATATTGTTGCTATCTATATTGTTTTCCGATCTTTTTCAAGAGCCGACGGCCTCTGTTTGGATGCAAGTCTCCCCCGACAGGCTTAGACTACCACGCAAGCCGCGATGGAAGTGAGTCGTTTCTGGCCGTGTTCTGCAGGTGACACTTTCGGTATTTTTGCACTGACCGCAAGTGCGACTGTGGAGAAGTCGAACAACGGGCAAAGCCTTCCCGTATCGACGGCGGCACAGGAGCCTTCTCGCTTCCGCGCTTGATTTTGCCGCTTGCGCGCGCCACACCCGAAGCTGAAGAAGACAGAACGGATCAAGATGAACGACGTCGCTCGAAAGATTGCCGCCGTTGCTCCAGCGGAGCAGCACTACCGGGAAGCCCCCAACAATATCGAAGCCGAACAGGCGCTTCTCGGCGCGATCCTGATGAACAACGACGCCTATTATCGGGTGTCGGACTTCCTGAAGCCGATCCATCTCTACGAACCGCTGCACCGCAAGATCTTCGAAGTCGCGGGCGACATCATCCGCATGGGCAAGATCGCCAATCCGGTGACGATCAAGACGTTCCTCAAGGCCGAGGAAAAGGTCGGCGACATGACGGTCTCCGAATACCTCGCCCGTCTCGCCCGCGAAGCGGTCACCATCATCAATGCAGAAGACTACGGCCGCGCCATCTATGATCTGGCGCTTCGCCGCGCGCTAATCACCATCGGTGAAGATGTCGTCAATATCGCTTACGACGCGCCGCTCGACATGCCGCCGCAGACACAGATCGAGGACACCGAGCGCCGTTTGTTCGAACTCGCTGAGAACGGCCGTTACGACGGTGGCTTTCAGTCATTCAACGACGCGGTAGCACTTGCGATCGACATGGCGGCAGTCGCCAAGGAACGTGATGGGGGGCTTTCCGGCATCTCCACCGGGATCCATTCACTGGACGGCAAGATGGGCGGCCTGCAGCGCTCTGACTTGATCGTGCTCGCCGGTCGTCCGGGCATGGGCAAGACCTCGCTCGCCACAAACATCGCCTACAACATTGCCGCCGCCTACGAGGGCGAAGTGCAGCCGGACGGCAGCATGAAGGCGAAGCAAGGCGGCGTCGTCGGCTTCTACTCGCTCGAAATGTCGTCCGAACAGCTCGCCACGCGTATCATCTCCGAGCAGACGGAAGTCTCTTCCTCGAAGATCCGCCGCGGCGACATCAACGATGCCGACTTCGAAAAGCTGGTCGCCTGCTCGATGATGATGCAGAAGGTGCCGCTCTACATCGACCAGACCGGTGGTATCTCGATCGCACAGCTTTCGGCGCGCGCCCGCCGCCTGAAGCGCCAGCGCGGCCTCGATTGCCTGGTGGTCGACTACATCCAGCTGATGACCGGCTCGGGCAAGTCAGGCGAAAATCGCGTGCAGGAAATCACCCAGATCACGACCGGCCTGAAGGCGCTCGGCAAGGAACTGAACGTTCCGATCATTGCCCTCTCCCAGCTCTCGCGTCAGGTCGAAAGCCGAGACGACAAGCGCCCGCAGCTCTCCGACCTTCGTGAATCGGGCTCGATCGAGCAGGACGCCGACGTCGTACTCTTCGTGTTCCGTGAGGAATACTACGTCAAGAATCTCGAGCCTCGCGATCCTAACGATCCGAAATATGCCGAATGGGAAGCGCTGTTCGACAAGGTAAAGGGCACGGCTGACGTTATCATCGCCAAGCAGCGCCATGGACCGACCGGCACGGTGAAGCTCGCCTTCCAGTCGGAATTCACGCGTTTCGCAGATCTCGCCGATCCCTCCTTCATCCAATACGAGGAGCACTGACGAGATCCTTCTCGTCAGCACGCTGCCCGGCCTACAAGCCGACGGCTCGCAAAATGGCAACGGTTGCCACGCCAACGGCAACGCTTGCCAGCATCGGCAGCCGGCGCGCTGCGAGGGCTGTAACCAGGCAGGCAGCCGTCTCGGCCCAGCCTGTCGCAAAGGCGGTGGGCGCAATTACTGCCATTAGAACCGCCGGCGGTATCGCCTCGATGGCCGTTCGGGTCTGCTCGGTCATTTCGACATGGCGAATGAGAAGCAGGCCGCTCATGCGGGTCAGCACCGTTGCAGCCGCCATGGCGAGAATCGCAAGAAGCGTGTGTATCTCCAGGGTCATGCCGTCACCGCCTTTGCCTTGCCTGTCAACAGTGCCGCGGCAAGCCCGGCGAGCGCGCCGGCTGCGATGTACCAGACACCCGGTACGACCTGGTGAACCAGGACGGCGGCCAGAGCGCTCGCAGCCAATACCGAACCCGTCTCACGGCCCTTCCAGAACCCCATCGCCAGCACGACAAAGACTGCGGGAAAGGCGAAGTCGAGCCCTATGGCAGCGGGATCGCCTAGAAACGCGCCGAGAGAGGCGCCAATCAGCGTGGAGCCGACCCAGGCCACATAGAACGGCATGGCGATGCCGGCGAACCATGAAGGTGTCAGCCGCGCCACGCCTGCGCGGAATTCCGCAATCGCCCATATCTCATCAGCCAGGAACAGCATGGCGGCATATTTTCGCAAGCCCGAGAAGGCCTGCATCTTCGTGCCGAGGGACGCGCTCATCAGGACGTGGCGGATATTGACGAGCAGCGCGGCAAAGCCGACGCCCGCCCAGCTTGCGGGGTGCGTCCAGATATCCATGGCGACAAACTGTGAGCCACCGGCAAAGACGAGCGCGCTCATCAGGGTCGCTTCGAGAGGAGACAGACCTTTCGTGGCCGAAACCGCACCGAAGACGAGACCAATTGGAATGACGGCGACGATGAGCGGAAGGATTGCCCGCGCTCCGGCCAAAAAGTCGCCGATCGATCGCCTTTGAGTAAGCATTGGAACCTCCAGAACTGCTAAGGTCGGAGGTGTTAAGCTGCTGCGCAGTGACCGTCTTGAACGAAAGTGATCAGCCCGCGCGATACTGTCCCGGCGTGACGCCGGTGCGTGCCTTGAAGTGGCGGGTGAAGTGCGCCTGGTCGGCGAAGCCGCACTGGATTGCCACATCGGCTGGCGCCTGTCCTGACCGCAATAGCTTGCGCGCCTCGCGCACACGCTTGTCGGTCAGAAAGGCATGCGGGGTGATGTGGTATTCGCGGCGGAACGCCCGGATGAGATGCGCGCGGCTCAAGCCTGCGACCTCGGCCAATTCGTCAAGCCCGATATCGCTGTCGAAATTTTCGGTCAGATAGTCGCGAGCGCGGCCGACTGCGGTGCGCTCCTTGGTATCCACCGGCACGACAATCGTGCTGCCGTAGCGTTGGAAGATTGCCGCGAGCACGCGAAACATGCCCTCTTCTGATTCCAGCGCTCCGGCACCGCTCTCCAGCACGCGATGGGCGGTATGGAAAGCGGCGGCCATCTCGGGATCATTGAGAAGCTCCTTCGGGAAGGACGGCGTGGCGTTGAAAGCCTTGCCGGTCACGTCTTCGAGAATATCGACGAAGAGCTTGGTATCGGGATAGATCATCCGGTAGCGATACCCCTCGCCGCCGGGAACGCCGTCATGCACGACGCCGGGGTCGATGAGATAGAGATCGCCCGCGCCGGTCTCCTCGCGAACACCCTTCATCGTTGCGATCTGCGTGCCACTTTCGATGGCGCCGATCGAGAAGGTGTCGTGGGCATGAGGCGCATATTCGTGCGTCAGGAAGCTCGCGCTCAGGCATTCCATGTTGCGGAATCGGCGGTCGCGCCAGAAACACGCCCGTTCGAGACCTGCAAGCGGCATCGCCTCGGCCGCCTCTTTCTGCGATACATTCTCCATCAAACCAGACTACTTCACGCGCGACCCCTGCGTCTTGAACAAAAGTGATCGCAAGATCGATATCTCCTCGGCTTGCTTTCACTTTGCCTTATTGATCTCTAGACTACCACGCGACAAGCACTCTCCCTACTTTTGTGAAGCACCATGACTGATTTTGTTGATAGTTTCGAAGATGAAGACCCATTCGACTGCGCTGGCCTGCGCCTGACCGTCGACCTGACGGCACTGACGGAAAACTGGAAGGACATGGCGCGACGCTCCGGCAAGGCTCGGGCCGCGGCTGTCGTGAAGGCTGACGCCTACGGCACTGGCATCGAAGACGCTGGCGAAGCGCTCTTTATGGCCGGCGCGCGTGATTTCTTCGTCGCCACCGTCGATGAAGGCGTGACGCTGCGGCCCTACGCGCCCGACGCTCGCATTTTCGTGCTCGCGGGCGTCTGGCCCGGCACAGAGCGACGGCTCTTCGAAAACGACCTCGTGCCGGTGATCTCGTCGGAAGAACAACTCGCCTTCTGGATGGCGGTGCTCGCCGAATACGGCGACTACCCCTGCGCCCTCAATGTCGATACAGGCTTCAACAGGCTGGGCCTTTCCATGGACGAGGCGATCGCGCTTGCCGACGACGTTTCGCGCCCGGCAAGTTTTGCGCCGGTGCTCGTCATGAGCCATCTCGCCTGCAGCGACGACCATTCCTCGGAGATGAACAAGCAACAGCTTGAATCGTTCCGGCGGGTTAGCGCAGCCTATGAAGGTATCGAGTCAAGCCTAGCGGCATCGGGTGGCATCTTCCTCGGCAGTGACTATCACTTCGATCTCACGCGTCCCGGCATCTCGGTCTATGGCGGCGAAGCCGTCAACGGCGTGGCGAACCCGATGCGGCCGGTCGTGACCGCCGAGGCGCGGATCATTCAGGTTCGTAGGGCCAAGGCGGGCGACACCGTCGGCTACGGCCGCGCCATGCGATTGACACGTGACAGCAGGCTCGCCGTGGTGTCGGCCGGATACGCCGATGGGTACCTGCGAAGCCAGTCGAGCGGCGGCGTGCCTCTGCGCCAGGTCGTGCCGCAGGCAGGCCAGGGTTTTCTGGCCGGGCGAAAGGTTCCGGTTGCCGGCCGCATCACCATGGATCTGACGATTTTCGATGTCACGGATCTTCCGGAAAATGCAGTGCTCGCAGGCGATTACGTCGAACTGTTCGGAAAGAACGTGCTCGTCGACGACGTGGCGAGGTCGGCAGGTACGATCGGCTACGAGATCCTGACCAGCATCGGCCTTCGGCACGAGCGACGCTACCTGTACGAGGAAGACTAAGGACCTACCGCGTCGTCAGGGCCAACCGCACGCCGAGCGCCACCAGTAGCGCGCCAAGGCCGCGATCGAGCCAGAGGCCGATGCTTCTCTTACGCTTGACGAGATCGGCAAGCCGTCCTCCCGCAAGGATGAGCGGCGGCTCGATGAAGGCTGCAACCGCAATGATGAATAGGCCATGGACCGCCAGCTGTAGCCAGGTCGGTCCGGCGCCCGCGACCACAAATTGCGGTAGGAAGGCGAGGAAGAAGATCGCGACCTTCGGGTTCAGCAGCGAAACGAGGATGCCCTGCCTGTAGACATGGTTCCAGGGCAGGACGTCCTTCGCCGCACTGACCAGGCCGCCCTCGGATTTCGAGCGCAATGCCTGAATGCCGAGCCAGATGAGGTAGATCGCACCGACCCACTTGACCACCGAAAAGGCCAGTGCGGAGGCGGCGAGAATCGCAGATAGACCGAATGCTGCCATCCCCACATGCAGGCAGGCGCCGGTCCAGATGCCGAACAGCGCGGCAAAGCCGGTCTTCGTCCCGCTTTTGAGGGTGTGGCCGAGAATGAAAGCCATGTCGGGACCCGGCGACAGGTTGAGCAGGACCGCCGCGGTCAAGAACGCGATCCAGTGCGCGAGCGAATAGTCCAGCATCGTCGTGGCCTCCAAGACAGTGGAGAACAAGTGCCACCGTCGCCCCTGATAGGGAAATCATTAGTTTTGATCGGTGCCACGAATGATTATTTGAGCAATCAAACTGATTCGATGTGACGCGCTGGCGGCATCCAACCGAAAGCATAATTGATGGCGAAGGCCAGGACACAATTCATCTGCCAGAGCTGCGGTGCGGTCCATAACCGCTGGGCGGGCAAGTGCGATAGCTGCGGCGAGTGGAATACCATCGTCGAAGAAGACCCCATGGGCGGCATCGGCGGTGGACCGGCAAAGACGCCGAAGAAAGGCCGCCCAGTGGCACTGACGGCACTCTCTGGCGAGATCGAGGAAGCTCCGCGTATCCACACCGGCATTTCGGAACTCGACCGGGCACTCGGCGGCGGCTTCGTGCGCGGTTCGGCGGTGCTGATCGGTGGCGATCCTGGTATCGGCAAGTCGACGCTGCTGATGCAGGGCGCGGCAGCGCTTTCGCGTCGCGGCCATCGGATCATCTACGTTTCGGGCGAAGAGGCGGTGGCCCAGGTAAGGCTGCGGGCGCAACGCCTGCAGGCAGCGGACACTGATGTCCTGCTGGCTGCCGAAACCAATGTCGAGGACATTCTGGCAACGGTGGCGGAAGGCAAGCGGCCCGATCTTGTGATCATCGATTCCATCCAGACGCTCTGGAGCGAACTGGCCGAATCCGCGCCTGGAACCGTGACGCAGGTGCGCACCGGCGTTCAGTCGATGATCCGCTTCGCCAAGCAGACCGGCGCGGCCATGGTTCTCGTCGGCCATGTCACCAAGGACGGCCAGATCGCCGGTCCGCGTGTCGTCGAGCACATGGTCGATGCGGTGCTCTATTTCGAAGGCGATCGCGGCCATCACTATCGCATCCTGCGCACCGTCAAGAACCGCTTCGGACCGACGGACGAGATCGGCGTCTTTGAAATGTCAGACAAGGGGCTGCGCGAGGTCGCCAATCCGTCTGAGCTCTTCCTCGGCGAGCGTAACGAAAAATCGCCGGGAGCTGCCGTCTTCGCCGGCATGGAAGGCACCCGCCCCATCCTGGTCGAAGTGCAGGCGCTCGTTGCCCCGACGTCGCTCGGGACCCCTCGCCGCGCCGTGGTCGGCTGGGACTCCGCACGCCTGTCGATGATCCTTGCCGTACTCGAGGCTCATTGCGGCGTCCGGCTCGGCCAGCACGACGTTTATCTGAACATCGCTGGCGGCTATCGCATCTCCGAACCGGCCGCCGACCTCGCCGTCGCCTCGGCCCTGGTTTCGTCGCTGGCCGGTATTGCCCTGCCGGCCAATTGTGTCTATTTCGGCGAAGTCAGCCTGTCGGGCGCCGTCCGGCCGGTTTCACATACGTCCCAGCGCCTCAAAGAAGCCGAGAAGCTGGGCTTTTCTGCCGCGTTGCTTCCCTCGGCGTCAGCCGACCTGCCGAAGGGTTCGGGCAGTCGCTGGAGCGAGATCGAGAGCCTGCCGGACCTGGTTGCACGTATTGCTGGGTCGAAAGGCGCACTGCGACGTGTGGAAGAAGAGGTTTGATCCTTTCATCGCCAGCATCGGTGATGTTATAGGAAGCACGCAATGAGGCGCGACCAAGCCGTATATAAACGGCGGTCCTGGAGTTGAATTTATATGCCCATTACGATTTTCGACGGTATTGTCATCGGCGTCGTTCTTTTCTCCGCCGTACTTGCAATGGTGCGCGGCTTCTCCCGCGAAGTTCTTTCGATCGCAAGCTGGGGCGGCTCTGCGGCCGCCGCATACTATTTCTACCCCTACCTGGTCCCCTACGCGAAGAGGTACACGGATGACGACCGCATTGCGATCGTCGGCTCGGCCGCGGTGGTGTTCCTGATTGCGCTGATCGTGATCTCGTTCATTACCATGAAGATCGCGGACTTCATCATCGACAGCCGGATCGGCGCTCTCGACCGCACTTTGGGCTTTCTCTTCGGCGCGGCTAGGGGCATACTTCTTCTCGTCGTCGCCGTCGCTTTCTGGAACTGGCTCGTGGACGCGGATCACCGCCCGGCCTGGGTGAACAACGCCAAGTCGAAGCCGTTCCTGGACTCGATGGTCGTGAAGTTGCAGTCCGTACTGCCGGCAGAATTCGCGCAGATGGTGCGGGCGAGCGTGATGGACAAAATTCAGCCGCAGGGCGGCAATACTGAGAGCGGCAACGCGCCGGCATCCGATCAGGCGCCAGCCGAAGACGTAGCGCCCGCTCCTGCGAATGGTGCACAGCAGCCGTCGAATTGACGCAGTGTTCAACAGCTTGACCCGCCACCTGGCAATTGCCATTTGAGCGGAACGTGAATAAAGGTCCGGCCGGGCATCCGCTCTGCCGGGCCTCAGCCGTTTAAAACGCATGATAACGGCGTCATGCTATGGAAGCCGATCCATTCTTGTGAGAGCAAAGGCCCGCATCGATGAACCAGTCTCATTCCTTGACGTTCAATGACGAATTCGATGGAGACACGCTCCACGAAGAATGCGGCGTCTTCGGCATTCTTGGCCATGACGATGCGTCAACGTTGACGGCGCTCGGCCTGCATGCCCTCCAGCATCGCGGGCAGGAAGCGGCCGGTATCGTCTCCTTCGATGGGCTGCGCTTCCACTCCGAACGGCATATGGGCCTGGTCGGCGACCACTACACTGACCCGACTACCCTCGCCCGCCTGCCCGGCAACATCTCGATCGGCCACAACCGATATTCGACAACGGGCGAAGTGGCGCTCCGCAACGTGCAGCCGCTCTTTGCGGAACTCGAAGTCGGCGGCATCGCCATTGCTCATAACGGCAACTTCACGAATGGCCTGACGCTTCGCCGCCAGCTGATTGCCGGTGGCGCTATCTGTCAGTCCACCTCGGATACGGAAGTGGTTCTCCACCTCATCGCCCGCTCGCGCTACAGCTCCACGGCCGACCGTTTCATCGACGCGATCCGCCAGATGGAAGGCGGCTATTCGATGCTCGCCATCACGCGCACGAAGCTGATCGCGGCGCGCGATCCCACCGGTATCCGTCCCCTCGTCATGGGCGAACTCGACGGCAAGCCGATCTTCTGCTCGGAGACCTGCGCGCTCGATATCATCGGCGCCAAGTTCGTCCGCGATGTCGAGAACGGCGAAGTCATCATCTGCGAAATCCAGCCGGACGGCTCGATCTCGATCGACGCCCGCAAGGCGGGCAACGGCCAGCCGGAGCGCCTCTGCCTGTTCGAATATGTCTACTTTGCCCGTCCGGACTCGGTCGTCGGTGGTCGCAGCGTCTATGTCGCGCGCAAGAACATGGGCATCAACCTCGCAAAGGAAGCGCCTGTTGAGGCTGATGTCGTCGTTCCCGTACCGGATGGCGGCACGCCGGCAGCGCTCGGCTACGCTCAGGAAAGCGGTATTCCGTTCGAATACGGCATCATCCGCAACCATTATGTCGGCCGCACCTTCATCGAGCCGACGCAGCAAATCCGCGCCTTCGGCGTCAAGCTGAAGCACTCCGCCAACCGTGCGATGATCGAGGGCAAGCGCGTCGTGCTCGTCGACGATTCGGTTGTACGCGGCACCACCTCGCTGAAGATCGTGCAGATGATCCGCGATGCCGGCGCCAAGGAAGTGCATCTGCGCGTCGCAAGCCCGATGATTTACTATCCTGACTTCTACGGCATCGACACGCCGGATCGCGAGAAGCTGCTGGCCAACCAGTACGACAGCCTCGAGGCCATGTGCAAATATATCGGGGCTGACTCCCTGGAGTTCCTGTCGATCAACGGCCTTTATCGCGCCGTCGGCGGTGAGGACCGTAATGACGCCCGCCCGCAGTTTACCGACCACTACTTCACCGGCGACTATCCGACGCGCCTTCTCGACAAGGACGGCGAAACGATGGGCCGCAAGGTTTCCCTGCTCGCGACCAATGGCTGACTGCCATTGGCTTTGACATTTGACTAGGGGGCGCTTATTGCGCCCCTTAATTTTTCAGCGATGCAGGACCGGGGCACAATGACTATCAACCTTGAAGGCAAGATCGCACTCGTCACCGGCGCATCCCGCGGCATCGGCTATTTCACGGCAATTGAACTGGCAAAGGCCGGTGCGCACGTAATTGCCTGCGCCCGCACGGTCGGCGGTCTCGAGGACCTCGATGATGCAATCAAGGCGGCTGGCGGTTCCGCGACACTGGTTCCTTTCGATCTTGCCGACATGAACGCTATCGATGCGCTCGGCGCCTCGATCTTCGAGCGCTGGGGCAAGCTCGACATCCTCGTCGCCAATGCGGGCGTGCTCGGCGTGATCTCGCCGATCGGGCATATCGAGGCGAAGACCTTCGAGAAGGTGATGAACATCAACGTGACCGCGACGTGGCGGCTGATCCGTTCGGTCGACCCGCTGCTGTCGCGCTCGGATGCCGGCCGCGCCGTCATTCTCTCATCCGGTGCCGCGCACAAGTGTCGCCCGTTCTGGGGTCCCTACTCCGCCTCCAAGGCAGCTGTCGAAGCGCTGGCCCGCACCTGGGCAGGTGAAACGCAGCGCACGCCACTCCGTATCACTAGCGTTGATCCAGGCGCCACCCGCACCGCCATGCGCGCGCAGGCCGTTCCGGGCGAAGATCCCGAGACGTTGCCGCATCCTTCCGAGGTCGCCAAGGCGATCCTGCCGCTGGTCGGTCCCGACGTGACCGAGACCGGCAAGCTCTTCATCGTTCGCGAAAACAAGCTGGTCGACTACCGCCTGCCGGAATAGGCGCGTTTACTCAATTGGCCGCGACAGCCGGGAACAGGTGTGAGAAACCAGTTTCCGATGGGCACAGCGCATTGAGATCGACCGGGCCTTGAATGCCATCCAGCGTGCCGTTGTCGGCGAATTGCCAGATCGACCAGTCACGGCAATCGTTCTGGTGTGGCTCTTTGAATACGCTTCGGAGCCACAGGTAGTGTTCGGGGAACCGCGACTCGTTGCCTTTGAGGTATCGATCAAAAAACTCTTGGGTGACGTAGAATATCGGCTTCTCCGGAAAGGTGCTTTTTAGTTCAGCGAAGAATGCGTTCACCTCCGATGCCATTTCCTCCACCGTCGGGACTTTGCTGCAATTGCCGACAAACTCGAGATCTACGGCGATCGGCAACGTTCCCTGCTCCTTTGGGACGGTTGCCAAGACATTCTGTGCCTGATCCTTGCCTGGGCGGCAGAAGGTGAAAAAATGGTATGCGCCGCGTACCAAGCCCGCATCTTTCGCGAGTTGCCAGTTCGTGGCGAACTTGGCATCTCGGTGATCGCCGCCTTCGGTCGCCTTCATTATCGCAAAGCGGACGCTCGGTTGCGCCGCGACCGTCTTCCAATCGATATCGCCTTGGTGGTGACTAACGTCTATCCCTTGGAGCGGATAGTGGCTGAGGGATGGATTGTTGAAGCGAGCCATTCCGAAATCGTAGGCGAAGTATGCAGCGGATGCGACCAAGAAAATTGCTGTCGCTCCGATTGTCGTGTATACCGCCTTGCGCACATATTCCTCCCGGTTTTTCAACATGTTCGTAATTGGCTAGATCAGATTTACGCCGCGAGAATGGCGAACGAATCTCAGATCATCCGCTCAAACCAGCTAGATGTTCGTCGCTGCAATCGATTCACTGGATCGATTGCTCCGGCTGGCGCCGACCGCTTCTCATCCCCCTTGACCAATCCCCGTTCCCGCGCCATAAAACCCGCCATGAAAACGGTTACCTGCATTATCTGCCGGAAGATTATTCGCTAGCGCGCTCGCTGGCCTGGCCGTTTTCGTCTCCCAAAGACCCAAGATGAGAAACGCCCCGGCCCGCCGGTGGAAGTATTTTTCGGATCATTGCATTTTGGGAGAGTAGACATGGCCGGCGCGCCAGACACTAAGAAGCCGGAACTAAAGCTTTACAACACGCTGTCGCGCGAAAAGACGGCGTTTGCGCCGATCGATCCGCTAAACGTCCGCATGTATGTCTGCGGCCCGACTGTTTATGACTACGCCCATATCGGCAACGCGCGTCCCGCTATCGTCTTCGACGTGCTGTTTCGGCTGCTGAACCATGTCTATGGCGCCGAACATGTCACCTACGCGCGCAACATCACCGACGTCGACGACAAGATCAATGCGCGGGCTCTGCGCGACCACCCCGGTTTGCCGCTGAACGAGGCGATCCGGCTGGTCACCGAAAGAACCGAGACGCAATATCTCCAAGACGCCAAGGCCCTCGGCTGCCTTGATCCGACGATCCAGCCGCGGGCGACCGACAACATCGCCCAGATGATCGAGATCATCGAGAAGCTGATTGCCAAGGGTCACGCCTATCAGGCGGCCGGCGAAGTGCTGTTCAACACGAAATCCATGGCAGATTACGGCGCGCTTTCCAGGCGCAACCTCGAGGAACAGCAGGCCGGCGCCCGCGTCGCGGTCGAGGCGCACAAGAAAAACCCCGGCGACTTCGTGCTGTGGAAGCTTTCGAGCGAGAGCGAGCCCGGCTGGGAGAGCCCCTGGGGGCGCGGTCGTCCGGGATGGCATATCGAGTGCTCGGCCATGAGCGAGCGCTACCTCGGCGAGGTCTTCGACATTCACGGCGGCGGTCTCGACCTGATCTTCCCCCACCATGAGAACGAGATCGCCCAATCGCGTTGCGCCCACGGCACCAAGGTCATGGCGAACGTCTGGATGCACAACGGCTTTCTGCAGGTCGAGGGCCGAAAGATGTCGAAGTCGGAAGGCAATTTCGTCACTATCTACGAGTTGCTGCACACCGAGAAGTTCGGCGGCCGGCAGTGGCCCGGCGAAGTCCTGCGTCTTGCCATGCTGATGACCCACTACCGCGAGCCGATCGATTTTTCGGTCAAGCGGCTGGAGGAGGCCGAACGGGTGCTCGCCAAATGGCCGGCAGCAGACGCTGCGGGCGCGCAGCCCGACGCTGCTGTCCTCAGCGCCTTGGCCGACGACGTCAACACGGTGGCAGCCATCCAGGCGTTGCATGCGCTTGCCCAGTCCGGCGATCACGCGACATTCGCCGCCAGCGCGGCTTTGCTCGGCGTTCTGCCTGAGAAGGCCGAGATCGACGAAGCGGTCGCCATCGAAATCGACCGGCGCGTGAAGGCGCGGCTCGAATTGCTTAAGGCGAAGAACTTCGCCGAGGCCGACAAGATCCGCGACACGCTGCTTGCCGAAGGCGTCCAGCTCAAGGACGGCAAGGATCCGGCCACCGGCGAACGAGTGACCAAGTGGGAGGTGAAGAGATGAGCACCTATACCGGCGGCTGCCAGTGCGGGGCGATCCGCTTCCGCGTTCGCGGAATGTTGAAGGATTCGTCCATCTGTCATTGCCGCATGTGTCAGAAGGCGTTCGGTGCCTATTACGCACCGCTGGTCTCCGTGCGTGGCGCCGAGTTCGAATGGACGCGCGGCAAGCGCAAGCGCTTTCGTTCGTCCAACGTGGTCGAGCGCGGCTTCTGCGCCGATTGCGGCACGCCGCTGACTTACGAGGCGCCGGATGGCATGGCGGTCGCAGCAGGCGCCTTCGATGATCCGTCCGCCCTTCCGCCAGTCATCCAGTTTGGCACCGAAGGCAAGATCGGCTTCGTTGACCACCTGCATGAGTTGCCCGCGCGCGAGACCGAAGAGGATGCCGAGGCGGCCCCCTTCGTGCTCGACATCGTCTCCTACCAGCATCCGGACCATGACACGACGACGTGGCCCGAGGAGAGAAATCCATGACACCAGCTGTGGCTCTGAGTGGAGGTTGCCAATGCGGTGCGGTTCGTTACCGGGCCGTCGGCGAACTCGGTTATCCGCACCTCTGCCATTGCCGCATGTGCCAGAAGGCCGCCGGGAACTATTTCATGCCGCTGGCCGCGGCGAAGCGAACGGATTTCGCACTGACGCGCGGCGAGCCCAAATGGTTTCACTCTTCCGATATCGTGCGCCGCGGCTTTTGCGCGGACTGCGGGACACCGCTTTTCTACGATGTTCCAGGTGCGGACTTCATCAACATCGTGCTCGGTTCATTGGACGATCCCGATAGCGTCAAGCCGGTGATGCAATCGAACACCGGACGCAAGATGAGCTGGTTTCACAAACTCGATGCCCTGCCCGTCGAGCCGGAACCAGAAACACCCGAGCGCGAAAACGCGATTGACGCGAGCAATCATCAGCACCCCGACCACGACACAGCCCATTGGCCAACCGGAGCGTCAGCATGAGCGAACCCATTCGAGCCGGCGGTTGCCAGTGCGGCGCAGTCAGATTCCGCATCAGCGGCAAACTTGGCCGCCCTTCGATCTGCCATTGCCGCATGTGCCAAAAGCAGTTCGGCGGCTTCTTCTCCGCTCTCGTCACCGCACCTGACGAAGGCATGGAGTGGACGCGCGGCGAGCCCAGCTATTTCCAGTCTTCCGTCAATATCGATCGCGGCTTTTGCAAGAACTGCGGCACGCCCATGACCTATCGACACCCCGGCGGGTTGGAGTTGGCGATCGGCACCTTCGACGATCGCAGCGATCTGGCACCGCAAATCCAGGTCAATTACGACGCACGCATTCCGTGGGTCGAGACGATCTTCGATCAACCTGTTCACACGGACCCCGATTATTACGCGCGGCAGGAGGCGATCATCTCCTTCCAGCATCCCGATCACGATACTGCAACCTGGCCAGCCGAAGGCGTCAAAATATGACTGAAGTGCTCCGTACCCTCTATCCCGAGATCGAACCCTATGCGTCGGGCCACCTCGACGTCGGTGACGGCCACAAGATCTATTGGGAGCGTTCGGGCACACCGGGTGCAAAACCGGCAGTGTTCCTGCACGGCGGTCCCGGCGGCGGCTTTTCGCCGAGCCACCGCCGCTTGTTCGATCCCGCACTCTACGATGTGCTGCTGTTCGACCAGCGTGGCTGCGGCAAGTCCACGCCACACGCAGACCTCAATGCCAACACGACCTGGCACCTCGTCGCCGACATCGAACGGCTGCGCGAGATGGCAGGCGTCGAGAAATGGCAGGTGTTCGGTGGCTCATGGGGTTCGACGCTGGCGCTCGCCTATGCCGAGAAGCACCCGGAGCGCGTTTCCGAGCTGGTTGTGCGCGGCATCTATACGCTCACCAGAGCCGAGCTCGACTGGTATTATCAGTTCGGCGTGTCGGAGATGTTCCCCGACAAATGGGAGTGCTTCATCGCGCCGATCCCACCGGAAGAACGCCATGAGATGATGCTGGCCTACAATCGCCGACTGACCGGGTCGGACCGGGCCGTTGCCCTTCAAGCGGCCCAAGCCTGGAGCATCTGGGAAGGCGAAACGATCACGCTGCTGCCGGAAAAGTCGACCAGCGGCAAGTTCGAGGAGGCCGACTTCGCCTATGCTTTCGCCCGCATCGAGAACCACTTCTTCGTCAATGCCGGCTGGATGGACGAAGGCCAGCTGCTGCATGATGCCCATAAGCTGAAGGACATTCCCGGCGTCATCGTGCATGGCCGTTACGACATGCCCTGCCCGGCAAAGTATGCCTGGCTGCTGCACAAGGCATGGCCAACGGCGGAGTTCCATCTGATCGAAGGCGCGGGGCATGCGTTTTCGGAGCCCGGCATCCTCGACAAGCTGATCCGCGCCACAGACAAGTTCGCCGGAAAGCAATAACGAGCCCACAAGGCCGACAGGACCACCATCATGACACGCGAAAAGATCTACCTCTTCGACACGACGCTCCGCGACGGGCAGCAGACGCCCGGCATCGACTTCTCCGTCGAGGACAAGATTGCGATCGCGACCATGCTTGATGAGTTCGGACTTGATTATGTCGAAGGCGGCTATCCCGGCGCCAATCCGACGGATACTGCCTTTTTCGCCGAGAAGCGCACGACACAAGCTCGCTTCGTCGCCTTCGGGATGACGAAACGAGCCGGTGTTTCGGCCTCGAACGACCCGGGCCTGGCAAGCCTGCTGCAGGCCAAGAGTGACGCGATCTGTTTTGTCGCCAAGAGCTGGGACTACCATGTGAAGGTGGCGCTCGGTTGCACGAACGAGGAAAACCTCGAAAGCATCGCTGAGAGCGTCAAGGCCGCCGTCGCCGCCGGCAAGGAGGCATTGGTCGACTGCGAACATTTCTTCGACGGCTACAAGGCAAACCCCGCCTATGCTATCGCCTGCGCCAAGATCGCCTATGAGTCCGGCGCACGCTGGGTCGTGCTCTGCGATACCAATGGCGGTACGCAGCCGCCGGAAATCCGGACCATCGTCCAAGCGGTTATTGCGGCGGGCGTTCCCGGTCACTGTCTTGGCATCCACGCGCACAACGACACCGGTCAGGCGGTCGCCAATTCGCTTGCCGCCGTGGAAGCGGGTGTGCGACAGATTCAGGGCACGCTGAACGGCATCGGCGAGCGCTGCGGCAATGCCAACCTCGTGACCCTAATCCCAACGCTGGCGCTGAAGGAAGCGTATTCATCCCGGTTCGAAACCTCGATCGACACCGAGCGATTGTTGAATCTCACACGACTCTCGCACGCTTTCGACGAGCTGTTGAACCGCTCGCCCGATCATCAGATGCCTTATGTCGGCGCGTCTGCCTTTGCGACAAAGGCTGGCATTCATGCTTCGGCTTTGCTCAAGGATCCGCGCACTTATGAGCATGTGACGCCTGAAAGCGTCGGTAATTTCCGCAAGGTCATGGTCTCTGACCAGGGGGGCAAGGCGAACTTCATTAACGCACTGAAGCGGCGCGGCATCGAGGTCGGCAAGGACGATCCGAAGCTCGACCGCCTGATCGCGCTGGTCAAGGAGCGCGAGGCATCGGGCTATGCCTATGAGGGCGCCGATGCGAGCTTCGAGCTGCTTGCTCGGCGGACCCTCGGAACCATCCCGGAATTTTTCTCGATCGAGGGGTTCCGCGTGATGGTCGAGCGCCGCTTCGATTCCCACGGGCGAGTTAAGATCGTCTCGGAAGCGGTGGTGAAGGTCGTCATCGACGGGCAGACGATCATGTCGGTGGCAGAAGGCGACGGTCCGGTCAATGCGCTCGACCTCGCACTGCGCAAGGACTTCGGCAAATACCAGCACGAGATCGACGATCTGGTGCTGGCCGACTTCAAGGTCCGTATCCTCAACGGCGGTACCGAGGCGATCACCCGCGTTCTCATCGAATCTACCGATAGTGACGGCGTTCGCTGGTGGACGGTCGGCGTGTCTGAGAACATCATCGATGCGTCGTTCCAGGCGCTGATGGAGTCGGTGATCTACAAGCTCATGAAGAACCGACAACTGGCCGGCAAGATGGCCGCCGAGTAGGCGTCAGGCACCGAAGACGAGGCCCCAATCCGCCTCCGAATACCACTCCCTGCCCTGTCGTGCGGTCTTCCAGCGCAGGGCGCGGACCTGTTCCACACCGCCCTTGTAGAAGGCGGCCTCCAGCCGCCGGTAACTATCGAACCCACCCTTTACGGCCTCCGCCCAGACAAACGCGACGGGCCCAAGATATTCGGCAGCGTAACCAAGGTCTTCGCGGCGGAACAGGAAGAAGCCAGCGCAGGAACCAAGACCGGTCGGCCCCGCCGCATCGACATCAGGGACGCCCAGCGGCAGGATCAGCCGGCCGCCGACACTCAATCGCTCCACCCAGGCTTCGGCTGGGAAGTGGATGGCAAAGTTCACATAGACGGCATCTGTCGGCTCGCGCGGCCATTCGACCCCATTGCCATGGACAACGCGAACATTCGGATAGTCGCGGAGATTTTCTTCTGCCCGCATCGCCAGTTCGCCATCGAATTCGACGGCGGTGACATGACCGCCGCTGCCAACAAGCAGGGACATGATTGCCGTGTAGTAGCCGCTGCCGGCGCCCACATGACAGACGGTATCCCCCTGACGGAGCGCCAACTTGTGGATTCCCCGGGCGTGAAGGCTCGGGCTGCCGTTGTTGATATGCCGTTCATGCTGAAGCGCAAACAGCACGTCCTGATAGACGACAGAGGGATCTCCCGAAGCATCGACATAGCCTCCCCATCCCGCCATCTTCCATGGCGGCGGCCCTAGGAACCGCTCGCGCGGTACCGCTGCAAAGGCCTGTAGCAGCGCGTCGTCGTCTTGCACGCCTTCCTTCGCAAGTACCCGGGAGGCAAATGCTCTGCGGCAGTTCGCAAGAGCTTCTTCGTCCATGGTCTTCACCGTCGCGATGGGCCAGCATCTATTCACCGAAATGAATTGGCCTATTCACGTCCGTTACGTTAAGCGGATCCATAACAAGAACAAATATGGAAACACTCGATGTCCGCCAATGCAAGCGCTCCGATCGTCAAGAACGAAGACAGTCCACGTGGCTTCGCCTTTGCACTGACGGCGTATCTTCTGTGGGGTTTCCTTCCGATCTACATGAAGGCCGTCGCTCATATTTCGCCGGCGGAGGTCATCGCTCATCGCATCCTCTGGTCCTTGCCCTTGGCGGGTCTAGTGCTCATCGTCCTCGGCCGAACGCAAGATATCCGCACTGCCTTGCGGTCGCCGCAGATGCTGGCCATGGCGGCGCTCACTGCTGCGCTGATCACCGTCAATTGGGGCACCTATGTCTGGGCGATCGGCAGTGGCCACGCGATCGATGCGGCGCTCGGCTACTTCATCAACCCGCTGTTCAGCATCTTCCTTGGCGCGGTCGTGCTGAAGGAGCGGCTGCGCCCGGCGCAAATCGCAGCTATTGCGTTGGCTGGCCTTGCGGTCGTCGTACTGGCGCTTGATAGCGGCGGCATTCCCTGGATAGCGCTGACGCTGACGATTTCCTGGGGTCTCTATGCTCTGTTTCGCAAGACGTTGCCGCTCGGCCCGAACCAGGGTTTCTTCCTCGAGGTTTTGATCCTCAGCGTCCCGGCGCTGTTCTACGTTCTCTATCTGGAGCTCGGCAGCGGTGAAGGACACTTCTATCGCACCGGCTGGGCCGATACCGCCCTGCTGCTCGGATGCGGCATCGTCACCGCCGTACCGCTGATGATCTATGCCAATGGCGCCAAGCTGTTGCGGCTTTCGACCATCGGCATCATGCAGTACATCGCGCCGACGATGATCTTCCTCATCGCGATCTTCATGTTCCACGAACCGCTCGGCACCGCGCGCATGATTGCCTTCCCACTGATCTGGGCGGGCTTGTTCCTCTACAGCTGGGCAATGCTCAAGGGGAGCCGGGAGCGCTAGCAGGATCCCGGGTCGTCCAGATTTCAGCCCATCGGGCCTAAAGTCATCCTGATCTAGGGACGGCGTTACATCTTCGAGATCACCGCATCCTCGCCCTCGCGGTCCAGCGATGCGATTTCGGCCGCCTGTGCCATGATGCCGGGGATGATTTCGGATATGTCGTCTATAACGAGCGGCTGGACGCGATGGGCCGTGTGGACGAAACCTTCGTCTGTCATGTGGCGCATGAGCTCCATCATCGGATCCCAGAAGCCGCCGATATTGGCAAACACCATCGGCTTCTCGTGACGGCCGAGCTGCGCCCAGGTCATGATCTCGACGATTTCCTCCAGCGTGCCGATCCCGCCCGGCAGCGCGACGAAGGCATCGGAGCGCTCGAACATGGCATGTTTGCGCGTATGCATATCAGGCGTTACAATCAACTCATTGAGCTGGCCGAGGGAATGGCGCGTAGCCTCCATGTCGATCAGGAACTCGGGGATGATGCCGGTTACCTGACCACCGTTCGAAAGCACGCCGCTCGCCACAGCCCCCATTATGCCCTTGGTGCCTCCACCATAGACGAGGCGCAGGCCATACTCGGCGATTTCCTTACCCAGCGCACGGCCGGCTGCCATATGGCGGGGATCGCTGCCCGGTCGCGAGCCGCAGTAAACACAGATGGAGCGAATGGAATGAGATTGATCTGTCATACGGGCAAACAACTATTCTCTCTGGCTCCAGTCAAGAAAAATGACGGAAAACCTGCGTCTCACATTTGCCCGGCTACTTTGACTGCTTGTGCAAAGCAGCGGGAATCGCTAGCAATTTTAGGAAGTCCGGCAAGATTGCCGCCTGGGGAGACGTGATGATGAGAAACCGTGCCGGCTTGCTGGCCCTTGCAGTGCTTGTAGTCGCAATTCTTTTGATGGTCTTTTTCGTCATGCCCCGCATCGGCGGAGACGCCGCCAAAGTTGGTGACGCAATAAACCAGGCCGGCTCCGAAGTGAAGAAGACGGTTACCGAATCTGCCAAGACTTCACGCCCGTCAGCCCCCGACGATGCCGAAACGACCCGGAAAGTCGGTCGCCTTGCTTCGGAGGCAGGCCAGTCCATTTCGGAACTTAAGGCGCTCTTTGCAGACGGCAATGACCCGACCCAGGAAGTTTTCGAAGCGGCCAAGTCGAAGGCGACGACCTCTTTGCAGACCCTCGCCGATCTTGCAATCCCGGAAGGCACGAACCCGGTGACGGCGGCGGCCGCCACCAAGATCAAGGATGGCGCAGCCAAGGCACTGACCATCATCAAGGCGCTGCCGGAAAACACCGCCGACGCGGCAGCCGCGATCGCGAAAGCCGAAGCAGCGCTGACCGCCTCGCCTGAGCTAACAGCACCCGCCAACCAGCCGCCGTCCGCGGCGTCCCCTGCCGAAAACGCCAACAACCTCCCGACCTTCGACGTGCTGCGCGTAGAACCGGATGGCTCGACGGTTATCGCCGGCTCGGCCGAACCGAACAGCAAGCTTGAAATCATGGACGGGGACAAAGTCGTGACCACGACGGACGTCGGTCCGACCGGCGATTTTGTCGCGGTGCTCGACAATCCGCTTTCCGCCGGCGATCACCAGCTCGTCCTGCGAGCCACCGGCAAGGATGGCAAGGCGTCGACATCGGAAGAGGTCGCAACCGTATCCGTCCCCAAGGATGGCAAGAGCTCCGAGTTGCTGGCGATGGTTTCCAAGCCCGGCACCGCAAGCAGAATCATCACGGCACCCAAGCCGGATGCTGAGGTTGCCTCCACTGCGCCGTCGGGCCAACCTGCAACTAACGCCAGCCAAGCGCCGGGCTCGACGGATATGGCGAGCGCGCCTGCAGCTGCTGGTGCGCAGCCTGGCCCCGCAACGACTGCCGACGTTGTGGTCAGCGCTGTCGAAATTGAAGGCGACAAGATCTTTGTTGCAGGCACGGCGAAGCCCTTGGCGAACGTCGTCGCCTATGCCGATGACAAGCTGATCGGCAAGGCGAAAGCTGGTCCCGACGGTCATTTCGTTGTCGACGGCGTGATGCCGCTCGCAATTGGCGATCACAAGATTCGCGTCGACGTTCTCGATGACGCCGACAAGGTCGCCGTTCGTGCCTTTGTGAACTTCAACCGCCCGGAAGGAAATCAGGTAACGGTTGCCGCGCAGGGCGCGACCCCTCAGGCCGGAGGCCCCACAGCGATGGTGCCGCTTGACGAGAGTGCGCTCGGAAAGCTGAAGAATGATGCCGCCAAGGCCTTCTCTCTTCTTAGCGGGCTCTTTGCCGACGGCAAGGTGCCAGGAGCAGAACAGCTCGCCGCAGCCCGCTCCGCCAACGAGTTTGCCCTCCGCGCCATCGTGGACTTTCGCACCGCAGCCGATGCCGCAGCCGACGTCAAGCAGCAGGCCTCGACGGCAGCAGAAACCGCTGCGGGTGCCCTGAAGACGCTGCAGGCGTTGCCCACGGATGCGAAGTCCGTCGGCGATGCGCTCGGCAAGCTCGGCGGCGATATAGCCCAGCTGACGGGTTCTGCCACTGCGCCGGCCGCGAATGCACCCGCAACCAACGAAATCGCAGGAGCTCAAGGCGGGCCAACGACAATCGAGCAGGCACCGCTCGCTCCGAGCAACGAGACGGTCATCATCCGCCGCGGCGATACACTCTGGCAGATATCGCGGCGCATCTACGGCGCGGGCGTGCGCTATACGACGATCTATGTCGCCAACGAGGACAAGATCACAAACCCGGACCGCATCTTGCCGGGCCAGATTTTCGGCCTTCCCAAGGATGCCCTGCCGAACGCGGAAGAGCTTCATCGCAAGCGGCTTTCGGGCGAGCACCTCTAAGGCGATCATGCCCTAATCGAGCGGCTGGACGGAGATCATGTCCGGCCGCTCTTTTCCTGTGGCGTCCATTTGTTGTATTGCTCCCGCCAACCCCTATATGGCGGTGACGACGATCATGTCCGGCGAGGCCTTTTTGGCATTTCCGCCGCTCCCAAATTTGTCGGCAACGCAGCGCCCTTTCGGCGGGAGATTCGCATGGCAAATGACAAAACAGTCTCTGATTCGAACCTCCTGCAGACACTGTTCAATCTCTGGCCCTACATGTGGCCGACGGGTCGGACGGATCTCAAGATGCGAGTGGTCTGGGCGTCGGTCTATCTCCTTGTTTCCAAGTTCGTGCTGCTGCTCGTCCCCTATTTCTTCAAGTGGTCGACGGATGCGCTGAACGGCAAGATGGACCTGGCCGGCAAGGTGCCGGACCTGCTTGTCGGCGCGACGGCATTGGTCATCGCCTACAACCTCACTCGCCTGCTCCAACTCGGTCTGAACCAGTTGCGCGACGCGCTATTCGCCAGCGTCGGGCAGCACGCGGTTCGGCAATTGGCCTACAAGACCTTCGTGCACATGCATGAATTGTCATTGCGCTTTCACCTCGAGAGAAAGACGGGCGGGCTTTCGCGTGTTATCGAGCGCGGCACAAAGGGAATCGAAACCATCGTGCGGTTTACGATTCTCAACTCTGTCCCGACGCTGATTGAGTTCCTGCTGACGGCCATCGTCTTCTGGTGGGGCTATGGGTTTTCCTACCTCGCGGTCACCGCATTCACAGTCTGGGCCTATATCTGGTTCACGATCCGCGCCAGCGACTGGCGCATCGCCATCCGTCGCACGATGAACGACAGCGATACTGACGCCAATACAAAGGCGATCGATTCTCTCCTCAACTTCGAGACGGTGAAGTATTTCGGCAACGAGGAGATGGAGGCCCGGCGCTTCGACAGGTCGATGGAACGCTACGAAAAAGCGGCCACCGATGTCTGGACCTCGCTCGGCTGGCTCAACTTCGGCCAGGGGGTGATTTTCGGACTTGGCACGACGGTGATGCTCATCCTGTCGGCGCTCGCGGTCCAGCGCGGCGAGCAGACCGTCGGCGACTTCGTCTTCGTCAACGCCATGCTGCTGCAGCTTTCCGTCCCGTTGAACTTCATCGGCTTCGTCTACCGCGAAATCCGCCAGGGCTTGACGGATATCGAGCAGATGTTCGATCTCCTCGAAGTCAAGGCTGAAGTGATGGATGCGCCCGATGCCGCCCCTCTGGACATCAATCAAGGCGCCATCTCCTTCAAGGACGTGCATTTTTCCTACGACCCTGCCCGTCCGATCCTCAAAGGCATTTCCTTCGAGGTGCCGGCCGGTAAGACCGTTGCCGTCGTTGGGCCATCGGGCGCCGGAAAATCGACATTGTCGCGTCTGCTCTACCGTTTCTACGATATCCAGAGCGGTTCGGTTTCGGTTGACGGCCAGGACATCAGGACGGTGACCCAAAAAAGCTTGCGATCGGCAATCGGCATGGTTCCGCAAGACACTGTCCTTTTCAACGATACGGTTGCCTACAACATCCGCTACGGGCGTCCATCGGCGACTGATGCAGACGTAAAGGCTGCGGCCGAGATCGCCCAGATCGCGCACTTCATCGATCTGCTGCCGGAGGGCTTTGATACCAAGGTCGGCGAGCGGGGCCTGAAGCTCTCGGGCGGCGAGAAGCAGCGCGTCGCGATCGCGCGCACGATCCTGAAGGCGCCACCGATTCTGATCCTTGACGAAGCCACGTCCGCTCTCGACACGACCACCGAGCGGGACATCCAGACCGCACTCGATGTCGTATCCAAGAACCGCACGACGCTCGTCATTGCCCACCGCCTGTCCACGGTCATCAGTGCGGACGAAATCATCGTTCTGAAAAGCGGCGAGATCGCTGAACGCGGCACGCACGCCGCGCTTTTGCAAAAGAACGGCCTCTATGCCTCGATGTGGAACCGCCAGCGCGAAGCCACGCAGGCCGAAGAGCATCTGAAGCAGGTCCGCGAGAGCGACGACATGGGCGTCGTGAACAGGCTTGCGCCCGCGAGCTAGCCTGGGTGGACGGCAATCTGGCCGCTTTACTGTTCAGAAGCCTGTCACAGATGTGGGTCATGGAGCCGTAGCATTGCCCCGGCGGCGGTTTCCCTGTAACCAGCGGTGAGAAAAGAATGCTAAAGCACGGCGCGATCTTTGAGATTCGCTTGTCGCGCTTTAGTTCTTTGTTTTCACGCATGTCTTTGGCCCGAAGCCGGCTCCCGCCTTTGGGAGACATGCTTTAGGAGAGCGGTATAAATGAGCTTGTTCAATACGGTACGCAACACGATCGTTCCGGTACACAAGGAAGGTTATCCCTTCATCGCCGCCTTCTTCGTCGCATCGCTGATCCTGGGCTGGATCTTCAAACCGCTGTTCTGGATCGGGCTGCTCCTGACACTGTGGTGCGCTTATTTCTTCCGTGACCCCGAGAGAATGACGCCTCAGGACGACGATCTCGTCATCTCCCCGGCCGATGGCAGGGTGTCGTCCGTCCAGTTGGTCGTGCCGCCTGCCGAACTGAACCTCGGCAGCGAGCCGATGCTGCGCATCTCGGTGTTCATGAACGTCTTCAACTGCCACGTGAACCGCTCCCCGGCGCGCGGGCGGATCGTCAGTGTCAACTACCGGTCGGGCAGCTTCGTGAATGCCGAGCTCGACAAGGCAAGCGAGGACAACGAGCGCAACGGCCTCGTGATCGAAACCAAGCATGGCCAGATCGGCGTTGTTCAAATCGCCGGACTTGTTGCACGGCGTATCCTGTGCTGGGCAAACCCGAACGAACCTCTGGATGCAGGTGAGCGTTTCGGCCTGATTCGCTTCGGCTCGCGCCTGGACGTATTTCTGCCGGCAGGCGCAGCACCCCGCGTGACACTCGGCCAGACGGCAATCGCCGGAGAAACGGTGCTGGCCGAATTTGGCTCAGCCAAGGGTCCGATCGTCAGCCGCCGAAGCTAACAGTACTGGAGAGCGACATGGAAACGCCCTTCCCGCCCTTCGAACCCAATGGCCCTCCCGATGATTCGGGCCGCGGACCGCGGCTTCGCGAAATCCCGCTTCGCCTCATCATCCCCAACCTCATCACGATATTGGCGATCTGCGCCGGCCTCACGGGTATCCGCCTTGCGTTCGAGAACCGGTACGAGCTGGCGGTCGGCATGGTTCTTCTCGCTGCATTCCTCGACGGGATCGATGGCCGCGTTGCGCGCCTGATGAAGGCGACGTCGAAGTTCGGCGCGCAAATGGATTCACTGGCGGACATCGTGAATTTTGGCGTGGCGCCCGCACTGGTCGTCTATGTCTTTGCGCTGGATCAGGCCCGCTCGATCGGCTGGATCGCCGCCCTGATCTATTCCATTGCGGCGGGTCTTCGCCTGGCTCGCTTCAACGTCATGGCCGAGCGCGAAAACAAGGCAACATGGCAGTCCGAATATTTCGTCGGCGTGCCTGCGCCAGCCGGCGCGATGCTGGTTCTGCTGCCCGTCTATCTCGGCTTCCTCGGCCTGACGACGGATCGTACCTTCGCCTATGTCTCCTCCGCCTACACGGTTCTGATCGCGTGCCTGCTCATCAGCCGTCTGCCCGTATGGTCCGGCAAGTCCGAGGGCAGCAGGCTGCGGCGTGATCTGGTGCTTCCTGTCATGCTCGGCGTCGTTCTCTACGTTGCGCTGCTATCGAGTTTTACCTGGGAAGTCATGGTCGTGACCGCGGTTCTTTACCTCCTCACGCTGCCCTTCGGCGCCCGCAAATGGAAGCGCAAATACGGTACACTGACGATCGAGGAACCCGGCGTCGGCGAAGACGATATCGGCCGTCACATCTGATGTTTTCCGACTTTCCTTGCGGAAGAATGCCTGACTCAAGCCTCGCGAATTATGCATTGGATACATAATTGCTGATACGCGGCGCCTCTATTTTGTCGCTATTACAGGCAAAAGAGCAATAAAAATAAGAGTCTAGGGACAGCACGTAAGGAGAGTATTGTGACCCCGAAGAAGACAAGCGTCGAACAGCCGGCAAAGTCCGACCTCAGCGCTAACTACCGCCCGCTCGGCCTTAAGGCCGTCCTTGCGGCCGCCCTGATGCTCAAGAGCAAGCCGCCCTTCGTCAAGAAGACTGCCTAGGGACGGCGCCGCGGGCTGCTACCCTCAGCCCGCTCTACTTATGCGGACTGATTGAAAATCCGACGCGTACCACCATCGCGCGCGACCTGACTGCGCCGATTTGTTAGGACGCGTTTGCATCAGCAAGCTCGGAGCCGCGATGACCGACTAAGGCCAAACAGGCTGGGCGCTCATTGGAACCTTACCGGCCTGGCTCATGTCGAAAATGGTGCGCAGCAATTATGAAGAGGCGCTGGCCTGGGCGCACAAGTCCATGGCGGCCAACGCCTACTACGGTCCATGCTTCTGGATGCTGATTGCAGCCAATGCTCGGCTCGGGCGCATAGAGGACGCCGGCGGTACCTTACAGGCCTGCTTGCGTTCTCGCCCGGTGTCACCGTCGCCCGTATCCGCGCCGGCCAAGCCGCCAAGAACGCTGACCGCATCGAGCCGATCCTCGAGGGGTTGTTGCTCGCCGGAATGCCGGAGTCCTAGGCAGGGCTGCAGAAGCGAACGAGCAGGCTGATCGCCAGCAACGCCATGACAATGCCGATTATGACATCGAGAACCCGCCAGGCAGCAGGTTTTGCGAAGACCGGCTGCAGCAGGCGTGCGCCGTAGCCCAATCCGAAGAACCAGACGAACGATGCAGTCGCCGCGCCGAGGCCGTAGGCCAAGCGGTCCGCGCCGCTATAGGCCGCGGACAGGCTGCCGAGCAGAACGACCGTATCCAGGTAGACATGCGGATTCAGAAAAGTGAAGGCCAGGCATGTCGCGACGGCCGCCTTCAGGCCCAGAGCCTGCGGAGAACCCGCCTGCATCGCGGCCGGATGAAATGCACGGCGGAATGCCATAACCGCATATGTGCCGAGGAAGATCGCGCCCCCTATCGTCACGAGCGAGATGAGCGTCGGCGAGCGGGAGACGAGGGTTCCAAGCCCGGCAACGCCGGCGGCAATCAGCACGGCATCTGATAAGGCGCAGATCAGGCACAGGATGAAGACGTGCGAGCGCAGCAGTCCTTGACGCAGAATGAATGCGTTCTGTGCGCCGATTGCGATGATGAGCGAGGCACCAAGGAAGAAGCCCGCAAGCGCGGCCGAGATGGAGATCATGTAATTTTCCGGAAAATGATGCGGTGGGAATGTCGGATTAGAAGAAGCTCAGCTGGCCGTCGTCCGGCTTTTTCTTTTCAGGCAGCGACGGCGGCTTCTCGACCATCACTCTGTCCTGCAGATCGGCCCCCATATTGGTCACTTTGTTGACCTTGTCGGAAACGGGGATTGCCTCGAAAAAATCCTCCTCGACCGGTTTCATCAGGTCGGCTACGTCGCGCGGTTCCTGCGTCTTGCAATCCAACCAGCGCGAAAAGTCCTCCGGTTTGATGACGACGGGCATGCGGTCATGGATCGAAGCGATGGCAGCATTTGCCGCAGTCGTCAGGATCGCGCCGGTGTCGACTTCCGAACCATCGGCAGAGGACCAAGTTTCCATCAGGCCCGCGAATGCGACGACGCCGCCGCGCCGTGGCTTGATCCAATAGGCCTGGGACTTTTCGCCGCTCTCCTTACTCGGGCGATGCCATTCATAAAATCCGGAAGCGGGCACGAGCACGCGCCGATGGCGCATGGCCGCGCGAAACGACGCCTTGCCGATCGCTGTCTCGGCGCGGGCATTGATCAAGAGCGGAAACTGCCTGGGGTCTTTCACCCAGCCCGGTGTAAATCCCCAGCGCAAGAGGACCGCGCGCCGCTCCGGAAGGTTGCTGCCCTTCTCCCGCGTTTCATCAGAAACGACCACGAGAATGGGCTGGGTCGGGGCAATGTTGAAGCGCGTGGGAAAGTCCTCGAGATCGATGATTCCGAGGATTTCCTTTAATTCTTCGGGGGATATCGTCAGCGCATAACGTCCACACATAGGGATGTCTTTGCACTCCGACCCGTTGCGGTCAAGGCTAGTCTAACTCAGCCACGCGGCGCGAACAGGATCACTGCCGTGCCGCAGAGGCAGACGAGCGCACCGCCGATGTCCCAGCGGTCGGGCACCCGGCTTTCCACGATCCACAGCCACATCAGGGAAGCCACGATATAGATACCGCCATAGGCGGCGAAGGTGCGGCCGGCGGCCTCGCTTGGCACAAACGTCAGGAGCCATGCAAAAAGCGCCAGGGACACCATGCCCGGTGCCAACCACCAGACGGGCTTTGCCATTCTCAGCCATGCCCAGAAAGCAAAGCAACCGGCAATCTCGAAAACAGCTGCAGCGGCATAGATGATATAAGTCACGATAGCTCCTTCGAATCGCCAAACTCAATATCCGGCGGAACGACGGCGGCGCCAAGCACAGCCAACACAAGATCAATGCGGCATCCCCATGAGTTCCATTCCGAAGGCGGCGTCCTCCGCTATCCTCCAGCGTGGAGACAGGTTCCTCCTCGTGCTCCGGCGCAATCCGCCGTCGGCCGATATGTATGCCTTCCCGGGAGGCCGGGCCGAACCCGGCGAAACGCCTGAGGAGACAGCCTTGCGCGAGTTCGAGGAGGAGACAGGCATAAAGGCCGAGAGCCCTAACCTTCTCGCGACATACGATCTGAAGACACACGCCGCCGACGGGGCTGTCGTCAGCCACTTCTTTCTCTCCGTGTTTCGCGTCGAGGCTGACGGCACGGCTGTCGCCATCGCAGCCGACGACGCCGCCGATATCGGCTGGTTCACTGTCGAGGAGATCCGCCGGCTACCCACCCCTCAAAGCGTGCTTGAATGTGCCGAACGCTTGGCGTCCGGCAGCGAATAAGCGGTGGAAACTCCTGCATGCGCCTTGTTACCGTCACTGTCAGAGTATCAACTATGGTCATGATTGCCGTTCGACGCGTGTTCCTGTCTCTTGCATTGTGCGCAAGCGCCGTCCTACCCGCCCGCGTATGGGCACAGGGCCCAGCGCCGACACCGTTGCCGGAGGAGAATGCGCCAAAAACGGTCACCGTGCCCTACGACGACAAGCTCTCACGGCTTGCTGAAGTGCTGGGCTCAGTGCACTACCTGAGGACTCTGTGTAAAGCGGAAAACGGCGGCGAATGGCGAGGGCGCATGCAGCAATTGCTTGATTCAGAAGCCAAAGACGAGCCGCAACGCAAGGAACAGCTAACCGCGGCCTTCAATCGCGGCTACCGTGCCTTCGCGTCGGTTTATACGGATTGCACGCAGGCAGCCATCGTGGCAGAAGAGCGATACCGTGCCGAAGGTGCAACACTTGCCACAGAAATTACGTCGCGGTTCGGAAATTAACGGTTAATTAACCTCTTTTCACACCCGGCCGTGTCGTTTTGGGAAAAGGCTGATAAGGTTGTTAACTAGGCAGTAAGGCATGCAGTTTGAGGAAATGACAATGGAACCAAGCCTCAATGACATCGACGACATGATCGTTCATGAGAAGACTCAGGCGGCCTTGGAGTACCATAACGAAGCCTGGGCCGACGGCATGGCAGACGGAATCGAACCCGAGATCATCGCCGATACAGCAATCATCCACGCGCTGCGCGAAACCATTCGCCTACATGGCGAAAACAGTGCAGAAGCGCTGCTGGATTCCTTGCGCGAGCGCATGCTTGCCGGCGAGTTTTCTCCAAGCCGCACCTTGCAATAACAATCACAGAGAGTTTCATGCATACCGCTAGGGACAATGCTTCGCGGCCCGCGATGGTGCCGCTTTTGCTTGCAATCGGCCTTAGCGCCAGCAGCTTGACCGGGACCTCGGCCCTGGCACTGTCCGAGCTGCAGAAGACCCCGGGCCAAGCCGAGCAGAGCGCTCCGGGCCAAAGCGGCGACAAGCCCGCAGCATCGCCAACCGCGCCCGGCGTTCCGATGCCCGACCCGTTGGTCAACTCGCAGGCCGGTCAGGGCAACGACAAGACACCCGGCGCCCAGGACAGCACGAAGCCTGTCGAAATCATCTACGATATCAGCAAAGTCCCTGAGCCCGTTCGCAAGATGCGCGAGCAGATCGTCGAAGCTGCCGCTTCGGGCGATCTCGAGCGGCTGCGGCCTCTGCTCGGCACCGGCTCCAGCCAGACCCAGGTGACTGTCGGCGAGCCGACCGACGATCCAATCAGCGCGCTCAAGGACCTTTCGGGCGATGCCGAGGGCGATGAGATCCTGGCAATTATGCTCGACATTATTTCCACTGGGTTCGTTCATGTTGGCCAAGGCACAGCTGACGAGATGTATGTCTGGCCTTATTTCGCCGAGAAGGACCTGAAGGCGCTGACGCCTCCCGAGCGGGTGGAATTGCTGCGCATCGTTACGGCAGGCGACCTGTCCGACATGCAGGAATTCGGCGGCTATAATTTTTATCGGCTGGGCATCACCCCCGATGGCAAGTGGAAGTACTTCACCGCCGGCGACTGAGGCTTGCGATCCCTTCACTGAAGACATACTTCTGAGCGAGAACGAACGCGACAGGTGCCGCCATGCCAGCCGTATTTCTGAAGAACCGCTCGCTCATCCGGGTCAGCGGCTCGGAGGCACAATCCTTTCTGCAGAATCTGATCACGACGGACCTCGCGGCGCTTTCGGCGGACGAAGCACGACCAGGTGCGCTCTTGACCCCTCAGGGCAAAATCCTCTTCGATTTCATGATCTGGCGGGACGGCGACGGGTTCGTTATCGAGACGGACAACGATCAGCGGGATGCGCTGCTCAAGCGGCTGACGGTGTATAAGCTCAGGGCTGCCGTCGAGCTGTCGCCGGCCGGCGAAGGCGTGACGGTTTCCTGGGAAACTGCAAGCAAGGGGCTGGCAGACAGTCGCTTCGCCAAGGCAGGTATTTCGGTCATCCGGCAACCGGGGCAGCAAGGTACCGATGATCTCGAGGCTTACGATGCGTTGCGCATTGCGAACGGCATCGCCGCGTCCGGACAGGATTATGCCCTGCAGGACGCCTTCCCGCACGATGTCCTGATGGATTTCAATGGCAGCCTCTCCTTCAAGAAAGGCTGCTATGTCGGCCAGGAGGTCGTTTCGCGCATGCAGCATCGTGGAACGGCGCGCCGCCGCGTCGTCACGGTGAAGGCCGAGGTGGCACTACCGCCATCGGGGACGGAGATAACCGCCGCCGGCAAGCCGGTCGGCACGCTCGGTTCGGTCATCGGAAAAGACGGCCTTGCGATCGTTCGCATCGATCGTGCCGGTGAAGCCATGGCGGCACGCACGCCGCTGCTGGCGGGCGACACATCCGTTACCCTGGAATTGCCTGCCTGGACGGGACTGACATTCCCGTCAACTGCGGACGAGGCGAGCGCGTGACTACAAAGGCGCCGCGCGCGTGGCAACGCATGCTCTCGGGCCGCCGGCTCGATCTGCTCGACCCCTCTCCGCTTGACGTCGAGATGAGCGATATCGCGCATGGGCTCGCGCGCGTTGCCCGCTGGAACGGACAGACTTCTGGGGATCACGCCTTCTCAGTCGCGCAGCACTGCCTTGTCGTGGAGGATATCTTCCGCCGTCTCAACGATGCGACAGCCGACCAATGCCTGATGGCGCTGCTCCACGATGCGCCGGAGTATGTCATCGGCGACATGATTTCACCCTTCAAGTCGGTCGTAGGCGGCGGATACAAGGCCGTCGAAAAGCGGCTGGAAGCGGCCGTCCACCTTCGCTTTGGGCTGCCGCCTCACCCGACGCGCGAGCTTAAGGAGAGGATCAAGAAGGCCGATACCATCGCCGCCTATTTCGAGGCAACGCAGCTTGCCGGCTTTACCTCGGCGGAGGCGCAGAAATTCTTTGGTCAGCCACGCGGGATCACCAAAGACATGCTGCTGATGACGCCCTTGCCGGCTGTCGAGGCGCAGCGCCTCTTTTGCGAACGTTTCGACGCAATCGAGACCATACGGAGCAGCAAAGCATGACGATGATCGTTGTCGCGCCTCTTGCCCGGATCGCCGAGATGGCAGTCAGGCATGGCGCGCGTGAGATGATCAGCTTGATGGCAAAAGAGCACGCCTTTCACCGTCCCGGGGTGATCCAGGCGCACCGGCATCTTCTCCTCAATATGAATGACATCGCCTTCAAGGGAACCGGCAATCTCATGGCGCCTGATGAAACCCATGTCCGGGAGATCATCGATTTCGTACGTGATTGGGACCAACGCGCACCTCTTCTGATCCATTGCTGGATGGGCGTGTCTCGCTCACCCGCAGCCGCCTTGATTGCCGCTCTCTCATTGTCGCCTGAGCAGGACGACGGTGCGCTGGTTCGCCGGCTGCGCACCGCGTCACCCTATGCGACCCCCAATACCCGGCTCGTTCAAATCGGTGACGACATGCTCGGTCGCGGTGGGCGATTGGTGGATTCGGTTCGCGCCATTGGCAGGGGTGCAGATGCGGACGGAAACGCGCCGTTTACGTTGAACTTGGAAGAGCCGACTGCCGGAACGTTTTGAGTCGATACCGGTTAACCTCTTAGAGGAGGTTGATCGATGTCGCTGCAGAATTATCGCGATACGTTTGTAAGCTGTTTGGCCACGCTCAAGGGCCTGAGCAGCGCCTCGGACGCGTATATACGGTTTCGATGGCAGGCGATTTATCTGACGCGTGATCGATTTTCCTATTTCTTTCGCGGCGACCTGAATGTCGGGAAAACCAGCTTCTTCGGCCAGCAGATGGACATGACCACCGGCGCCACAACTCCAGTTCCGACAAGCTCGATCGCGCTCTACGGAGCAACATTTGGGCTCAACGAGACGATCGCCGTCTATAATGGGCCACAGAAGTCGGTGATCGACGTTGCTCATGCTTTCAACGAGGAAGGCATGGAGGATTGTCAGGCCGAGTTCTTCTACGTCAGGATGAGCCTGATGCACGTGGGAGACGATGGCCGCATGGGCTTCGCCACCGATCCTCGGCTGCGCGAGAACACAAACATCATATTCGTCGGACTGGAGGATCACGCAACAGCCGACGTGCTCGAAACGAGCAGTGTCGGACAGTGGATCGCGACGGATAAGCCCATGGCATCAAGCGAGTGGTACGCAGCGCGATACTACTATCACTGACCGACCAACGTCGGAGCAGAAATAGCCTACTTAATGACGCCGCATGCTAGATTCTCGCCTGCGTCCCCTGCAGGTTGGCTACGATAATCATCGGAATTGGAATGAACGATCAAGGCTCTACCGCGGATGCCGTCGGTCTTGCCGTCGAGGGTGACCATGCTGTCGAACACCTGTGCCCGCAGAACGCCATCCTGGTCAACATACTGATTGGGCATGTCGCCGGTGTGGGGTCCCTTTGCGGACAGCAGACCGTGCTCAGTGTTAGTCGGATTGAAGTGCTTTCCAGCCGACTCGTGATGTCCCGCGGCGTCGCAATTACCGGTCTCGTGGACATGGAATGCGACCCATCTGTTCGAAGGCAATCCAGTCACTTCGACTTCGATCAAGACGCCACCGTTTGCTGCAGCCGTCAGAGTGGCCCGACCGCTTGCCTTTCCATCACCGCCCACGAAGTCCGCAGTGGCCGTTTGCTTATCCTGAGCCAACACGGCTGAAGAGACCGTAATGAACGCCAAAGCGGCAATCGAGAGGACTGTTTTCATTGGAGCTTCCTTCCTTGCATCGTCGTTTCCAACGTGCGAGGTGTGAAGCTGTTCCTGAATTGGCAACAAAGAAAAGCCGGCCTCGAGGGGCCGGCCTTGACGATGCACACGCGACACAATCAGGCGACGGTATCGAGATCGTACTGACCGTAAGTGCTCTTATACACATCGTAAGAGGTGTTTTGCTGAGACTGCTGATAAAAATTGACGCTTCCGCTCTCGCGAGTGCCCATCATGAATGCAAGCACGCCGTCAGACAGCTTGGGTGCAAATTCCTGGATCGTATCTTCTTCGCCCAACTGCTTTAGAATGCCCGGCTTATCATCAGCCGCCCGCTCGCCCCGGCTCAGCACGCCGTCACCATTTGTGTCCAGCCGCGACAGCGTCGCGAGATACGCGTAGGACGTGTCGCTAACCGATGAAACTTGGCTCATACAAACCTCCATTCACCGCCGTTTCGGTGATGTTTGTACGCAATACGAAATGGGGAAAATCAAAGACTAATCAGTCGTTAAACTGATTTGCGCACTGCGTCAATAAGCTGTTAACATGCCATTAACCATGATTGACAAAGTGTGATCTTGACGCATCGGCGACGTGTGGTCCCGGCTCAGATCCCCTGCATCTGCCGGCATTTCGGCTGAAGCAGCCAAATATAGTGCCAGGGATATATTCGTTTGCGTTGCAATAGAATTTTAATGCGACCGGCGGATTATCTTTGCCACGGCGGCACATCGCCGGTTGAGTTTAAGATTGTATAGACGATATTTTTCGATTGTTTCAGAAGGTCCTTTCATGTCTGACGCGCCGAGTCGCAATTGCAGATTAGCAAGCGGTCCACTGGGCTCCGCTCACGTTCCTTTCTCTCCCGACGTGGAGATTGCGCCAAATGGACGCTGAAGTCCTTTTTCGGCAACAGTGCACAACCGCTGTCAATGAGGACGGGTCTGCCAACGCCGAGCGCTTGATGACCCTTGTCGTCGAGACATATCGGCTGCAGACAGGAAAGAAGCGGGCCGCCGAGGATCGTTCTCGACTGCTCGTCAAGGAAAACGGTGAGCTGAAGGGCAGCCTCGTCGCCTCAAAGGAAGATCTCGCGGAGCAAAAGCGCCTCTTCGGGATCGTTCTCGACAACCTGCCTCAGGGCCTGAGTGTCTTCGATTCACAGCAGCGGTTGATCGTCTGTAACATCCGCTTCCGGCAACTCTTCGGGTTCAGCGCCGAGGAGGCCTCTCCTGGGGCTTCGATGGGATCGTTGATCGCAAAGATCCGCGGCACCGAGCGAGTTGAGAAAAAGGCTTCCCGTTTACGGGACGCCACCTCGGAGGGCGGACAAATCCGTCACCGCGAATGGATGATGGAAGACGGACGTACCTTCCAGAGCGTTATCACGGTGCTGCCTGATGGTAGCAGTATTTCCATCCACGCCGACATTACCGAAGACCGAAAGGCGGCCGACCGCATAACCTATCTCGCTCATCACGATCCGCTGACAGGCCTGCCAAACCGCATCAGCCTACGGGAACGCATCGACGCAGCGCTGGCCGGTCGCGAGCCGGACGAACACATCGCACTCGTGCACCTCAATCTTGATCGCTTCAAATCGATCAACAACACGCTCGGCGTCTCGGCCGGTGACAAGATCCTGCGACAGGTGGCCGAGCGCATCCGCATGTCGGCCGGCGCCGGCAATGTACTGGCGCGCCTTGGCTCCGACGAATTCGCCATTCTCCAATCCGGCCGGCAGCAGCCATGGAATGTCACGGCTCTTGCCGATCAGATCCGGCGGGAACTGTCAGAACCGTTCTTTCGCGGAGACAAGGCCGTCGAACTCAGCGTATCGATGGGTATCGCCATCAGTCCGCAAGACGGAACGGAGACGGATGTCCTGCTGAAGCATGCCGGCGTCGCGCTGTCGCACGCCAAGCGCAGCGGCGGCAACGGCGAGCATTTCTTCACCGCCGAGATGGAAGCGCAAATCGAAACGCGGCATGCACTGGAAGCGGATTTGCGGAAAGCAGTCGAGCGCGAGGAATTCGAGCTTCACTATCAACCGCTCTATGATCTCAGCCAGCAGCGGATCTGCGGTTTCGAGGCGCTCGTGCGATGGAACCACCCGACGCGCGGTCGGGTGCCGCCACTGGAATTCATCCCTCTTGCGGAAGAGGTCGGTCTCGTGGTCGACATCGGACGCTGGGTGCTGCGCCGCGCCTGCCGCGATGCGGTGCACTGGCCGAAAGATATCAAGGTCGCAGTCAACGTATCAGCCATTCAATTCACGAACAGTGATCTGCCGGCCGATGTCGCCGCGGCACTGGCTGAAGCGCAGCTTCCGGCCGGCCGTCTGGAAATTGAGATCACCGAAAGCGTGCTGATGGAAAATCTCGATGAGGCCCTGCCCATCCTGCACATGCTCAAGCGAAGCGGCATTCGCATCGCCATGGACGATTTCGGCACCGGCTATTCGTCGCTCAGCTATCTCCAGCGGTTCCCCTTCGACAAGATCAAGATCGACAAGTCATTCGTCGACGGTATCGTCGAAGGCAAGGAAGCCTTCGCGATCATGCGCGCCATCATCCTTCTCGGCGACGCGCTCGGCATGCGTGTAACTGTGGAGGGAGTAGAAACGGCCGAGCAACTGGCCCTGCTCCAGCGTGAAGCCTGCGATGAGATCCAGGGTTATCACATCAGTCCGCCGCGGCCTGCAGCCGACGTGCCTTACCTGCTGGCCCGGCCGCCGCAGGAGCATGCCAGCGCCCGCGCGAGCTAGTGGGCTCGTTGCGACTCGTGGTTCCTGCGTTTATGGAAGGACGCCTTCTTTTCAACGCGGTGATCCCATGTTCCAGGCGAAAGCTTTCGCTCCATTTGAAGACCTCGCCACCCAGCTCGGGCCGCATTCGTCGGAGAGCGATGACGGTTCGCATGACATCGCGCATGTCTTGCGTGTCTTCAAGAACGCCACGCGAATCCAGGCTCTTGAGGGTGGTGATGCAAGGATCCTGGCGGCTGCCGTCCTCCTGCACGACTGTGTTGCCGTGGAGAAGAATTCGCCCATGCGGTCGCAAGCGTCAGCGCTGGCGGCAGAGAAGGCATCGGCCGTACTCGCGGAGCTTGGCTGGGATCGTGACGATATCGCAGCAGTCGCACATGCCATTGTCGCGCACAGCTTCTCCGCAAAAGTCCCGCCAGAAACCCTGGAGGCCAAGATACTGCAGGATGCCGACCGGCTCGATGCGATAGGCATGGTCGGCGCGGGCCGATGCTTCTATATCGGCGGTCGAATGTCGTCGGCGCTCTATGATCCGTTCGATCCGGCCGGCAGCAACCGCGAACTCGACGACAAGAGATATGTGATCGACCACTTCCAGACCAAGCTATTCAAACTGGCGGATGGCTTTCAAACGAAGGCCGGCCGGGCGCTTGCGGCCACGCGTGACCAACGGCTGCGCGACTTCCTTGCAGCGTTCATGGACGAAATCTAGGAGCGTACGATGCATATCACCGAGCTTTTCATCTATCCGCTCAAGAGCGCCCGCGGCATTGCCCTACCATCAACCGAGATCGACGCCTTCGGCCCACCGGGCGATCGGCGCGCGATGATCACCGATCGGGACGGACACTTCGTTACACAGCGCGAGTTGCCCGAGCTTGCCCGCATTGCCCTACATCCCGGGTCTTCGGAGCTGCGCCTCACCATGGGTGGCCAGCAGATGGCGGTGCAAATCCCCAATGCCGCGCGGCGGATGAATGTCTCGATATGGAAGTCCATCGTCAACGCCGCGGTTGCCGATGACGCCGTAAATGACGAACTTTCAACCTGGCTTGGGCGAGAAGTGAAACTGGTGTTTTTCGATCAGGACGCTAGGCGTTCCGCAAGCGCGGAATGGGCTGGCGAAGGCACACCCGTCGCGTTTGCCGATGGCTACCAGATCCTGCTAACGACAACCGGCTCGCTGCGGGCGTTAAATGCCGACCTTGAAAAGCACGGCGAAGGTCGTGTCGGCATGGAGCGGTTTCGGCCGAACATCGTCGTCGACACCGAGGAAGCCTGGCCGGAAGACCGCTGGGCAGCGGTCGAGATCGGCGGCATTCGTTTCGACCTCGTCAAGCCCTGTGCGCGCTGCGTCATGACGACGCAGGACCAATCGACCGGATCGCGCGAGGTTCCCAATCCGATGCTGGCCCTGGGGCGCATTCGGATGTCTGCGGACCGGCGTGTACCTGGCCCGCTCTTCGGCTGGAATGTCACGCCTCGTGGAACCGGTCGAATTGCGGTCGGTGACCCGGTCAGGATCATAGAGGAGAGGCCCGAAGGCTGGTCTTTCAAGATCCGCGAGCGCGCCTAGGTCCGAAGCTGCGCAAGCGTCTCGTCTATTTCCGTCATGACCGCTGGCGATAGCGGGCCTTTGGCCAACGCGCCGGCGTTTTCTTCAACCTGGGCGACGGTGCGGAAGCCCGGGATCGGCAGAGTTCGAGGCGAGCGCGCCCATAGCCAGGCCAAGGCGCCCTGCGTGAGAGTTCGTCCGTCGGACTTCAGCAGCTCGCGAACCGCCTCCAGCCGTGCTGCGAACTCCGGCGCAATGCGCCCATCCTTGAAATAGATCATCCAGTCGAGGCTTGCGCCGCGAACATCCTTATCGCCGACCTTCGTGTCCGCGCGGAATTTTCCGCTGAGTAACCCCATCGCGAGCGGCCCGCGGTTAATCGAGATCAGTCCATGCCGTTCGATCACCGCGATCATATCCGGCACAGGCTCGAAGACGTTCATCGTATGCTGGACGGAAACGAAACCAGGGCGGTCGGCATGTCGCGCGGCACGATCGGGATAGTCCGTGCTCCAGCCGAAGGCGTCGACCTTGCCCTCGCTGCGCAGTTTCTCCAGCGTTTCAAAGACATCATCCGACTGCTCCAGCGGAAAGTCGTTCAGATGAAACTGAAGCAGATCGAGGCGATCCCGCTTCAACCTGCGTAGCGATGTTTCGGCCGAGCGACGAATAAACTCCGGATCGGCGAAGGCGCCTGTTGCCTGCTTCGACTGGGGGTCGGTGGCAAAGCCGAACTTGGTCGCGATGACAATGTCGCTGCGATTGCCGAACGCACGCCCGACGATTTCCTCTGAATGCCCCGCCCCGTAGTTCGAGGCGGTATCGAAGAAACGAATGCCGAGCTCGATTGCGCGATGAATGGCGGCGATGGACTCGTCATCATCGACCTCGCCCCACCCCAGTGGCGTATCGCCGGCATAGAACGGTCCGCCGATTGCCCAGCAGCCCATGCCCAATCTGGGTATTTCATAATTGTTCCAGAGATTTATCGCGGTCCTCATATTGGGCTTGGTCAGCATCGTCTACTCCTCCGATCGCTGGGCTGCATGCGATCGAAATAGGCAGGAGCGTGAGGCGCGTAAAGCACCTGCTCTGCACGATATTTTTCACCGATGAAAAACGATCGATCAGGTAGACAGTTCGTGCTGCGTAGCGGCTGCCTTCAGTGCTTTCAGTGCCGCCTGTACGAAGCCCTCCCGCGCAGCCGCCGCCTCCACTCCGCGTGGCTCATAGACATGGCGATGGAGGAAGAAGGCCGTCAGGCGGAACGCGGCGTTGAGGCTGTCGATATCGGCCGCGCGGTTTTCCTCGCTGTTCAGAAATGACGGCAGGAGCAGCATCTTGTCCGCCCAGGGACCACCTGCTGTCCGGCTGACCGCCCTGCCCGACTTCGGCGATACATAGGCAAGGTCGGAACGCGCGCCCGTAGCAGCGCATTCGGTCAGATCGAGGCCGAAACCAAGGTCGTTCAGAACTGCGAGTTCGAAGCGGACGAAAAGCTCACCGGCATCGGCCGGGTTGTGGAGATTGTCAAGGATGACCTCGAGTGCCTCGAAGAGATGCGGATGCGGATCACGCTCCGGCAGCAACCGCAACAGCGCGCCCATCGCCTGCACACCATAGACGGCCGTCGCCGTTTCCATCAGGCGCGCGGCCCGCAACGTCAATGGCTCGATGCGAAACTCGCCAAGGTGTTCATCAAGGCGCGCGCGCCATGTGACCTCGACTTCGTTGCCGGGCTGAAGGACAGGTTGCATCGCCCGCGACCGGCCGGCACGGACCATGCCCAGATGGCGCCCGCGCTCGCGCGTCATCACCTCGGCGATGACGCTCGTCTCGCCGTGGCGCTTGACACCCAAGATGATTGCCCGGTCGTGCCACTGCATCCGAAGCGAACCCTAAACCTTACGACTCGATCCTACCGCAACACTGGTGCTCTGTCATGAAAGGCATTCAGACGCTGGCTGGGAAGAGCTTCTGAAGGAAGTCGCGCATCGCCGATTCGCCAAACGGTTTGACGAGCAGCGGCACATTCTGGAGATCTTCGGGAAAGTCCTTCGTGTCCGAATAGCCGCTCACAAACCCGAACGGGATATGGATGTTGGCCAAATGACGGGCGAAATCGAAGCTCATGACCTCGCCAAGGTTGACGTCCAGCAACGCGAAATCGAAGGTTTCGGTCCTGGTCGCCTCCATTGCCTGGTCGAGGCTGCTGACGATGCCAATTGTTTCTACGCCCACCTGGCGAAGGATATCCTCGGCTTCCATCGCGATGATCAAACTGTCCTCAAGGACCAGAACACGGTTTGCCTTCATACCCAATACGCCCCTCGCTGAGTGTCATCTAAGACGCTCGGCATTGCATTTCCCGGATTTCCACTCTGACGCCCCATGGCTCACTGGCCGATGACCATTTACCGCTTAACTTGCATAGCCGCTTTTTCGTTTCGCGTCGATAAAAAGCAAAGCAGGAAGAAAGATGACGCGGAGGAACATAGCTCCACATCGCGTGGTGTGCATTTAAATAAAACACATCGGCGACACGTATCATATGAATGGACGGACTTTCTCTCCAAGCCCCTCCCAGCCGGCAGCAGCCATCAGCCCGTCGCCATCTATCACCTCGCAGGTGCGCTCCTGCCAGCAGATGAGATCACGATTAGCAAGCTTTTTCAATGTCTTGTTGGTATGGACAATCGAAAGCCCCAACGTATCTGCCACGTGCTGTTGCGTGATCGGGATCGACGCCTCACCGTTGAACAGCTTCAGCCGTTTCCCGCGTTCAAACAAAAAGGCGATGAGGTAGGCGGCTCGTTCGAGCGCCGTCCGACGGCCAATGCTCAATAGGTGTTCGTCAAGGATGCGTTCCTCTTGGGCAGCAATCCAGGTGATGTCGAAGGCCAGGGACGCATGCTTGTTATAGAGGGTCATCAGCTTGTCGCGCTCGAAGACGCAAAGAGACACCGGCGACAATGCTTCGACGGAATGCTGCATTTCCCCCATGATCGTTCCCTGAAGACCGATCAGATCACCCGGCATTACATAGTTCAGGATTTGCCGGCGTCCGTCCTCCAGTGTCTTGTAGCGGAAGCCCCAGCCGGAGAGAACGGTGAACAGGTGAGCACTATGTGCGCCCTCGACGAGGATCGTGGCACCGGCATCCACGGCCAGCTCGCCTCTCTTGAACTTCGAGACGAATTCAAGCTCTTCGCTGCTGAACTCCCTGAACGTCGCGATAGCACGCAACGGACAGCGCTCGCACGGCGTTTTGAACGAGTAAGTGGGGCGCCGGGTCGCCATACAGGTCCTCGTGCTCAACGGAACGGCGCCGCCGGGATTGGCGCTTCACATAACAACACGCGAACCCCGAGGGCTGTTCCACGCAGAGGCAATTTTTACCATAGAAACAACGCTGCAGAAGCTGTCGCTCTACTTCGGGAAATCCAGCCCCATTTCACGGAAGCGCTCGGGGTCATCGCCCCAGTTTTCGCGAACCTTCACGAATAGAAAAAGATGGACCGGCTGCTCGAGGATTTCGGAAAGTTCCCGACGTGATGCCGAGGAGATTGCCTTGATCGTTTCGCCGCCCTTGCCGAGCGCGATCTTCTTCTGGCTGTCGCGTTCGACGTAGATCACCTGCTCGATCCGCACCGAGCCGTCCTTGCGCTCTTCCCACTTCTCCGTCTCGACATGCGACGAATAGGGAAGCTCCTGATGCAGGCGAAGGAACAGCTTCTCACGGGTAATCTCCGCCGCAAGCTGGCGCATCGGAAGATCGGAAATCTGGTCTTCGGGATAGTACCAAGGTCCCTCGGGCAGCGCCTTTGCCAGATAGTCCATGACGTCATCACAACCGGAGCCATTCTCGGCCGAGATCATGAAGGTATGGGTGAAGGCAATCTTCTCGTTGGCCGCCGCCGCAAGCGCCAGCAGATCTTCGCGCTTGACCCGATCGATCTTGTTCAAGACAAGAATCTTCGGCTGATGCACCTCCTTGAGGCCCTCAAGAATGGCTTCCGCATCACCGCGCAGACCGCGTTCGCTGTCGATCAGCAACATGATCAGGTCGGCATCCTTTGCGCCGCCCCAAGCAGATGTCACCATCGCGCGGTCGAGCCGCCGACGCGGCTTGAAGATACCAGGCGTATCCATGAACACGACCTGCGCATTGTCGTGGATCGCGATGCCGCGCACGATGGCACGCGTCGTCTGCACCTTATGGCTGACGATGGAGACCTTGGCGCCGACCAGGCGATTGACCAGCGTCGATTTGCCGGCGTTGGTCGGCCCGATCAGCGCGACGAAGCCCGACCGTGTCGCGCCCGCGGTTTCAGCGGCGTCATCCGCCATATAGTGTTCTTCCGTCATTTATCCCGTCAGTTTCCGGCAGAGGGCTTCTGCCAAATGCCTTCGCGTTCCAGCATTCGTGTGGCTGCGACCTGCTCTGCAGCCCGCTTTGAGCGTTCGATGCCCGTCTCGGGCTGAACACCTGTGACCTCCACCGTCACCGTGAAGCGCGGATCATGATCCGGTCCGGTGCGTTCCTCAACCCGATAGATCGGCGTGATGCCGAATTTGGCGTGCGACCATTCCTGCAACTCGGTCTTTGCGTCGCGCCGAGCGCCGTCGGCGCGTGCTGCCCGCTTTTCCCAGAACTTCAAAATGAAACGTCGGGCGACCTCCAGGCCGCCGTCGAGGTAGATCGCCGCGATGAGGCTTTCGACCACGTCGGCGCGCACGTTCATCATGCGCTTGCCGGTCAGCTTCTTCACGTCGGCGCCAGTGCGAATGAACAGGTGCAGGCCGAGCTCGTCGGCAACCTCCGCGCAGGTATCGGCACTGACGAGCTGATTGAGGCGTACCGAAAGTTCGCCCTCAGTCGCCGCGCCAAACGTGCGGAAGAGCAGTTCGGCGACGCAGAGGCCAAGCACACGGTCGCCAAGAAACTCCAGACGCTCGTAGTTCCCGCCCTTCTGCGTGCGGGCGCTCGCATGAGTCAAAGCCCGATCGAGCCGCTCTTTCTCGGCGAACTGGTGACCGATCAGGGCCTCAAGCCTTGTTCGATCCGCCGCCGAGAGCGTCTGCGCCTTACTCATTCAACGCCCTTGAAGAGACGATCCCAACGCATGTTCGTTGGCCACTTCCAGATCTCGCGGAATGAAGTGTCGTTGCCGAGCGAGAAGAAGATGACGCTGGCGCGACCGACCAGGTTCTCCGCCGGCACGAAGCCAACATCGAAGCGGCTGTCGAGCGAATTGTCGCGATTATCGCCCATCATGAAGTAGTGACCTTCAGGAACGATGAACTCGCGCGTGTTGTCGCCGCGCGAAACCGGGGACTGATCCAGCGTATCGTAGCTAACACCATTATCCAGCGTCTCGCGGAACACGGGCACGTCCTGGCCCGGATCCTGGGCGTAGTCGGAATTGAACGTGCCATCCGGTACCTTCGGAACCGGCTTGCCGTTCACGTAGAGCACACCTTCCGTGACCTGAATGTGATCGCCGGGAAGACCGACCAGACGCTTGATGTAATCGACGTCCGGGTTCGGCGGGAAACGGAAGACAACGATGTCGCCGCGCTTCGGCTCGCTCGCGAAGATGCGGCCGCTGAAGAGGTTCGGCGAGAAGGGCAGCGAGTACTTCGAATAGCCGTAGGCGAACTTGTTGACGAAGATGTAGTCGCCGACAAGCAGAGTCGGCATCATGGAGCCGGACGGAATCGTGAACGGCTGAAAAAATACCGTTCGGATAACCATTGCCAAAATCAGCGCCTGGGCGATGACCTTGATGTTTTCCCACAGGGCGTTCGGCTTGGTTTCGACTTTTTCGGACACGCAGTCTTATTCCTTCAATGCACCCCAAGGGCACAACTCTTGTTTGCTTCTCTCTAGCGGCTTCGGCCGATTGCGGCAATGGCGCCAACATTAAAAGCGACTCTACGTCGCTGATCAGGCATTTTCGGGCAAGGCTTCAATGATGACGAAAGCCTGCGCCAAGGGATAATCATCCGTTATCGTCAAATGAATGGCAGCCTTGTGGCCCGCCGGCAGCAGCGATTGCAACATCTCGGCTGCCCCGCCCGTCAGCTTCATCGTCGGCTTGCCACTTGGCAGGTTCACGACGCCGAGATCCTTCCAGAACACCCCTTGCGCCATGCCCGTTCCAAGAGCCTTGGAGCAAGCTTCCTTGGCGGCAAAGCGCTTGGCATAGGAGGCCGCGCGATTGGCACGCCGATCGGACTTTGCCCGCTCGATCTCGGTGAAGCAGCGACTGGTAAAACGCTCGCCGAAGCGTTCGAGGGATTTCTCGACGCGCCTGATGTCGATGAGATCGCTGCCGATACCGATAATCATACGGTTTCCTGCGCTGGATGTGACAGCCGTACACGGGCACGCATCATCAGGCGTTCGCGGCGGCGCGCCTGGAAGCCCCTCACGGTGTAGAAGGTCGCGAAGTAGACAATAGCGGAAGTCAAAAGTGCCGGTGGGATGGAGCCAACCAGCATCGGCTCGAGAACGGGTCGCCAGAGCTCGCTGAAATGCAGCTCATGGAACAGGGCGCCGAGATCGATCGAGTGCCCCTGCATCGTATCCTGACGAGCAAGCAGCAGGTGACCGATCTCCCAGGTCGCCCCCCAGATGAACGGATAGGTCAGCGGATTGCCGAAAGCCGCGCAGCCAAGCGCAGCGGCGACCATGTTGCCGGAGAAGAGATAACTGAGCACGAAGGCCATGACGAAATGAACGCCAATAAAGGGCGTCCAGGACACAAAGATCCCTGCGGCGACACCCATGGCAACGGCGTGCGGCGACGCCGTCAAGCGCAGAACACGCATCGTGAGATAGCGGAGCGGCCGCAAGAATCCCTTGCGAGGCCATAACAACTCACGCAGCTTTTCACGGAATCCAGCAGGTTTTCGACGTCGGAACAACATGGCGCGTATGTAGTGCAACCCGCACCAGGCTGACAAGAGCGTCAAACCATCTCAGTCATTATTTGATCATTGCAGACTGAGCACTCACCAGGGGCGCGATATGCAATACGCCCCTTCCATTCTTCAAGTATAGACCCGATATTAACGGGCGCGGAAAAGACCGCGGTCAACCTGACGCTGACGATATTCAAGATCGATACGGTCAAACGAACCGTTCAGGTAAGCCATTTCGCGCTCTTCAGCAGTCGGTGCGCGCAGTGCGCGGGCGATCTTCTTGATCGGTGTAAACATTTCTTTGCCTCATCTTCTGTTCATTTCCTGATGACTGGAAGATAGGCGCTCGCAGCAGCAATTACCAACGCTCTAAGGTCGGCGCAGCCATGCGCCATGCGCATAACTCGCCTTATATCAGCGCGACTTTGGTCACGAAACGATCATAAAATGTGCAGACAGCCCACCAACCGGCTTCGCCGGCCTATTCGTAAAGTCGGCGAACCGTCGCGACGCACTCCAGATCCTTCAGCTGGGCAAGCAGCTGATTCAGTTGCCGAAGGTCCCAAACCTCAACATCGAGCGTCATCTCGGTGAAGTCGGTTGCGACGCGCACTGTGTTGAACACCCGAATATTGACGTCGACGCCAGCAACGGTCTGGGCGAGCTTAGCCAAGGTGCCGGGTTCGTTCAACGCGTTGACCATGATCCGCGCCACGAAGCGCGACTTGTTAGCCTCATCAAGATCCCAGCGAACATCGATCCAACGGTCCGGCTGATCATCGAAACGCTGCAGCGTCGGCGACTGGATCGGATAGATCGTGATACCGTTGCCCTTCTCCGTCGTATTCATGATCCCAACGATGCGGTCACCGGGTACGGCGCCCGTCGGCGCAAACTGCACATCGACATTGCTCGAAATGCCACGGATCGGCATGGTATCCATATCGATATCGGCTTTGAGGTCCGCGACCGCGCGATCGACACCCGACTTCGCCTTGCCCGGTATCTTGAAGATCATGCCCGAGGCACTGCGAACATTGAACCAACCGTCGTCACCGCTCGGCTTGGGCGTCACGCGTTCTTCCAGATGGTCCGGATAAACGGCGCGCAACACGTCGAGCGACGACATCTCGCCACGACCGACAGCGGCGATGGCGTCTTCGACATCCTTCTGCCCAAGCCGATGGAGCGCGGGCTTCATCGCTTCGCGCGAGAAGATCTTGCCGGCCCGCTCGAAGGTGCGCTCCAGAATGCGATGGCCGAGGCCGGCATACTGCTTGCGGATGGCCAATCGGGTGGCGCGGCGGATCGCGGCCCTCGCCTTGCCCGTTACCACAATCTCTTCCCAGGCTGCAGGTGGCACCTGCACGCCGGAGCGAATGATCTCGACCTCATCGCCATTTGCCAGCCGGGTCACGAGCGGCATGATACGACCGTTGATCTTGGCGCCGACCGTCGTGTCGCCGATATTGGTGTGAACCGCATAGGCAAAGTCAATCGGGGTCGCGCCTCGCGGAAGCGCGATCAGCTTGCCCTTGGGCGTGAAGCAGAAGACCTGATCTTGGAACAACTCGAGCTTTGTATGCTCCAGGAACTCCTCCGGGCTGTCTCCTTCGGCAAGCGCCTCGATCGTGTGTCGCAGCCATGAATAGGCGTTGGACTCACGCGACAGGATATCGTTGTCAGAGGTCGAAGCGGCATCCTTGTAGAGCGTGTGGGCGGCGATACCGAACTCCGCGATCTCGTGCATGCGCCGGGTACGGATCTGCAGCTCGATGCGCTGGCTGGACGGGCCGACGATCGTCGTGTGCAGCGAACGGTAGTCATTCTGCTTCGGCGTCGAGATATAGTCCTTGAAGCGCCCAGGAACCACGCGCCAGCGGGTGTGAACGATACCGAGAGCCCGGTAGCAAGCCGGAATATCATCGACGATGATGCGGAAACCGTAGACGTCCGAAAGCTGTTCGAAGGACAGCGACTTCGACTGCATCTTGCGGAACACGGAGTAAGGCTTCTTTTGACGCCCCTTGACGATGGCGCCGGTCAGTCCGTTTGCTTCGAGCAGATCGCCCAGTTCGGTCTCGATCTTCTTGACCAGACCTTCGTTGCGCTTGGAGAGTTCCTCAAGCCGCCCAGTGACCGTCTCGTAGGCTTCCGGGTTGATGTGGCGGAACGAGAGGTCTTCCAGTTCCTCGCGCATATCCTGCATACCCATGCGCCCGGCGAGCGGTGCGTAGATATCCATTGTCTCCTCGGAAATGCGCGCACGCTTTTCCGGTGACATGTGATCCAGCGTGCGCATGTTGTGCAGTCGGTCTGCAAGCTTTACGAGTAGCACGCGCACGTCGTCGGAGATGGCGAGGAGCAGCTTGCGCAGGTTTTCGGCCTGCTTGGCCTTCTTGGTGACGAGATCGAGCTTCTTGATCTTCGTCAGACCTTCGACCAACCGACCGATGTCTTCTCCGAACAGCTCGTCGATCTCGGCGCGCGTCGCCGTCGTATCCTCAATGGTGTCGTGCAGCAGGGCGACGGCGATCGTCGACTCGTCGAGATGCATGTCGGTAAGAATGGCGGCGACTTCCAGCGGATGCGAGATGTAGGGATCGCCGCTGGCACGTTTCTGTTGTCCATGCTTTTGCATTGCATAGACATAGGCTTTATTCAGCAGGGCTTCGTTGGCATCGGGCTTATATTTCTGAACCCGCTCCACGAGCTCGTACTGCCGCATCATCCCGAAACCACTCCATTAAAAAAGAAAAGCGCGCCAATCACGGATTGGCGCACATAATATGCAATAATATGCCGAAGCAATAACGGCGCAAGCTTGACGATTAGTAATCGTCGCTCTTTTCCGGCGGCACAAGGCCTTCGATGCCAGCCAGAAGCTCTTCTTCCGACATCTGGTCGAAGGTGATCGTTTCGGGAAGATCCTCCTGCTCTTCGCTATCGGCGGCAGCGACGCCGCCGGCTGCGATGAGGCTCGCCGCATCGGGCTCGGGCTCGTCGACTTCGACATGCTTCTGCAGCGAGTGGATCAGATCTTCCTTGAGGTCGTCCGGAGACAGCGTCTCATCGGCAATCTCGCGAAGCGCCACAACCGGGTTCTTATCGTTGTCACGATCGATGGTGATCGAGGCGCCCTGGGAAATCAGCCGGGCACGGTGGCTGGCAAGCAGAACCAACTCGAAGCGGTTCTCAACTTTATCAATGCAGTCTTCTACGGTGACACGGGCCATTGCCTGTCCTTTGCGGTCGTGATCTCGGGATTAACACGCCCGATACAATTAAAACCGGACAAATTCAAGTTTTCATTGTGCGAAGCCCCAACGGGCGACGGCGGCGAATTTTGAAACCGAAAGCGGGTTTCCACCAAAAGTTGCTTGGAATATCGCGAATCGTGCCCTAAATCTCTCTTATATGAATAGTTCATAAAGTAAGAATTGTTCCAAGCGGCCGCATAACCCATTGTTTCTTTGGATTTTGACGGAAGCACCACGATTGCTCACATTGGATTGGTACGCGATGTTTGATCCACGCGAAAAAATTGCTCTTTTTATCGATGGCGCCAATCTCTACGCTGCGTCCAAAAGCCTTGGTTTCGATATCGACTACCGCAAGCTGTTGAAGGCATTTCAGAAACGCGGCTATCTCTTGCGCGCCTACTACTATACAGCGCTAATCGAAGATCAGGAGTATTCCTCCATTCGTCCGCTGATCGATTGGCTGGACTACAACGGCTATAAGGTCGTCACCAAGCCGGCGAAGGAATTCACGGATTCGATGGGCCGCCGAAAGATCAAGGGCAACATGGACATCGAGCTTGCGATCGACGCGATGGAGCAATCGGAGACCGTCGACCATCTCGTCATCTTCTCCGGCGATGGAGACTTCACGACACTCGTCGAGGCGCTGCAGCGCAAGGGCCGAAAGGTCTCCGTCATATCGACGATGGCAACACAACCGCCGATGATTGCCGACGACCTGCGCCGACAGGCCGATCACTTCATCGATCTCCTGTCCCTGAAGAGCGAAATCGGGCGCGATCCCTCGGAGCGGCCGCCGCGGCCCACCGAAACCGCCGCGCCAACCGATCTGGAAGCTTAGACCGATCAATGGAGTGCCATTATGTCCGGGCAGAAATGCCGCCGGGATGTTGGCTAGCCGTTATCCTTCAGAAGACGGCTCTTCTGTCGGTTCCAATCGCGCTCCTTCTCCGACTCGCGCTTGTCGTGGAGCTTCTTGCCCTTGGCAAGCGCCAGTTCCATCTTTGCGCGGCCGCGATCGTTGAAATAGATCTTCAACGGGACCAAGGTCATGCCTTCACGGTTGATCCCTGCCCGTAGGCGATTGATCTCGCGGCTGGAAAGGAGGAGTTTGCGGCGCCGACGCGGCTCGTGATTGAAGCGGTTTGCCTGCAGATACTCCGGCAAGTAGGAGTTGATCAGCCAGATCTCGCCGTCCTCGTCCGAGGCATAGGATTCCGCGATATTGGCCTTACCCTCGCGCAGCGACTTGACCTCGGTGCCCTTGAGCACGAGGCCGGCTTCGTAGGTATCGATGATCTCATAGTTGAAGCGCGCCTTGCGGTTCTCCGCAACGATCTTCTTGACCACGCGTTCGCTGCCTTTGGGAGCCATGACACATTCCAAATGCTTGAGGGCGCGATTGTCGCGCCCTTATCTCGTACCTTGTATGTAAGGGAACATCGCCCGGCTGTGAAGGCAGTTCGAGCGGCTGCCTTAGTTCAGCAAGCCGGCATGGCGCATGGCGGCATCGATCGCCGCTTCCGTGGCAGGCTCTAGCGTCGATACCAGCGGCGAACGCACGTTGCGGCTCATCCGCCCCAGCTTTGCCAAGCCATACTTTGCTCCGCAGAGGCCGGGCTCCAGAAAGATTGCTTTGTGCAGCGGCATCAGGCGATCCTGATATTCCAACGCCTTCGCGTAGTCACCGGCAAGCGTCGCTGCCTGGAACTCCGCGCAAAGGCGCGGCGCCACGTTGGCCGTCACCGAGATGCAGCCGACACCGCCATGGGCGTTGAACCCGAGTGCCGTCGCATCTTCGCCCGACAGCTGCCTGAATTCCTTGCCACAGGTGAGACGCTGTTCAGACACGCGCTCAATCTTTCCGGTCGCATCCTTGACGCCAGCGATATTGGAGTGTGCCTTGGCAAGCGCCCCCATGGTCTCCGGTGTCATGTCGATCACCGAACGGCCCGGGATATTGTAGATATAGATTGGCAGCTTTACAGCATCGGCGATCGCCGAAAAATGCGCGATCAACCCCTTCTGTGTCGGCTTGTTGTAGTAGGGTGTGACGACAAGGATGGCATCCGCGCCTGCCTTCTCTGCATGCTGAGCAAGTTCGATCGCTTCACGCGTGTTGTTCGAACCAGCGCCGGCCATCACGGGCACGCGCTTGGCTGCGGCTTCGATACAGAGTTCCACCACCCGTTTGTGCTCGGCATGCGACAGCGTGGGAGATTCGCCGGTCGTGCCGACCGGAACGAGACCACTGCTGCCTTCCTTGATCTGCCAGTCGACGTGGCTCGCGAACGAGGCCTCATCCACCTGGCCAGCATCAGTGAAGGGAGTGACGAGAGCGGGAATGGATCCCTGGAACATGCAGAACTCCTCATGGCCGAATTCACGCTTCGGCCGCATTCCTTGAATATTGGTGGGGCACCATAGTGCGGTGAAATCGCCGCGACAAGCGCGCATGGATTGGTTTAGGGCAAAATTCCGATAGCAAATGTGAACGAAGTTTACTGACTTCAGTAAGCTTTCGTTAAGATGGCTCCCGTCAAATGGTTGGGCGTGTTTTCGTTGTGAGTGTCCCATGAAGAAAGCAGTCCTGATCCTGTCCGCCCTCGGCTTTGCCGCCGCCGCGTGGAGCAGCGTCGCGTCTTCGCTTCCGAACGAGGACGCCCCCGTTCCCGACGTAAAGCCGATCGGTTTTGTCCCGCAAACATCGGTGCCGGAATCGATCGTCACCGGTTCGATTCCGCGCAGCCAGGCAATCACACCCGTCAACAGCGATTTGAAGTCAGGGTTGGATGCGCTTTCGGACAATGATCCACTGCAGGCCCTTTCCATTCGCGACCGCATGGGACGTGGGACGCTTGACCGCCATATTCTGACCTGGGCGATAGCGGTCTCCGGACAAAAAGGCATTCCCTCTACAGAGATTGCTGCCGCCGCACAGGAATTACAGGGGTGGCCGGGGCTTGCGAAATTGCGCGCTTATTCCGAACGCGCCCTCTACGACGAAAACCCTGGCCCCAGCTCTATTCTGGCCGCCTTTGGGCAGACAGCACCGGAGACGACTTCGGGTGCGATGATCCTTTCACGTGCACTCGTTGCAACAGGCAAGCAGAGCCAGGCGGCTAGGTATATTCGCAAGGTCTGGCGCGGTGAAACGCTAGACAAGCCGACCGAAGATAAGATTCTGGCGGAGTTTTCCGGCTTGCTGACGCCCGCCGATCATAAGGCGCGAATGGACTACCTGATGTATCGCAACCGTGCGGCGCAGGCCAAGCGTTTTGGCGACATGGGTCAGGCTCAATCGCTCTACAAGGCCTGGGCGGCCGTCATGAACAAGGCGCCCAACGCCGGCGCGCTTCTTGCCGCTGTCGACGGCCAGTGGAAAGGCGATGCCGGTTATCTCTTCGCACGTATCGAATACCTGCGAAAACAGGACAAGTATGCGGAGGCCGCCAAGCTGCTGCAGAAGGCGCCTCGCAATCGCGATGAACTGGTCAATGCAGGCGAGTGGTGGAACGAGCAACGAATCGTCAGCCGCGGCCTCGTCGACCAGGGGGAATTCAAGGCCGCCTATGGGATCGTTGCCAACTATGCAGCAACGACACCGACCGACATCGTCGAGGCGGAGTTCCATGCGGGTTGGTACGCGCTGCGCGGCCTGCAGGACCCCGCGGCCGCACAGGTGCATTTTCGCAAGATCCTCAACTTTTCCAATGGACCGATTTCCGTATCGCGCGCCTGGTACTGGATAGGACGGTCCGCCGAGGCCGGCGGACCTGGCAAGGCTTCCGAGTTCTACGCCAAGGCCGCTAGCTATCCGACGACCTTTTATGGGCAACTCGCCAGCGACAAGCTCGGCCGCAAGACACTGAATGTGACCTACCCATCGCCCAGCCAGGCCGACCGGCAACACTATCTCGCACGCGAAGCGGTACAGGCCATCGCCCGCCTTGATGCGGCCGGCCACGGCTGGCGGGCGCAGAGCCTGTATCTGGCGCTCGCAGAGCAACTGCAGAGCCCCGGCGAACTTGCGGTTTTGAGCGCGCAGGCGGAGCGCTCCGGCGACCACCATCTGTCGCTGCAGGTCGGCAAGATTGCCTATTCGCGCGGCGTCGATGTCGCAGCACTGGCCTTCCCTCTCGGCGTCATTCCGACCAATGCCAACATTTCCGGTTCCGGCAAGGCGCTCGCTTACGCGATCGCCCGTCAGGAGAGCGCTTTCAATCCGGCCGCTGTTTCGGCCGCGGATGCGCGCGGACTGCTGCAAATATTGCCGGGAACGGCCAAGGCCGTCGCCAAGCGCCACAACATCGCGTATTCCAAGGATCGGCTGACGGCCGACGCCGGCTACAATGCGACACTCGGGGCACATTATCTCGGCGAGCAGATCGATGCCTTTGGCGGATCCTATATTATGACCTTCATCGCCTACAATGCCGGTCCCAAGCGGGTACCCGAATGGATCGGCCGCTACGGCGACCCACGCGGCCAATCGATCGACACCATCGTCGACTGGATCGAGCGGATACCCTTCCCCGAGACGCGCAACTATGTGCAGCGGGTGATGGAGAACTACGAAGTCTACAAGGCGCGGCTCGGCCAGCCGAGCGACATCGTCCGCGACCTGATCGGCGGTCGCTCCTCCTAGTCGCGATTTGCGAATATTGCCGGCCTCGCTAAGCTGTACCCGCTACAGGCTGGAGGACGATGAGCGTGGATACGGCAAGAGACGATGGCTTCCGGGCAATAACCTACCGGAGCGATGATGGACTGACGCTCCATGCGCGAGACTATGGCGGCCCCGAGATCGCGGACCGCCTGCCGATTATCTGTTTGCCCGGATTGACGCGAAACTCGCGCGATTTTCACCAACTGGCGCTGTTACTGTCGACTGATCCAGCAACACCGAGACGCGTCATCACGCTCGACTATCGCGGACGGGGCCGCTCCGACCGGGATGTCGACAAGGCGAACTACAATCTCCGCGTCGAGAGCCAGGATGTCGTATCGGCCTGCCAGCATTTCGGCATCGATCGCGCCATCTTCATCGGCACCTCGCGGGGCGGACTGATTCTTCATCTTCTGGCTGAGATGAGGCCGGATCTGATTGCCGCGGTCATTCTCAACGACATCGGGCCGAAGATCGAGCCAAGCGGCCTCAAGCGCATTCGTGACTATCTCAATTCCGCCGCGCCGCCGCGCGACTGGCCGGAAGCCGTCGCGTTCCTCAAGGCCTGCCATAGGCGGTATTTCCCCGCCCTCCAAGAGCATGACTGGCAGGAGATGGCCGCGGCGATCTATCGCGACGCCGATGGCATGCCCGTCGCCGATTTCGATCCCGCCATTGCCGCTCAGTTGCAGATGATTGATTTCGACCAGCCGCTATCGGATCTCTGGCTGTACTACGATCAATTGGCTGCAAAGCCACTAATGGTCATCAAGGGGGAATATTCGGATCTTCTCTCGGACGACACGCTCGCCGAGATGAACGCTCGACATCCATCACTTGCGATCCTGGAGGCGCCTGGCCAGGGGCACGCGCCGCTGCTTCATCTGGAGCCAATCTTCAGGCATATCCGGCGCTTCGTTGCAGAAGCATAGAGGCGACGCAACCAAGGAGTTCGCTCCTGCAACGTCCCACAGACAGAAAAAGCCCGGCTCGAAAGCCGGGCTCTCCTGATTGACCGAAGTCAAACCAGATTAGAATGCACGCTGCAGGCGGAAGTAGCCAGTCGTGACGTCGTCGATGTTGTCGCCGTCGAGATAGTTGACAGTGGCCTTGGCGTAGAAGTTGTCGGTGATCTGGTAATCAACCGTCAGACCGACCTTCCAAGCGTCGTCGTTGCCGAAGTCGGCGTCGGTAGCGCCGTTAACTACGCCGTAGTTACCGTACCACTGAGCACCGGGGGTGATCTTCAGCTTGTCGGTTGCCTGGATCGCGTATTCAGCAGCGATTGCCCATTCAGCAGCGTTGTAGTACGCGCCCGGATCGCTTGCCCAGACAGCTGCGAGGCCGAACGTGCCCGGACCAACAGCAACCGTACCCATGGCGCGGACGGCACCAGCTTCGTTGTCAGTGTCGTAGCCGGCCGTGACCTGATACGAGAAGGCACCAGCCTTGCCACCGAGACCGACAGCAACGCCGACGTTGTTCGGGGTCTCGCCATTGTAGAACGGGCTATCTTCCAGCTCGTCAACCGAGATACCAGCATAAAAGTCGCCGCTCTCGTACTGATAACGGATCGAGTTATGCAGGGTGACCGGGCTGCCGATGTCATCGGTTTCGCCAGACAGGCCATCATCCCACCAGCTGTAGAACAGACCAGCGCGGAAGCCGGCGATGTCAAGGTAGGCCGAGTCAAGGATCGTGCTCTGGAAAGCAGAGCTGGCAGCATCGGCATTCGACTGCAGAACGATCACGCCGGTGAGCGGGCCGTACTCGGTGTCGCTCTTGGCCGTGAACTGAACCTGACCACGGGTAAACGCATCCCAGCTGGACGGACCAGATTCATCCGGACCAACATCAACCTGGAAACGGATGTAACCTTCAATCTTCAGGCAGGTTTCTGTGCCCGGGATGTAGAAGTAGCCGGTGCCGTAAGCGTCGCAGACGCGGACGTATTCAACCGGTTCCGGCTCAGCAGCAACGATAGCGTCAGCAGCCTGAGCACCGGAAACTACTGCGAGAGCAGCAGCGGAGCCGAGAAGAAGGCTCTTGATGTTCATATTGACCTCCAATTCAAAGTTTCGATCGGGTCTGGGTTTTTCGCCGTTAGAGCAGCGTTCCCTGCCCCATCCCCATGTTTCAAGAAGTCGGACGATCAACCGCCCTCGCTTCCGAAGTTGAAAATACAAGACGGGGACTGTCACGCAATCACCAACTTGCCCGTTTGGGGTATTTGCGACACCCTTCCGCATGCGCTGTTGCTGAAAGGTCACAAATGCGGCATGCGCCCCTCTCGTTTCTTTATACTTTATTAAGAAACCCCTGATTCTTCGGGAGTTTACCGGCGTTGAGCGGCGGCACGCGGCTGTGGATTGTGCCACATTGGAACCAGTTTCTCGCCAGATTCGCGTCTTTTATGGAAGATGCGGATGATAAGGACTTGGCGCCCGCCGCGGGCTGCACCTTCAATCGGGGCAGAATCAGTTTTGCTGACTAAAGATGATTCTCAGTTCGATTCTGCTGACGCGAGATTCGGCGCGCCGAGCGCGAAGGTGGTAGCCTTCGGGCATTAAGGATAGCGCCCCATGAGGACGATCATGTCAAAACTGATTGTGCGATGTGCCCGACCTGAGAGAGATAGGTGACGTTTTGTACCGGAGACATGGTTAACAGTTTTCGCTTTTTCGCGGGAGGTGTTGATGCCGTGGGAAATGAGACTTCGGTGATGGAGGAAGGTCTACGTTTCGTCGCCCGGCTGCTTGAGGGCGAAGGCATGAGCGATGTGTGCCGGGAGTTCGGCATCTCGCGCAAGACCGGCTACAAAATCTTCAATCGCTACAAGGATGACGGCCTGGAGGCGCTGACGGATCGGTCTCGAAGGCCGGTGCGTTATGCCAACCAGTTGCAGCTCGGCGATGGCCGATACTGTTATCCGCTGACGGTCACCGACCAGGCGTCACATTATCTTCTCGCCTGCGAAGCCTTTGAGTCGACGCGAGAGCGGGCTGTCTTCGACGCATTCGGGCGGCTGTTTGCAGAGCGTGGCCTGCCGCTCGCGATTCGTAGCGACAACGGCTTGCCGTTCGCCAGCCCCAACGGGGCTCTGCAATCTATCGAAGCTGTCGGCCTGGTGGCTGCGGCTCGGCATCGCGCTGGAGCGCATCAGGCCGGGCCGTCCGCAAGAAAACGGCCGGGGCGCTGGTGACCCATTGCGGCCGCATCTGCCTCTACCGCAAGAAGGTCAACATATCGACCGTGATGCCAGAAACTCGGTATCATGGAAGTCGACGACGGTATTTGGCTCGTCAGCTTCATGCACTATGATCTGGGATATATCGACCTGGAGCAAAGAACCTTGCAACCATCGACAACCCGTTCGGCACGAGGTTGTCATCCATGTCTTAGGTACGCTCTGTTACCTATGTCTTCGGTATGGACAATGATTGCGATGGCGGAGAGGAAGGGATTCGAACCCTCGATACGCTTTTGACGTATACTCCCTTAGCAGGGGAGCGCCTTCGACCACTCGGCCACCTCTCCGGTGGGAGCCTGATAGAGTCATTCGCCAGGTGACGCAAGCGCTTTTTCGGCTTTTTCACCTGATGCGGTTGCGAGCGGCCTCAGCTCAGCAACTGCTTGAGATCGGCGGATGCGTCGGCAAGGATCGCCTTGTCAGGGTTGATCCCCGATTCTAGCAGTTTCTTGCCCGTCACGTAGGCTTTCGCATCGTTGATCGCATCTACGGCAATGAGCACGCCGTCCTTGAAATACCAGATCGAATGAGCACCTTCGCGCGAACCCGGACGAAGCAATGTCTCGTCATAGCCGAGGTTGAAGCCGGCGATCTGCAATTTCACATCATACTGGTCCGACCAGAACCACGGCTTGGGATCGTAAGGCGCGTTGCCGCCGGCGATCACCGCTGCCACGGCTTCTGCCTGATCGACGGCGTTCTGCACTGACTCCAGGCGGATGCGGCCATCCTGCCAGGGAAGCGACGTGCAATCGCCGGCCGCAAAGATCGATGGGTCGGAGGTTCGCCCGAATTCATCGACGATGATGCCGTTTCCGACCTCGATTCCCGCATCCTTGGCAAGCTGGTCGTTCGGCGCGACGCCAATCCCCACGATGGCGAAATCGATATCGATGACCGAACCGTCGGAAAGCTCGGCGCCGACGACATGGCCGTCCTTGCCCAGGAGACGCTTCAAGCCGGTTTTTTCGCGAATGACGACGTCATGCGCTTCGTGAATCACCCGCATGATGTCGGCGGTTTCCTTGGCGGCGACGCGCTGAAGGATTCGGTCGGCCATCTCGATCACCGTCACCTCCAAGCCGCGATGGCGGGCAACGGCTGCGGCTTCGAGGCCGATGTAGCCGCCGCCTATAATAAGGACGCGGCGTCCCGGGCGCATTTCGTCCGCCAAACAGTCGGCGTCGCGCTTGTCGCGTGCGACATACACGCCCTCGAGATCTCCGCCGATGGTCGCCGGCAGACTGCGCGGCGAGGAACCGGTGGTCAGTGCCAAGGTATCGTAGTCGAGGACGGAACCGTCCTGCAGCAGGACCTGCTTGCTGTCCGGCTTAATCTGCTCGGCCCATGTGGCAAGCAGAATCTCGACATCATTGTCCGGATACCAGTGCTCAGGGCGAAACAGCAGGCGATCGAACGCCATCTCGCCAAGCAGATATTTCTTGGTCAGCGGCGGACGTTGGTAGGGCAGCACGTCCTCAGCGCCGACGATGGAGATCGGACGCGTATCCTTCAATGCGCGCAGTTTCGCGGCCAGTGCAAAACCCGCCTGCCCGGCGCCGATGATCACCAATCTGTCCGTCACGTTCCCACTCCCAGCATCCATTCGCGCGTTCCAGCAAAGGCCTAGCCCCTGCCCCCAGCGCCGTCAACCGGTAGCGGATCGACCTCAGTCGATCTCGATCCAGCGGCGCTCGTGGAATGACTGTGCCATGGCGTGAACGGACTTCTCTATCCTAAGACCGTCTTCGAATGTCACGATCGACGACGGCTCACCGGAAATTGCGCGGATCAATTCGCGGCATTCTATGATTTTCAGGTCGTTGAAGCCAAGCCCGTGGCCTGGCGCCGGAATAAAGCGATCATAGGGTTGGTGAGCCGGGCCGGCCAGTATCTTGCGGAAGCCCTGTTCGGAGCCACGGCCCTGCGCCTGATAGAGCTCGAATTCGTTCATGCGCTCTTGATCGTAGGTAATCGAGCCCTTCGAGCCGAATATCTGCAAAGCGATTCGACCCTTTCGCCCCCAAGCGGCGCGGTTCGCCATCAAGACAGCGGAGATACCTCCGCCGAAGCGCATCAAGACATTGGCCGCGTCGTGATTTTCGACATCGCGGCGACCACCTTCCTTCACTGGCCGGCTGCCGTAGGGCTTCACCATATCGGTGATGACAGCCTCCACGTGACCGAACAGATACCAAAGTAGAGACAGCGGGTGTACGGCGAAATCATCCAGCGCGCCATAACCGGCCGAAAGTTCGCTCTTCCAATAGAAGAAGACATCGGGATCAGCCATGAAGTCCTCGTCCATCTCGACGCGGATGTGATTGACGGCGCCGATCGCCCCTTCCTCGATCAGCGCCTTGATATGCCGCATCACCGGATTCTGGATGTAGTTGTAGCCGAGAACGGCGACCTTGCCCGAGGCCCTTGCCGTCTTCAGCATGCGTTCGGCATCGGCATAGGCCGGCGCCATCGGCTTCTCGCACCAGACATGCTTGCCGGCTTCGAGCGCGGCAATCGCCATCTCCGCGTGGAACTGGTTCGGCGTGGTGACGGAAACGACGTCGACTTCGGGATCGGCGATCAGCGTGTGCCAATCGGCGGTCGCCTTTTCGAAACCAAATTCGGAGGCGCGCTTCCCAGCAAGCTCGGCATTGGCTTCGGCGAGGTGAACCAAGCGTGGACGCTCGACGTCGCCGAAGACGGTCTTTACCGCATTCCATGCGAGCGCATGGCATTTGCCCATATAGCCGGTGCCGATCAGGCCGATTCCCAGTGATTTCATCGTATCTCCTCCAGATGCCAGCCGGATTTTTGGAATATTTAGATCATTTTGACAAGCGTCCCTTCCTGCATACTTTTGCCGCAACGGGTGTCAAAACTGTTCAAAACGCTTGGATTTCAATGCAATAAAAACAATTGGGCTCGCGGGCGAAAATCATTTATGGTCTTCGATATGGAATGTTTATTTCGTTCAACGGACCGCACGCATGGACAGTGACAGCAAAACGACCGCCAGGGTTCCGCGCGACTTCGAGAGCCTACGCAGCATCATCATCGAACGGAAAGCAACCATGCCGAAGCGACTTGCGCAGGTCGCGGCCTTTGCTCTCGGCAATCCTGACGAAATTGCGTTCGGCACGACGGCAAGCATCGCGGCGGCATCCGACGTGCAGCCGTCGACGCTCGTACGCCTCGCGCACCATTTGGGTTATGGGGGATTCTCGGACCTGCAGAGTATCTTTCGCGAGCGCCTGCGCGACCGCACCCTGACATATGAAGAGCGGCTTGTGACGCTGGAGCGGGCAAGCGGCGAGGACGAAGATGCCAGCCTGCTTTCCGGCTTCATTTCGGCCGCAAGCCAATCGGTCAACCGGCTGGCAGCCACAGTACAGACGGACACCTTTACCAAGGCTGTCGATATTCTCGCGGCTGCCGAGACGATCTATCTGATCGCCAAGCGGCGTTCCTATCCGTTGACAGCGCATATGACCTATGCCTTCTCGAAGCTGAATATCCGGCACCAGATCGTCGCTTCGCCAAATGGCGTCGATCCGGAGATGGTGCAATTCGCGACGCAGAACGATGCGGCAATAGCCGCAAGCTTCTCGCCCTATGCCGCCGATAGCCTGAGCCAGGCGGAAGCGCTGGCCGATCGCGGCGTGCCTGTCGTCGCCATCACCGATTCGGCGTTTTCGCCGCTGGCTGCCCGCGCCACCTGCTGGTTCGAGGTGGCGGAGGCGGACTTTGCCGGTTTTCGCTCGCTCTCTGCCTCTATGGCACTGACGATGGCCCTGCCAGTCGCCATTGCCGAGCGGCGGCGGAAAAGAACTCACCCAAAATCGGTGAAATGAAAAATGGAATAAACATTCCGAATTGACAACAATACGGAACCAATGTTTCATTACCTGCAATCGGCACGCACCAAGGCGTAGCTAAAATCTAGCGGGAGGACATCATGGCACAACCGAACCCGGGCTCGCAGCCGGAGCCATCGCTTGACGTGATCACCATCGGCCGCTCCTCGGTCGACCTCTATGGGCAGCAGATCGGCTCGCGGCTCGAAGACATCGGCTCCTTTGCCAAGTCTGTCGGCGGCTGCCCTGCCAATATCGCCATCGGAACCGCGCGCCTCGGACTCAAGTCCGGCCTAATCACCCGCGTTGGCCACGAGCAGATGGGCCGCTTTATCATCGAGCAGTCCGCACGCGAAGGCGTCGAGACGAAAGGCATCAAGACCGATAGGGAACGCCTGACGGCGCTGGTGCTTCTTGCCGTGGAGGCCGAAGGCGTGTCCCCGATGATCTTTTATCGCTCCGACTGCGCCGACATGGCGCTCGATGAAGGCGATATAGATGAGAACTTCATCAAATCGTCGCGCGCGGTGCTGGTGTCGGGTACACATTTCTCGCGACCGAACACGGAGGCCGCGCAACGCAAGGCAATCCGTATCGCCAAGGCCAATGGCCGCAAGGTGATCTTCGATATCGACTATCGGCCGAATCTCTGGGGCCTTGCCGGTCACGCCGAGGGTTTCGAGCGCTACGTGAAGTCTGACCGCGTCTCGTCTAAGATGAAGGAAACGCTTCCCGACTGCGATTTGATCGTCGGAACCGAAGAGGAAATCCTGATTGCCTCCGGGGCGGATGACGTGCTCGGCGCACTCAAGGAAATCCGCCGCCTGTCGCCGGCAACCATCGTTCTCAAGCGCGGCGCCATGGGCTGCATCGTCTATGACGGTCCGATCAGCGACAATCTGGAAGACGGCATTGTCGGCGAAGGTTTCGCCATCGAGGTGTTCAACGTGCTGGGCGCCGGCGACGCCTTTATGTCCGGCCTCTTGCGCGGCTGGCTGAAGAATGAGCCACTGAAGACTTGTGCGACCTGGGCCAACGCGTGCGGCGCTTTCGCCGTCTCCCGTCTGCTCTGCTCGCCGGAGTACCCGACCTGGGCCGAGCTTGACTTCTTCCTGAAATACGGCAGCAAGCATCGCGCCTTGCGCAAGGACGAAGCGATCAACCACATCCATTGGGCTTCGACGCGCAAGGGTGATATTCCGCTTCTCATGGCACTCGCGATCGATCACCGCTCGCAACTCACCAGCGTCTGCGACGAACTCGGTGTCGACTACAAGAAGATCGTCGCCTTCAAGCGCCTTGCGGTGGAAGCTGCCGCCCGTGTTGCAGATGGCCGCAACGGCTACGGCATGCTGATCGATGAGCGCTTCGGGCGCGACGCCTTCTTCGATGCGGCAACCAAGAACTTTGCGTGGATTGGTCGTCCGGTGGAACTGCCGGGGTCCAAGCCACTGCGATTCGAGTTCAGCCAGGACATTGGCTCACAACTTGTCGAATGGCCGCTCGATCATTGCATCAAGTGCCTCTGCTTCTACCATCCGGATGATCAGGCAGCGCTGAAGACCGAGCAGCAGGAGAAGCTGCGCACGCTCTTTGAAGCCGCCCGCAAGGTCGGCCGCGAACTGCTCGTCGAGATCATCGCGAGCAAGAACGGGCCGCTGACGGACGATACGGTTTCGACCGCGATGGAAGAGCTCTATGCGCTTGGCATCAAGCCCGACTGGTGGAAGCTGGAGCCGCAGGCTTCGACCGCCGCCTGGAAGAAAATAGACGCAGTGATCGCCAAGAACGACCCATGGTGCCGCGGGATCGTGCTGCTCGGCCTTGAAGCCCCTGCCGATGAGCTGGTGAAAGGCTTTGAGGCGACGCTGGCGGCTCCTTCCGTGAAGGGCTTTGCCGTGGGACGCACGATTTTTGCCGAAGCAGCTCGCGCCTGGCTTTCCGGCAAGATGAATGACGAGGAAGCGATCGCCGACATGGCTGGCCGCTTCCGCCAATTGACCGAGGCCTGGTTGAAAACGCGCGGCCTACATTAATTAGAGCATTTGGGAGGTGCCCATGGGCAAGACTGTACGATTGACGATGGCTCAGGCCGTTACGCATTTTCTCAAGAAGCAGATGACGATCGTCGACGGCAAGAAGGTCCCGGTCTTCGGCGGCGTCTGGGCGATCTTCGGGCATGGCAACGTAGCCGGCATCGGCGAGGCGCTTTACCAAGTGCGCGGCGAACTGCCGACCTATCGTGCCCATAACGAACAGGGCATGGCGCATGCGGCCATCGCCTATGCAAAGGCGAATTTCCGCCAACGCTTCATGGCCTGCACGACCTCCATCGGTCCCGGCGCGCTCAACATGGTGACGGCTGCTGGTGTCGCCCACGTCAACCGCATCCCGGTCCTCTTCCTGCCAGGCGACGTCTTTGCCAACCGCGCGCCGGATCCGGTGCTGCAGCAGATCGAGGATTTCGGCGACGGCACGGTTTCGGCGAACGATGCCTTCCGTTCGGTTTCGCGCTATTTCGATCGGATCACGCGGCCGGAACAGATCATCTCGGCGCTGAAGCGTGCCATGCAGGTTCTGACCGATCCATATGATTGCGGCCCGGTCACACTGTCGTTGTGCCAGGACGTGCAGGCGGAAGCGTTCGACTATCCGGAGAGCTTCTTCGAGGAGCGCGTCTGGACCCAGCGCCGTCCGCGTCCGGATGTCGATGAACTGGCGAACGCCATCGCCCTCATCAGAAAATCCGAGAAGCCGGTTATCATCGCTGGCGGCGGCGTGCTCTATTCACAGGCCACCAAGGAACTAACGGCTTTTGCCGAGGAACATCGGATTCCCGTCGTTGTCACGCAGGCCGGCAAGTCGGCGATCGACGAGCGGCACCCGCTGGCGCTTGGCTCGGTCGGCGTTACCGGCACATCAGCGGCCAATGCGATTGCAGGCGAAACGGACCTGATCATCGCCGTCGGCACCCGCTGCCAGGACTTCACGACGGGTTCCTGGGCGCTCTTCCAGAACGAGAAGCTCAAGGTTCTCGGCTTGAACATTGCTACCTACGATGCCGCGAAGCACGACGGCCAGACGCTGGTGGCCGATGCCCGCGAAGGACTGAAGGCCGTCTCGAGCGGGCTCGCCGGCTGGAAGGCACCGGCCGGGCTGGCGGAGAAGGCCGAACGGGAAAAGAAAGTCTGGGTGGACGCCGCCGCCAAGGCGATGGCCAGCACCAATGCCGCCCTGCCCTCCGACGCCCAGGTGATTGGCGCCGTCACCCGTTCGATCGACCTCGAAAAGGCAATCGGCCTATGCGCTGCTGGCGGTCTGCCGGGCGAGATGCATAAGCTCTGGCCGGCCACCGCACCCGGCAGCTACCATATGGAATACGGCTTCTCCTGCATGGGCTACGAGATTGCCGGCGGCCTGGGTGCCAAGATGGCGCATCCCGAAAAGGAAGTTTTCGTCCTGGTCGGGGACGGGTCCTACATGATGCTGAACTCGGAGCTCGCGACGTCGGTCATGCTCGGCCTGAAGCTCAACATCGTCTTGCTCGACAACCGCGGCTATGGCTGCATCAACCGGCTGCAGATGGCAACCGGCGGTGCAAACTTCAACAATCTGCTGAAGGACGCGCATTACGAAGTGATGCCTGAGATCGATTTCCGGGCGCATGCCGAGAGCATGGGTGCCGTTGCGGTCAAGGTTGCGTCGATCGCAGAGCTCGAGAAGGCAATCGCCGACTCGAAGAAGAACGATCGCACCTCGGTCTTCGTGATCGACACTGACCCGCTGATCACGACGGAAGCCGGCGGCTACTGGTGGGACGTTGCCGTTCCCGAAGTCAGCCCGCGCGAGCAGGTCAACAAGGCGCACGCAGCTTACGTCAAGGCGCGCGCCGCCCAGCGCATCGGCTAATCGATTGATTTCACTTTCCGGAATAGCGGGACCGCTCTTCCAACAATGCCTTGAGGAGACTATTGATGAAAGCCAAACTTGGCATGTCGCCGATCGCCTGGTGGAACGACGATCTTCCTGAACTCAGCGACGATGTGTCCCTGGAGGAATGCCTGCGCCAATCGCGCTCTGCGGGCTTTACCGGTATGGAGCAGGGCCGCCGCTTCCCCGACAATCCGGCCGAGATGCTGCCCATCCTGCGCGCCGCCGACGTGACGCTTTGCGGCGGCTGGTTCTCCGGCACGCTGGTCGACGAGGATCTTGCTGCCAACAAAGACCGCATCGCGCCGATGATCGAGCTGTTCAAGGCCGTCAACGCGCCCTGCATTGTTTATGGCGAGGTCGGTCGTTCGATCCAGGGCGACCGCTCCAAGCCGCTCGCGACCAAGCCGCGCCTCTCCGACGACGAGATGAAGGTGTACGGCCGTCGCCTCACCGAATTCGGCGAGTGGTGTGCCGAACAGGGCATGCCGCTTTCCTATCACCATCATATGGCGGCCGTGGTCGAGACCGAGCCGGAACTCGACGCCTTCATGCGCAATTCGGGCGAAGGCATTCCGCTGCTGCTCGATGCCGGGCATCTGGCCTTTGCCGGCGGTGACGTGCTGCGCGCCATCGACAATCACCACGCCCGTATCAACCACGTGCACGTCAAGGATATTCGCAAGGCCGTCGTCGATGGACTCGACCGCAGTAGGCAGTCCTTCCTCGATGCAGTGGCGCTCGGCGCCTTCACCGTACCGGGCGACGGCTCGCTCGATTTCGGCGCGATCGTCCAGCGACTGGCCAACTACGGTTATGAGGGCTGGTTTGTCGTCGAGGCCGAGCAGGATCCGCGCAAGGCTCCGCCCCAAAAGATGGCTGAGATCGGCCATGCCGAACTGATGCGCGTGATGACCGCGGCGGGCTACACCGTCGAAACGGAAGGCTTCCCCAAGGGATAGCGTTCTGCCTAAGATCATTGAGATCGAATGAAGGAAATCAGTTCATGCCGAACCTTCTCGTAAAACCCAAGGGTGACCACGGCCGCGTCACCCATGTCACGCCGGAAACCGCCGGATGGACCTATGTCGGCTTCGACCTGCATCGTCTTAAGCCCGGCGAGACCGCCTCTGGCGAAGCCGGCGACCGCGAAGTCTGCCTCGTCTGGGTGGCCGGCAAGGGCAAGGCCACGGCCGCAGGAGAGGATTTCGGCTCGGTCGGCGGGCGCATGAGCCCGTTCGAGGGTGCGCCGCATTCGCTCTATGTGCCGGCGGGCTCCGGTTGGTCGGTGACGGCCGAAACGAACATGGAGCTTGCCGTTTGCTCGGCGCCCGGTGGCGGCGCCTACAAGGCAAAGCTCATCCCGCCCGGCGTGCACCCGCAATTCCAGCGCGGCAAGGGCTCTAATGTGCGTCTCGTGACCAACATCATGCCCGAGGATGACAACTCCGCCCATTCGCTGCTGGTGGTCGAGGTCATCACGCCAAACGGCAACACGTCCTCTTACCCCTCTCACAAACACGACCAGGACAATATGCCGAACGAGAGTCTGCTGGAGGAGACCTATTACCACCGCATGAACCCGCCGCAGGGCTTCGCCTTCCAACGCGTCTACACCGACGATCGCTCGCTCGACGAAGCGATGGCTGTAGAAAACGGCGACGTGACGCTGGTGCCGAAGGGCTACCACCCCTGCGCCACCATCCATGGCTATGATCTCTATTATCTCAACGTCATGGCCGGCCCGAAGCGGGTGTGGAAGTTCCACAACCAGCCGGAGCACGAATGGCTGCTGAAATAAGGCGGCGTACGATCGCTAAAATAATCTGACAGGCGGCAAGCCGCGCAGATGGTTCACTGCCTCCATCGAAATCGAACCGATGGAGGACTGCCGTGCACGGCTCAATCACTATTCTTCGTGCCCACGCTCGCCGCACGCCGGAGACGGCCCGATCACGGCTCGTTGCCGCCCTGCTCTCTTTTTATCACTGGAGCCGAGGCAAGACCGTCAAGGTTTGCTGTCAGGAATGTGCTGAGGCCCTGAAGGAGGCCTCAGCCGCCGCAGCCGTAAGCACCGTGCACGGCAAGGACTAAGTGCCTCGCTCGATGTCGAGCACGAGATGCGGGACACCGTTCGACGTCTTCCGCGGCGATACGCCATTGCCGTCGATCTGCGCATTGATGCGCTGACGGAAGGCGGAAAAGCTCTCGAAGGTCACGACGTCCACCGGTTCGTCGAAGTGGATGGTGATCTTGTGACGCCCGCCGCCGTGCGCCGAAAGCGCCAGGATCTTGCCGGTGAACGGCTGGCTCAGGTAGCGGCCGCGCACCAAGGAGCCAACGCAGATCGCGGCGATCGGCTCCTCGTTCGGCCGCGTCGCGAGTGCGGAAAGCGTGTTCCAGTCGCGAACGCCATGCTGCTGGGCAGCGAGTTCGAGCGCGGCACTGTGTGAAATCGCTGTGCCGCGTGCTTCCATCGCCTGGCGAAGGCGCTTGGCTTGCGACTTCAGTTCTTCAATTGTCGGATATGCGGTGGTCACGGATTCAGCCTTTCGGAAGGCATGCCATTTCGACCGTTACAAGGGAGCTCGCATTGCCTGCAGTCAGCATGCACCAAACGGCTGTGACTGAATGATATCGGGGACTTCACCGTGGACTTGTCGTCCGCGAGCGGCCGGCGCCTCGAGCCACGCCCGATATGCTTGAAGGGCGGCGGCGTGTCAAGCCGGACCAATCCGGATGCCCAATAATGAGCCATTTCCCTCTCCAGACAGGCATAAGCTTCGCATTGTAGGGAGATTATTCAGAAGTTGTCAGCAATCTTGCGCTAATCTCGAAGCGTACAACAAGCGGAGGCTACCATGGCCTTTCAGATGCACCTCGACACAGAGCATCCGCAGCCCGAGCAGGCTTACCGGGAATTTTCGCTCGACCGTCCCGGCAAGATCATATTCGTCGGACATCACCTCAGCACGGGAACGCAGGTCCGCTGCCTGATCCGCACGATCACGCTTGCCGGCGCGGTGCTGGAAGTCAGCCCGAACCTCGAAGTACCGAACCACTTCTTCCTCGAGATCCTCGGCATACACGACGAGATCGGTTCGACGGTGGTCAAGCGCGAGGGAGAACTGGTGACGATCAGCTTCAACATGCTGATCAACCCGGAATTCCTGCATCATGTCCTGCGGCTGAATTTCGAGAGCTGAGAAGCGGATACGACCGGCGAGGTCCGTATCCACATCCACCGCTTGAAGTCTGACTAGGCCACCAGATGTCGTTCAATCTGGTCGACGGGCAAATTGATGTAATCTTTTGGGACTTCAGCCGAAATTGCAGCCTGAACGTCTGGAGTGAGATTGTCGCGCAGCGTGCCGAGTGCCCTTGGTGGCGCGACTAGAACGATGCGACGCGCCTGCTTTTCGCGCACAAGCAGGTCCATTTTCGCGGCAACCCGCTTCAGAAACTCCGTTTCGGCCTGCTCATGCCAATCTGTTTGCTGCACGGCACTGCCGCTCGAGCCATCTGCGGCATGCGTTCGACCGGGTTTGTCAGCGCCAATTTCCCGATCCGGCTCATTCGGCTGGGACAAGGTCTCCTCAACCTTCAGGTTCATATATGCCACATCACCTGCATTTTGCAGGATCAAGGCCTTGGCACCATCGCAAACGACCACCCACGATTTTGACGGAACTCTGACATCAATCATTTTGATTTCCTCGCTCTAGAATTTTGGAGCGTCGGGCGCGCCGCCGACAATTAGGCAAACGTGCCAGCCGACAAAGAGTTCGATGACATTTCGCGACAATTGCGGTGCTTGGCGCACCAATCGCGATTCGGTGCGCAAAGGCAATAAAGTCAGAAGGAATCAATTAGATGAAGATTGCAGCGCTCGCCTACATCAGCCTGCTGGTTCTGGACGCTATATGGCTGGCGCCGTTGTCGGCGCGGCCGCCTGCGAAACTTACGGCCTCACCAATCATGCGACCCTGAGAAACTGGCCTGTGGCGATGACTATCATGGATCTGCGGGGCACGTTTCTCACCGCGCTGTCCGCGGCGGCTGGATTATTGACTGCTCGAATATTCGGTTAGGGCGCGCAAGCAGGCGGAAAAAAGCTGCTTCACTAAAATTGTATTTTCTTCATTGACAATTGCGCAAAGCATTCGTGTGAGGCTCCAATCGAAGAGGACCGGGATCACCTTGGTTCAAGGGAGACACGCGGGATGTCGATGCTTCGCGCCACACACCTTGCGACCGTGAAATCTGCGGTTTACGAGACGCGCTGGGAACAATTCAACGTAAGGCGCCCAGCCCGGATCGTCGCGGTTCGACCCTGCCTGACCGGCATTTCCATCCGCAGTGCCGAGATCGTCGATATCTCACGCGGTGGCGCCACGTTTGTCGTGTCATCGACCGCAGGCCTGCCAAAGCACTACTACCTCAATATTCTTGGCCTTGCCTACCGGATTGGTTGCGCCGAGGTCTATCGCAATCATGAACGTATTGGCGTGCGGTTCATCAACACAATCGATCCCGAAGTCCTGCGTCGAGTCGTGCGCGCCGATTTCATGGCCGGCAATGTAGAAGCTCTCGAAGCTCGCGGATCCGTGCGTATGTAAATCGCCCACCCCGGGGAATAATGTTTCTTGCCTTGGCGGCAGCACGGCCTATTGTCGGTTCGATTTTTCACAGCATTCAGGAAATCGCTCCAGCATGTCCGCCTTCTCGCGCTTCACGCCGCTTGCTAGCGCCCTCCCCTCCACTGTTCCTTTTGTTGGCCCGGAAGCGATCGAGCGTCAGCGCGGCCTTTGCGTTAAGGCGCGCATCGGCGCCAACGAGAATGGCTTCGGCCCCGCCCCGTCCGTGCTCGCCGCGATGCGCGAGCAGGCTGGCGAGATCTGGAAGTACAACGACCCGGAAAATTACGTTCTCAGAGAGGCCCTTGCCAACCATCTCGGTGTCGGAATCGAATCCATCGCGATCGGCGGCGGCATCGACGAACTGCTCGGCCAGATCGTTCGGCTCGTGATCGAGCCGGGGGCACCTGTCGTGACATCGCTCGGTGGCTATCCGACGTTCAATTTCCACGTTGCAGGCTTCGGCGGACGGCTCGTCACTGCGCCATATGCCAACGATCGCGAGGATCTCAACGGCCTCCTGGAAGCGGTTAAGCGCGAGAACGCGCCACTGGTCTATTTCGCCAATCCTGATAATCCGATGGGAAGCTGGTGGGATGCCGAAAGTATCGTCGCCTTTGCCCGCGCGCTGCCGGAAACCACGATGCTGATCCTCGACGAGGCCTACAGCGAAACCGGACCGGCCGGATCTCTGCCCGCGATCGGCGCGCTCATTGATCTGCCCAACATCGTACGCACGCGCACCTTCTCGAAAGCCTATGGCTTGGCCGGCGCGAGGGTTGGCTACGTCATTTCGACACCCGGCACAGCCCGCGCGTTCGACAAGATCCGCAATCATTTCGGGATGAACCGGCTGGCGACGGTCGCAGCGCTGGCGGCGCTTAAGGATCATGCCTATCTCGCCGAGGTGGTGGCAAATATTCACCGCGCGCGCGACCGGATCGCCGGTATTGCCAGGGCCAACAATCTACTTCCGCTTGCCTCTGCAACGAACTTCGTCGCGATCGACACCGGACGGGACGGAACTTATGCTCGTGCCATCGTCGATGGCTTGATGCAACTCGGTGTCTTCATTCGTATGCCGGGTGTCGCTCCGCTCAACCGCTGCATCCGCGTCAGCGTCGGACCGCATGCTGACATGGCGCTTTTCGAGGAAGCGCTGCCGCAGGTGCTCAAGACGCTGGGCTAACACAAAGAACCGCGCCGGCCTTGTTCCTGCCGGTCGCGGTTGCTGTTCATGGCATAGGCCTTCTCCAGAACCTGCCAGCCCCTCTTTTATGGTTGTTATTGGCCCCGCGTTGGCGGGGAAACGGTCCTTAGTGGATCGTCATCCATTCGCGAGCAGCCCGTAGCGCCTCTACGATCTGCATTTTGTCCATGCTTGCGGCGACATCAGCGCGAAGCTCGGCGGCGCGGTCGTTGCCTTTTATCGCTGCGATGTTCAACCACTTATGAGCGGCGACCAGATCCACGGCGCAGCCGCGGCCAGTCGCATACATCAGACCCATTTCGCAGAAGATGTCGGCGTTGTTCTCGCCACCCATGGTGGCCATTTCAGCATTATGCATTTCAAAGCGTGCCATCGGTTTTGTCCCTGTTTAGCCTGTTGTCGACTTACCCTGTTTTACCTTCGGGGCCCTGCCGTCTATCGCGGCTTTGGTACCCTTCGGTTCGGCGGGTTTACCCCGCTCGTTTGATGGCTCCACTATGCCAACGCGCCTTCAAAAAACGCCTAAAATGCATGATTAATTTGAAACAAACAAAGTGCAAACGCTTGGTAAAATTGGATTTTTGTTAAACATCGCAATGCCTGCTGATTAAGGATTTTCGACACAATTTTACGGAATATTCAGATCTGAAAATTAACCTTCTGTTCACCACGAAATCAGCATCAAATAGCTGAAACGGAAGATTTCGGCGCTTCTGGCTCATGAAAAACGGTTGTCGTGGGCCGCAAAAACACATTTACGTTTACGTTCGCGTCATATATTTTCCCGCCGGGACATTAGGGAGGAACGAATGATCCGCACACTTATTCTCGCCAGCGCATTGATGCTTGCCGCCGGAGCAGCCTCTGCAGACGAACCGATCGTCGGCAACTGGAAGACGGCAGCGGGCGATACGGCCCATATTGCATCCTGCGGCGGCAGCTACTGCATCGTGCTGAAGACAGGCAAGTATGCCGGCAAGAAGATTGGAACGCTCGCAGGAAGCGGCGTCACCTATACCGGCCAGATCACGGATCCGGCCAACGACAAGACCTACAGCGGATCGGGCAACGTTCTCGGAAACTCGTTGAAAATGAAGGGCTGCGTCCTCAACGTGCTTTGCAAATCGCAGACCTGGACGCGCCTGTAGAGGACGAGTCTCGAAAGGAAGCGCCCGGAAAAACTGGCCGGGCGCTTTCTATGTTAGGTGTCAGCGGGCGCGCTGATTGAAGAGGATTTTCTGTGCTTCCTTGTCCTCGGCAAGGTTGCTGCGTTCACGCTCTTCCTTGCCAATCGCCGTGCCACGGATCACGGCCGGACGCGCCATCATCGTCTCGAACCAGCGCTTCAGGTTGGGAAACTCGTTGAGGTCCTGTCCTTGCTTCTCGTACGGAATCACCCAGCCAATGCAGGCCATGTCGGCGATCGAATAGTCGCCGGCGAGATATTCGCGCTCCACCAACCGCTTGTTCATCACGCCGTATAGGCGGTTTACTTCGTTGGTATAGCGATGGATGCCGTACTCGATCTTCTCCGGCGCATAGCCGCGGAAGTGATGCGCCTGGCCAGCCATCGGACCCAATCCACCCACCTGCCAGAAAAGCCACTCCTCGATCTGGATGCGTGTGCGCTCCTCCGCCGAATAAAACTTTCCGAATTTGCGGCCGAGATACTGCAGAATGGCGCCCGATTCGAACACGGAGATCGGTTCACCGCCGGGACCATCCGGATCGATGATCGCGGGCATTCGGTTGTTCGGAGCGATCTTCAGGAATTCCGGCGCGAATTGTTCGCCCCGGCCGATATTGATGTACTTGACCTCGTAGGGAACGCCGAGTTCCTCGAGCATGATGCTGATCTTCCAGCCATTTGGCGTCGGCCAATAGAAAAGCTCAATCGGTGCCGTCATGAAAATCTCCTTTGCGGGACTAAGGAGATAAGCAGCGCCCGCCGTGCTTCAAGCCGCCCGGCTTCCTGAACGCCTGATGAACCGTGATCTCAGCACTGGTTCAGCGACAACGTGGCAAAACTGTCTCAACGCTAAGGCGATACCGAGGCAAAGTCATGGATATGCTCATTTTGGCAAGACGTTTCACCATCATCACACTGTTTGCGGCAGTCTTCGCCGTCAGCTTCTCGGCTGCTGTCAGCCGCAATGCAGGCGGCGGCGCGCAGTCCCACTTCGGAGCCAATTACACATGCTTCGACGCCAGCAGTCCATTCTGCCGAACAAGCCGCTGATCCGACCCACGGCGGTAGTCGCCACACCCGAAAACTGCGCAATCCCCTCTGCCGCGTCGTTTGCTTGTTAAAAACAACACTCTATAATGGCGCATGAGCAAACGAATCTCTTCCCCTCTCGACATTTCGTCCCCCTCTCCTTTCGTTCCGCAAACCTTCGACGACCCGGTCAAGGCTGTCGACGTGCTGACGGAACTCTACGAGCGCAACACCACCTTCCTGATCGAAAGCTTCGCCAAGCTCGCCAAAGGCGCGCCGATAACATCGCGCTATCGCGCCTTATATCCGCAGGTCAGCATCGAGACGACCAGTTACGGCCACATCGATACCCGACTGTCCTACGGCCACGTCACCGCGCCCGGAATCTACACGACGACGATCACGCGACCGCAACTTTTCCGGCACTATCTGAAGCAGCAGCTAGGTCTGCTGATGAAAAATCACAACGTGCCCGTCATCGTCTCTGAATCGGCAACGCCAATTCCCCTGCATTTTGCTTTCGGAGAGGGCGCGCACGTCGAGGCATCCGCCGCGGCATTCATGGACATTCCGATGCGCGATCTGTTCGACACACCGGACCTGAACACGACGGACGACGAAATCGCCAACGGCGAATACATTCCGCCGCCGGGCGAACCTTCGCCGCTTGCTGCCTTTACGGCGCAGCGCATCGACTATTCGCTTGCGCGGCTTGCCCACTACACCGCGACCGGCGCCCAGCACTTCCAGAATTTCGTGCTGTTTACGAACTACCAGTTCTACATCGACGAGTTCTGCACTTGGGCACGCAAGCTGATGGCAGAAGGGGGCGATGGCTATACGGCCTTCGTCGAGCCCGGCAACATCATCACGCATGCCGGCTCCAGTCAGCCCGAGACCGACGTTACGCTTGCACGCCTGCCACAGATGCCTGCCTACCACCTGAAAAAGAAGGGGCATGCCGGCATCACCATGATCAACATTGGAGTCGGTCCGTCCAACGCCAAGACGATCACCGACCACGTGGCAGTGCTTCGCCCGCATGCCTGGCTGATGCTCGGCCATTGCGCGGGCCTGCGCAATAGCCAGCGCCTGGGCGATTACGTCCTGGCACATGCCTATATGCGCGAAGACCATGTCCTGGACGACGATCTGCCCGTCTGGGTGCCCATTCCGGCGCTGGCGGAAGTCCAGGTCGCCCTTGAGGGGGCCGTTGCAGAGATCACGGGCTATGAGGGCTTCGAATTGAAGCGCATCATGCGCACTGGCACGGTCGGCACGATCGACAACCGGAACTGGGAATTGCGCGACCAGCGCGGCCCGGTCAAGCGTCTGTCCCAGGCTCGTGCCATTGCGCTCGACATGGAATCGGCGACGATTGCGGCAAACGGCTTCCGCTTCCGCGTGCCCTACGGCACGCTGCTCTGCGTATCCGACAAACCGCTACATGGCGAATTGAAGCTGCCGGGTATGGCGACTGCCTTCTACAGGACGCAGGTCAACCAGCATCTGCAGATCGGTATCCGTGCGATCCAGAAGCTCGCCGCGATGCCGCCGGAAGCGCTGCATTCGCGCAAGCTCAGAAGCTTCTTCGAAACGGCCTTTCAATAGGCCGTTTCGTTACTGGCGTGTGGCGGCAACCGCATTGGTAGCGAGCTGACGCTCATAACGCTCACCGGCAGTATCAAGCACTAGGATAGCAACCGCCAGGAAGGCTGCGGCCGCAGCAAACCGGGTGATCACGGCCCCCGTCGTCGGCAATTCCGCATCGGCCCGATGATGCTGCTTTTTCTGTTGGCGACCTGCGCGGGTGCAGTTCGCCAGCACAATCTCGAAAAGACCCATCGTCGTCACTCCATGTTGCTGACGACACTTGGTCGAAACCAGCCTGCTTGTTTCGACGCAAACTTCCGTAAAAAGATTCTTTCGCATCCTGTCGAAATCGCCCTAGGCTGATCGTCCAATGATTATTGGCAGCCAGGGAGAGCGAACGATGAAATATCTCTGCCAAGTCTGGTTCGAGCCTGCAAAGCTTGAAGCCATGACCGATGAAGAGAAAAGGAATCTCGACAGGGCGTCCCTCACCTACGACGATGATCTGACCGCCAGCGGGCATATGCTTGCCGCGCATGCGCTGCAATCACCGAAGAATGCCGTAACTGTCCGCGTCCGCAACGACGAGATGTCTGTGACTGACGGGCCTTACGCGGAAACGAAAGAGCAGCTCGGCGGCTTCATTCTGATCGATGCGAAAGATCTGAACGATGCCATTCGCGTTGCGGCCGGCATCCCACTCGCAAAATTGGGATCAATCGAGGTTCGGCCGATCTACGATATTCCGGTCCACAATTGAGGGAGACGTTATGAAATATCTCTGCCAGATCTGGTTCGATACCGAGAGGAGCAAGCTCGTACCGCAGGAAGAGTGGAATGCGCTGACGCAAGAATGCATCGTAAGCGACGACCATTGGCGAGACCGCGGCGTCCTGCAAGCCGCGCTTGCCCTACACGCACCCGAAACGGCCGTAACCCTGCGCCTGAAGCAAGGCGTCACGACGGCAACCGACGGCCCCTTCGCCGAAATCAAGGAACACCTCGGCGGCTTCGTGCTGATCGAAGCCGCGGATATGGAGGAAGCCAAGGCGATCGTCTCAACGTTGCCGATACTGAAGTACGCTGCGATTGAGATCCGCCCCGGCTATTCCATCAAAGACGGAAGGTGATGCCATGCGCTATGTTTGCCTGATCTACAATTCGGCTGATATCGACGGTCGCCAGACCGCGGCCGAAACCGAAGCCGTCGTTCGCGCGCATTTCAGCTTTGACGAAGACCTGCGCGATCGCGGTACGCTGGTCCATGCCGATGCTCTGGAAACGCCCGATAAGGCCGTCGTATTGCGGGTGCGTAAGAACGAGATCAGCATGACGGACGGTCCTTATGTCGAGACGAAGGAGCATCTGGCTGGCGTCTATGTTATCGATGCCTCGGATATGGATGAGGCCACAGCAATCGCCGCTGGAATTCCCTGCGCACAAATTGGTGCTGTGGAGGTCCGCCCGGTGAGGATATTGACACTACCGGAGTAGACCTTGGAACGTCTGATCGAGGATATCTACCGATCGCAATCTCGCCGGGTGCTAGCGACGCTCATCCGTCTCCTCGGCGACTTTGACAGGGCCGAAGAAGCCTTGCATGACGCGTTTGCGGCCGCTGCACGCACATGGCCTCGCGATGGTGTTCCGGCAAACCCCTTCGGCTGGCTTGTTTCCGCCGGACGGTTTCGCGCGATCGACCATATCAGGCGCCGGTCCCGTTTCGATATGTCTGTAAAAGATATCGAGGAAAGTCTGTACGGATCTTTCGACGAAACGGAGATCGGCAACATGGATCTGATCGAAGACGACATGCTCCGCCTGATCTTCACGTGCTGCCATCCGGTGATACCGGCTGACGCGCAGATGGCGATGGCGCTCCGCGAGATATGTGGGCTCACGACCGAGGAGATCGCTCACGCGTTTCTCGTCCCCGCCCCCACCGTGGCACAGCGTATCGTGCGGGCAAAGAACAAGATTCGCACGGCTAAAATTCCCTACGAGGTCCCGGAGCGTGGCGAACTGCCCGAGCGGCTCGACCGGGTGCTGCATGTCATCTATCTGGTTTTCAACGAGGGCTACTCCGCTTCGTCCGGCGACGAAGTTGTCCGAGCCGACCTGACCTTGGAAGCCATCCGCCTCACACGGCTGCTGGCGCGTCTCTTACCGCATCCCGATGTCTCTGGATTACTTGCCCTTCTGCTGCTTCAGGATTCGCGTCGCGCCGCCAGGCGAAGCTCGGAGGGAACCCTCATTCTCCTGGTCGATCAGGATCGCAAGCTTTGGGACCGGGAAAAGATTCGTGAGGGTCTCGCACGCCTCGAGGGCGCGATGCGGAATGGCGAGGTTGGCGTCTACACGCTGCAGGCGGCCATCGCCGCAGAGCACGCGCAAGCCGAAACGCCTGAAAAAACAGACTGGCGGCGCATCGTCAACTACTACGATCTCTTGCTATCAGCTCAGTCGTCGCCGATTGCCGAACTCAACAGGGCAGTCGCAGTGGCGATGGTGGAGGGAGCCGAAAGAGGTCTGCAACTCGTTGACGCAATCCTGCAGGCAGGAGCGCTGGAGAGTTACCACCTCGCGCATTCGGCCCGCGCCGATTTTCTAAGGCAACTGGGACGGAGAGCGGATGCGATTGCGGCATACGAGGCAGCCCTGGGGCTATGTCAGCAAGCGCCCGAGCGGGCATTCCTGAAGAAGCGAATCTCAGAGCTTTCGGTTGCGACCGAGCGGCAGTGATATTGCCGTCCCTGTCAGGGCCGAAACGATGATCAGCAGATGTGCATTGATGCTTGCCTGTGCCAAGGCAGCGAGCGCCGTCTTTTCACTGGACGCACCAAGGGCGACGGCACCGGCGGTTATCCCAGCAGGATAGGTGCCGACACCACCGGGCGCATGCACCGGAAGCACCGACGAAAGCTCGCCGCCAAGCGCGCCGCCGAAGCTTGCGGCCATCGGCAAAACACCCATGAGATTGAGGGCCCAAGCAAGTACCAACACCTTGACGAGCCAGTTGACAACGGTCATCACCCAGGCGCGCGTGAAAGCCGCGGCATCGACCGGGAGCCCCCTCTCGATTTCGACCACGAGCTTCTGCGCCTTCGCCGGCAGAATCCTGCTCGCAAACCGCAACAAAGGTTGCCTGAGTGCAAAAGCGGCCACTGGAAGCGCCAGGAGGGCGGTCCAAACAAGCCATGCAATGATCTGGTGCGGTGATGCGATTGCAAAGCCTATGCCGGCGGCAGCCAGCAAGGCGTGCAGGTCAAGCAAACGCATCACGAAAAGCGCAGACGTGCCCCGCGCCAGCGGGATACCGAACTCGGTGCGCATCAAGACCGGAAAGCTGGTTTCTCCGGTTCGAAACGGCAGCATGATGTTCAGGAGGTTGTGGATCTGCGTAACGCGGAAGAGTATTTTGAAGCGCCCGGCCGTCTCACGCGGGAAGTAGTCATAGATGCGCCAGGTCCTGAGGAAGTAGGTGCTGGTAAGCAAAGTCAGGGCGCTGACAACCGAGATTGTACCCACTTCAGCCCATTGTCCGAGAATGACCGACCAACCCCAGAACCACTGGATGAAAAGCGCATAAGCGGCCACAATTGCGATCGTCAGCAGCGTCATTCGATTGCGGATAAACCAGGATTGTCGGCTGGCAACAACCGGAAACTTCATATAGTAGGCTTTCCTGACTATTGCGGCTGAAGCCGCCTGCGCCCGTGCGCCTTGTAGGAGAAATCAAACGTGCAGACAACGGTAGACTCGCGTCAAGGCCTCGTGGAAGCGATGCGGCCGGTCGAATTGTCGCTGGTTGTGCCTGTCTTTAACGAGGAAGAGAGCGTCGGCCCACTTATCGATCGCATCTGCTTGGCCATGACAGGTTATCCTGATCCCTGGGAACTGATCCTGATTGACGACGGCAGCACGGATGCGACACTAGCAAATGCGCGCAAGAATATCGGCCGCGAGGGCCTTGTCCTGCGGATTGTCGAGCTGCAGCGCAACTTCGGCCAGACTGCCGCAATGCAGGCCGGTATCGACGCCGCGACAGGGCGGTTGATCGCCACCATGGACGGCGACCTGCAGAACGATCCGAAGGACATTCCGTCCATGGTGGCTGAACTCGAGCGCCGCCAACTGGATCTTCTCGTCGGCTGGCGCAGGAACCGGCAGGACGGCCTGCTGCTGCGCAAGATCCCGTCATGGTGCGCCAACTACCTGATCGGGCGCATTACCGGTGTGAAACTGCACGACTATGGCTGCAGCCTGAAAATCTACCGTGCCTCGATCATCAAGCAAGTGAAGCTGATGGGCGAAATGCACCGCTTCATCCCCGCCTGGGTTGCCGGCGTCGTGCCGAGCTCGCGCATCGGTGAGATGGTCGTGACCCACCATGCCCGTCAGCACGGGCAGTCCAAGTACGGCATCTCGCGCACCTTCCGCGTTATCCTCGACCTGCTCTCTGTCATGTTCTTCATGCGCTACAAGGCACGGCCGGGCCACTTCTTCGGCTCGCTGGGCCTCGGCCTCGGTGCGATCTCCGCGCTGATTATGCTGTATCTGTTCATCGACAAATTCATCCTGGGCAACGATATCGGCACCCGCCCGATGCTGATGGTCGGCGTCGTCTTCATGCTTTCGTCGGTCCAACTGATCACGACAGGTATTCTCGCAGAGATGATCGCCCGCACCTACTATCGCGACGACACCTCACCGAACTACATCGTCCGCCAAGTCTTCGATGGAAGCGAGAATGCGTAATCTGCTGGCTCGGAAGCCGGATACCATTGTCCTTCTGCTGGCGACATATTTCGTTGTCAGCTTCATCGTCCGTCTGCTGGTGCCAAACGGCCTGCGAGTAGATGAATCCCAGCAGGCGTTCTTCTCGCAGTGGCTCGTTGCCGGCTACGACACTCAGCCGCCGCTCTATAATTGGTTCCAGGCCATGGTCGTGTCCGTCCTCGGACTGTCGATCGCAACGATTGCCGCAGCCAAGAACCTGGTCCTGTTTTTTCTTTTCCTGAGCTACTACAAGCTCGCAAAACTCGTACTCGATGACCGGTTGTTCGCCGCCATCGCGACGCTTTCGCTGTTCGTGATTCCGCAGGTTTTCTGGCAGGCACAAAGGGACCTGACCCATACGGTCGCCCAGATGCTGATGATCAACCTGCTTCTCTACAGCATCGTCAAAACGCTGAAGGCGCCGTCGCTGCTCTCCTACGTGATGATCGGCGTGACGCTTGGCCTCGGCATGCTGACGAAGTACAACTTCACCCTCGTTGTTACCGCCGCACTGGTTGCGGTGTTCCTGCATCCGGACGGACTGAAGCGGCTGTTCGACAGGCGTTTTCTGTTGTCGCTGGCTATTGCGGTCCTCATCTTCCTACCGCATGGCCTTTGGCTGCTCGACAATCTAGGCTTGGCCGCAACTCGCACATTAAATACCATGGCGCAAGAAGCGCCCACCGGCACACTCGCTAAGCTGATCAAGGGGCCGACAGAGTTCTTCGGGCAGGTCCTCGTGATCATGGCGCCGCTCGTTGCGGTATATGCGATCATCTTCGGCAAGAAATTTCTCCGCAATTTGCGACCGACGACCGTTTGGGCTCACTTTTTCGACACCATCTTCCTGGTGATTGGGCTGCAGGTTCTGTTGCTGGTTTTCGCCATCGGCATAACGTCCATGCGTGACCGGTGGGTGCTGCCCCTCCTATTCCTGATGCCGATCGCATTTTGCCTGAAGATGCAGGCGCGCGGGATTCGAGCCGAGGATTTCGCGAAGCGCTTCTTTGTCGTGCCGCTTGCAGTGATGATCGTGGTGCCGTCGCTGGTTTTCGTGCGCGCGAATGTACCGACGCTTTTCGGTCGACCGGAGGCCTACAATGCGCCCTACGAGGAGTTCGTCAGCAGGATTCTTGCCGAGGAAGGCAAGCGCCCCGGGCTCGTGCTAACCGATGGCTGGGCCGCATCCGGCAACCTGCGTCTGCAACTACCCGACGTCCCAACGCTATGCACGTTTTTCGGCAATCTGGAAGTCGACCATGAGTGGACGGCCGAGAAACCAATCCTAGCCGTCTGGCTCACCTCCAAGGAGGGGACGGCTTTGCAGCCGGAATTGGATGCATGGGTACAGAGAAATCTCGGCTCGCAATATTCGGCTGTGGCGGTGAAGCACATGAGTGTCGGCTATGTTCACGGACGACCGGAAGACCAGCGCCTCTTCGGCTACGCTTGGATCTATCCACGCTGACTGTAGCACCTACCTTCTCAGTTCCTGCCATGCGGCATCAAGCGCGATCTTCGTAATACGCGCCATCTCATCCACCTCCTCGTACCTAATAACGAGAGGCGGTGAAGCCAGCATCCGGTCTCCCGTGGCGCGCAGAACAAGTCCGTTCGCGAGAGCATGATTGCGCACGAGCGCGCCGACCGCATCCGGCTTTTCGAAGCGCATGCGGCTTGCCTTGTCACCAGTCAATTGAAGCGCGCCCATGAGGCCGACGCTCACGGCCTCGCCAACGAGATCGTGCTCACCAAGAGCGCCCCAGACCGCGCCAAAGTACGGACCGATGTCGTCACGAACGCGTTCGACGAGCCTTTCGTCCTCGATGATGCGGAGATTTTCGAGCGCTGCGGCGGCGCAGACGGGGTGACCGGAGTAGGTGAAGCCATGGTTGAAGTCCCCGACCTCGTTGATCAGAACATCAGCGATGCGGTCGCTGACGAGCACGCCACCGATCGGGAGATAACCCGAGGAAAGTCCCTTGGCGATCGGTGCCAAGTCAGGTTCGACGCCGAAATACTGATGGCCGAACCATTCCCCTAGACGGCCGAAGCCGCAAATCACCTCATCGCAGACCAGGAGGATGTTGCGCGACTTGCAAATGCGGGCGATCTCCGGCCAGTAGGTTTCGGGCGGGATGATGACACCTGCGGCACCCTGAATCGGCTCAGCCACGAACGCCGCGACATTCTCTTCGCCGAGTTCGTCGATCTTCGCCTCCAGCTCACGTGCCACCTTCAGGCCGAACTCGGCCTGAGACAGCTCGCCGCCCTCGCCGTACCAGTAAGGTTGTCCGATGTGCGCAATTCCCGGTATCGGCAGGTCGCCCTGCTCATGCATATACTTCATACCACCGAGGCTGGCGCCGGCAACCGTAGAGCCGTGGTAACCGTTCTTCCGGGCGATCACGATCTTCTTCGAAGGCTTGCCGACCGCGCTCCAATAGACGCGTGCCATACGAAACCATGTGTCGTTCGCCTCGGAGCCTGAGCCGGTGAAAAAGACATGGTTGAAGTCAGGCCCGGCGCGGGATGTGACCTTCTCGGCCAGCAGTGTGGTTGGTGTCGTCGTCGTGCCGAAGAAGGTGTTGTAATAGGGCAGCTCATTCATCTGCCGGGCAACGGCGTCGGTGATCTCCCTGCGCCCGTAGCCAACGTTGACGCACCACAGTCCTGCAAAGCCATCCAGATAGCGTTTGCCTTGGCCGTCCCAGATATTAACTCCCTCGCCGCGCTGAATGATGCGCGTGCCGTCAGCATTCAGCTTTCCCATGTCGGAGAACGGATGCAGGTGATGTGCCGCGTCGATAGCGGCGAGATTGGAGCGCGCGTAAGTATCGGACATGATTTGCAAAACACCTTCGGAGATTGAAAGCCTCTTCCCAATAGGCTACGACCTTGGCCTTCTCCGCGGGGATTTTCAAGATCATGGCAGACGACAAGATTCATGGCACGACAGTGGGTGGCGACCCGCGCATCGAGCTCCTGCTCGTTGGCATGAATGGTGACCTGCGCGGGAAGCAGATTCCGCTCGATACCCAGAAGAAGATCTGGGACGGCGAAGTGCGTCTGCCGTCGTCGACGCAGTCGCTCGATATCTGGGGCGACGACAACGACGACATTACCGGCCTCTCGCTTTCCGTAGGCGATCCGGATGGCAATTGCATTCCGGACGAGCGCAGCTTGGCTCCGATGCCATGGGCGCCCGAGGGTTCGATGCAGGTGCTTGCAACCATGCACGAGTTCGACGGCACGCCGAGCTTCATGGATCCCCGCGCTATCCTTGCATCCGTGCTGAAGCGATATGAAGCGCGCGGTCTGACGCCAGTCGTCGCGACCGAACTCGAATTCTACGTCGTCGAACCGGATTGGCGCGAGACCGGCCGGCCTTCGCCGCCTCTCAATCTCACTTATCGCGGCGAGCCGAACGGCTTCCAGCTCTACGACATGAGCGCCGTCGATGCGCTCGACGACTATCTGCAAACCGTACGCTCCTATGCCAAGGCGCAAGGGTTGCCGGCGGATGCGACAACGGCGGAATTCGGCCCCGGACAGTTCGAGATCAATTTGCTGCATCGCCCCGACGCCCTCGCCGCCGCCGACGACTGCATCTGTCTGAAGCGTATTGTGGAACAGGCTGCGCGCAAGCACGGGCTAAAGTCGACCTGCATGGCCAAGCCCTACTCCGATCATGCCGGTTCGGGCCTTCACGTACACGCCAGCGTCATCGACAAGGATGGAAACAATATTCTCGATGCAAAAGGCGACGAACCGCGAAAGCTGAAATCCGTCTGCGCCGGCCTGCTTCAAACCATGCGGGATGCGCAACTCGTCTTCGCACCGTTCGCCAACTCCTATCGTCGCTTCCAGCCCGGCTCGTTCGCCCCAGTCGACCTGACCTGGGGCTACGGTCACCGTGGCACGGCGGTCCGCATACCCGATCTGAATGGCCCGGCCGCTCGCATTGAACACCGCGTGGCCGGAGCCGACGCAAACCCCTATCTGCTGCTTGCTGCCATTCTCGGCGGCATGCTGCTTGGCATCGATTCCGAGCTCGATCCCGGCGAGGAGACGACGCCGTCGCACACGCCTGCGCATACGACGCAACTGACCCACGACTTCCTGACAGCCATCGAAACTTTCAGGGCGTCGCCGTTCATCGCCGACATATTCGGGGATCGCTACCAAAAGCTCTACGGAGACACCAAGCGTAAGGAGGCTATCACCTACCTGCGCACGGTCTCCGACTTCGACTATCGCACCTACCTACCGCGCCTGTAGTTGACGTCTTTCAATGCTTGACGATCATCGGACCTGTAAGTGCGGCGATCAGGCTGCCGCGCGTCAAGTACCCGGTCTAAAAATCCCGCAACATGGAGTTGCTAGGGAGCGACTTCGCGCCGCTCGGCTTCGTTAATCTGCGCAGCAAGTCCTTGCTGGACCAAGACCTTGAGTTCGCCGGGATGCAATCTCAACGCAACGTCCCGCTCCAGAGGACGCAACTCGCCATCCATCACGCAATTCGCCTTTGAATGCAGCTTTGGAAAGTGCAAATGCACTTGTGCCGGATGCATTATCATGACGTCCGCATTCTCCTTCACCTTGCCTCTCAAGAGGTCGACCGCCAGGCGTGCGACCCCGAGCGGTTTCAGCGGCTTAGCGGTATAGAAGCCTAGTTCGCCGCTGGTCAGGCTGTCTGCATAAAGCAAGGCATTCTGGCCGAAAGGGTTGTTCGAAACCGAGACCGCGGAAACGCGGCGGCGCTCGTAAACGCCCGCGGCTTCAAAGTCGACCTCGAATTCGGGCGGATTGAGCACGACACCGAAGGCGGCACGCGCGCTTGCTCCCAGCTTTCCGAGACGCGAGCGGTATGTGTAGGAATTTCGATAGCGCACCATGCGCGCATGGAGCCCGGCTGAGAATTGATGAATGAACGGTCGCCCGTTGGCGCTGGCAATATCAACCTGGTCGACTTCGCCAAAGGCGAGTGTCTCAAGCGCCAGCCAGATATCGAGGGGAACGCGCAAGGAACGGGCGAAAAGGTTCATCGTTCCGGCAGGCACCACGCCGAGTGCCACACCGTTCTTCCAAGCAATGGACGCCGCCGCCGAGATGGTGCCGTCTCCGCCGCCGGCGACGATGCCGTCGATGTCGTCGCGGCGAGCTGCACGCTCCATGGCCGGCACGACCTCCTTGCCGGAAAAGACGATCGCATCGAAATCATGGCCGGCCTCTCTGAAGACCGTTTCGGCCCGGCTTTCATAGGCCTCCATATCGGTGGTCCTGAACGTCCCGCCATCTCGATTGAAAAAGCCGATAAGTTTCATAGAGTTCCTGTAATCCGCGGCGAGAGGCGACGGCCTATCCCGCGCTGCTAAGAGATGGTTCTTGCACCAGCGATTTCAAGCTGAAGCGCGCTCCGCCGACTTCAGGAGCGGGAACTGCCAAATTTGCAAGGGACGTATGCATATCGGGGAACGCTGCACTGCAGAAAACGCACTCGACGCCGCGCAGCCATCCGTCGATAGATAAGACAATGGAGGATACCTCCATTTCCCTTCATCTCCGGCTTACCGGTCATGGCTGCGCACGCGCCCTCGTCCCGTACGTCACGCATCGAATGCCAAGGAGTGCCTCTTGAGTCAGGTCGCCGTAAACGATTCCATTGAGACGAGCTCTGTGGTCGAAGCGCCATCGCCGATGGCGATCGCACTCGTGCAGGTGGCGCTTGCCTGCGGTGGCTTTGGCATCGGCACCGGCGAATTCGCGATCATGGGCCTGCTACCTAACGTGGCCGACACCTTTTCTGTGACGACGCCGCAGGCAGGCTACGTGATCAGCGCCTATGCACTCGGTGTCGTTGTCGGCGCTCCGATCATCGCGGTGCTTGCTGCGAAAATGGCGCGCCGCTCGCTGCTCCTGCTCGTCATGGGCATCTTTGCAATCGGCAACATCTTGAGCGCGATGGCCCCCACCTTCGAGAGCTTCACGGTGATGCGCTTCGTAACGGGCCTGCCGCATGGTGCCTACTTCGGCGTCGCCGCGATCGTCGCTGCATCCATGGTGCCAACGCACAAACGCGCCCGCGCTGTCGGCCGCGTCATGCTCGGGCTGACGGTTGCGACCCTGCTCGGGACGCCGCTCGCCACCGTGTTCGGGCAGTCGCTCAACTGGCGCCTTGCCTTCACGATTGTCGGCATCGTCGGCCTTCTGACGGTTGCTCTGATCTGGCACTACGTGCCGCGCGACCGTGTTGCCGAGGGTGCAAGCTTCAAGCGGGAACTCGGGGCCTTCAAGCGTCCGCAGGTCCTGTTGACGCTCGCCACGGCATCCGTCGGCTTCGGTGGGATGTTTGCCATGTTCAGCTACATCGCGCCGACCACAACGCAGGTCACGATGCTGCCGGAGAGCATGGTCGCCGTGATGCTGATCATCTTCGGCATCGGCATGAATGTCGGCAACGTCGTCGGCTCCTGGCTCGCCGACAAGTCGCTGATGGGAACGATCGGCGGCAGCCTAGTGTTCAACATCGTCGTGCTGACGCTGTTCTCCCTGACGGCGGCCAATCCCTTCATGCTGGCGCTTTGCGTATTCTGCATCGGGTGCGGCTTTGCCGCCGGTCCCGCCGTCCAAACCCGGCTCATGGATGTCGCCGCGGATGCGCAGACGCTTGCTGCGGCTTCGCACCACTCCGCGTTCAACATCGCGAATGCGCTGGGGGCTTGGCTTGGTGGACTGGTCATTGCACAGGGTTACGGCTTTGCCGCCACTGGCTACGTCGGCGCGATCCTGTCGTTTATCGGTGTCTTTGTGTTCGCCGCGTCTCTAAGCCTCGACCGCCGCGGCCGGGGCGCCTGACACAGCCGAAACGTCGCGAAGGTAGCGGCCTTCCGGCAGGCAGAAGACATTTTCTTCACCCCAGGCGGCAAGCGCCTTGATGACCGGATTCAGCGTTTCGCCGAGCGGCGTCAGCGCATAGTCAACACGTGGGGGCACGACGGGAAAAACCGTGCGCGAGACAAGGCCGGATTCCTCAAGCTCGCGCAGCTGCTTCGTCATCATCCGCTGGGTTACCGAGGGCAGCTTGCGACGCAGTTCGTTGAACCGCAACGTCCCGCCCATCAGATGAAACAGAATCACGCCCTTCCATTTGCCGTCCAGAAAACTCAATGTCGCTTCGACGGGGCAACCTGGAAAGTTGCGGGTCAGCTTGGCGCGGGGAAGCGACATTTGACGGTATCCTTTTTGGTACTACGTACAGAATTTGTGCATTCTTGTGCTTATCGAGCATAGGACGCATCTAGCCTCTGTGCAACGAACACAGGAGTTTCCCATGCGCGCCGTCGCCTACAAGGTCCCCCAGCCCATCTCCGCCGAAACGTCGTTGATCGACATCGACCTGCCGATTCCGGTAGCGAAAGGCCACGACTTGTTGGTCGAGGTCAAGGCGGTGTCGGTCAATCCGGTCGACGTGAAGGTGCGCGCAAGCGTTGCGCCGGCGGCGGACGAACTCAAGGTGCTCGGATGGGATGCCGCGGGCGTCGTCAAGTCCGTCGGCCCGGAGGTCACGCTGTTCAAAGCCGGTGATGAAGTCTTCTACTCCGGCGTCATCAACCGCCCCGGCTCGAATGCCGAATTCCACCTGGTCGACGCGCGGATTGTTGGACGCAAACCGAAGACGCTCGACTTCGCCTCTGCTGCGGCCCTGCCTCTGACGTCGATCACGGCTTACGAGGCGCTTTTCGACCGGCTGAGAGTACAAGATCCGGTTCTGGGGGCGGCACCGGCAATCCTCATCATCGGCGGCGCTGGAGGCGTCGGATCGATCGCGATCCAGATCGCACGTGCGCTGACTGACCTGACGGTCATCGCAACGGCATCCCGGCCCGAAACCAGCGAATGGATCAAACAGCACGGCGCCCATCATGTCGTCGACCATTCGCAGCCTATTGCAGCACAGGTGGCGGCACTTGGCCTCGGCGCCCCCGGCTTTGTCTTCTCGACGACCAATACCGACCAGCACATCAAGGAGATCGTCGAGGTCATCGCGCCGCAGGGCCGCTTCGCGCTGATCGACGATCCGAAGACGCTCGACATCGTGCCGTTCAAGCGGAAGGCCGCGTCCATCCATTGGGAGCTGATGTTCACGCGGCCGCTGTTCGGCACGCCAGATATGATCGAACAGCACAAGCTGCTCAACAAGGTTGCCGAACTTGTCGATGCCGGCAAGATCCGCACGACGCTTAGCGAGACGCTTGGCCCGATCAACGCTGCCAATCTGAAGAAAGTGCACGCTATGATCGAAAGCGGTCGGACGAAAGGAAAGCTGGTCCTGGAGGGCTTCTAACGCCTCCCGTAGTTCAAACAAAAGCTGCTCGAACGAAGTGCCGCGCCAGCAGGTGCGGCATTCTGGCACGAAGCGCCTCAAGCGCTTGACTCTTCTGCCAATTGAGACCACCTACAGCATTACGCGGATTGCAACCGTTTTCCGCGGATATCAACGGAGCCATCATCACGATGCCAAGCGACAGTAGCAGTCGATTGCCTTTGCCGTACGCGGCCCTCGTGCGCTGACCGACTCCTGTCGGGCTCGCCCGTCGGACGCTACGGCGGATCGACGGAAAGGCGAGCCTATGAACATCAATCGCTTCCCACTGCGGGCGGGCCATGCCGCTCGTTTGTTCAGCAACGACCACCTCGGCGCCATCACCACGGCCGAGCGCGTCGAACGGCTGAACGCACTTGAAATCCCCGAAGCCGCAGCAATCCTGGTTACGCTGCCGCAGCAGAAGGCTGTCCGTATTCTCGGCCGCCCTGAGCTGCACAATGCCGCCGCGATCATCGCTGAAATGCCGGTCGAGCTAGGCGCTCGCCTGCTGAACGCCACGGCGAACGACCGCGTTGCGGACCTCTTTCAGGAAATGAACGAGGAGGCCCGCGCGCATCTTTTCTCGCGGCTTGACCGTACGACATGCCTCGCCGTCCAACATCTGATGGGCTACCCGCCCCGCACGGCCGGTAGCATCATGACGACGGAGTTCGTCAGCGTGCCCGACACCTGGACCGTCGAGCAGACGCTGGAGCATGTGCGCAAGGTCGAGCGTTCGCGCGAAACGGTCTACGCCATCTACGTCCTGGATGCGGTGAGCCACGTTCTGACGAGCGTCGTTACACTGCGCCGTCTAATCACCGGCGATCCCGGCGAACCTGTTTTGACCGTTGCGCAGAAGGAAGGGGTTGTTCGTGCCGATCCGCTGATGACGCAGGAAGATGTCGCCCGGCTGATCCGCAAGCACAATCTGCTGGCCCTGCCTGTCGTCAGCGAAGACGGAGACATGCTCGGTATCGTCACGGTCGACGACGTGATCGACACGATGATCGCCGACCAGACCGAGGACGCCCACAAGTTCGGCGGTATGGAAGCGCTCGGCAAGCCGTATATGAAGATCGGCTTTGCCGGCATGATCCGCAAGCGCGCAGGCTGGCTCTGCGCCCTCTTCCTCGGCGAAATGCTGACGGCAAGCGCCATGCAGCATTTCGAAGGCGAACTGGAAAAGGCGATCGTACTGACATTGTTCGTGCCGCTGATCATGAGCTCGGGCGGCAATAGCGGTTCGCAGGCAACGTCGCTGATCATCCGGGCGCTGGCGCTCGGCGAACTCAAGCTCTCCGATTGGTGGCGCGTGCTGCTGCGCGAACTGCCGACGGGCATCGTGCTGGGCTCGATCCTCGGCCTCGTCGGCTTCGCCCGCATCGCGCTCTGGCAGAATGTTGGCCTCTTTGACTATGGTGAGCACTGGGTCCTGGTCGGTTTCACGATCTTTACCGCGCTGATCGGCATCGTGACCTTTGGTTCGATCTCCGGCTCAATGCTACCTTTCATCTTGCAGAAGCTGCGGCTCGATCCGGCCAGTGCTTCCGCTCCGTTTGTCGCAACTCTTGTCGACGTGAGTGGACTGGTGATCTACTTCTCGGTCGCGGTGCTGATCCTCAGCGGCACCCTGCTCTGAACATGCTAACGGGGCCCAATGGGTCCCGTTTTCATTTCGGCTCTGGCAACTTCAATGCCCCATGGGTCTTCATGCTGCGAATGGCGAAGTTCGAGCGGATGTCGCTGACATTCGGCAACGTCAGCAGCGTGTCCGTCAGCAGCCGCTCGTAGGCAGCGAGATCCTCAACCACCACCTCCGCCAAGAAGTCAGCTGTTCCCGATATCAGAAAACACGACACGACTTCCGGAATGGCGAGCAAGGCCGCCTCCTGGGCCTGTGCGTTCTCGCGGCTGTGATGCGCGACCTTCAGTTCGACAAAAACAGTCAAGCCGAGACCGACTTCCTTGCGGTCGATGTCAGCGCGGTAGCCACGGATGACGCCGGTCTTCTCGAGATTGCGGATTCGACGCAAGCACGGCGATGGCGACAGATTGACCTTCTCGGCAATCTCCACGTTGGTCGCCCGCGCATCCTCCTGCAAGCACTGCAGTATCGCCAGATCGAATTTATCAAGACTTGGCATGATTGATAACGCCTTCCGCAGATTTTGGCAGATAATTGCTTATCGTATTATTTTGACGGCACAGATAGCAAGGACATGCCTCAGCGTTCCGACCTATTCTCTTCTCAACCGGACAGTCTGCGGACGGCCATAAGAGGAGAGATCAGATGAGTGCCCTTGCCTTCACGAACAACGAAAAATCCACGTCGATACCCATGGGCTATGCCGGTGCCGTCGTCACGGTCCTGATCTGGGCGACGTGGATCCTGGCAACCCGTCACAGCGCCGCGACACAGCTGGGAACGATCGATATCGGGCTGATCCGCTACGGCGTTCCGGCACTCATTCTGGCGCCCGTCTGGCTGAGAACCGGACTGCTGCCGAGAGGCGTGCCGCTCGGCCTGCTGGCCACGATGTTCGCCGGTGCGGGCGCCATCTTCTTCCAGTTGACCACGTCGGCAATCCATTCGACCCCGGCATCTGCGGCTGGCATCCTCCTTGGCGGCTCTATGCCACTCGCAACTGCCCTCATTGGAGTCGCCATCTTTCGGGAACGACCGGACTCCATGCGTGTGCTCGGCCTGGCCGCGATTGTCGCGGGTGTGGCCATCCTGCTTATTCGCAGCCTCGCGGGGGCGGCTCTTCCCTGGAGCAGCTTCGTCCTGCTGCCGATGGGAGCAATCCTCTGGGCAAGCTACACGCACGCATTCCGCCGCTCCGGCCTGACGGCCGTACAGGCCAGCGCGCTCATCGCCATCTGGTCTTTCCTGGTCCATGTCGGCCTTGCTGTCGTCTTCGGCACGTCGATTACCAGCGCACCGTTTGCCGAAATAGGCCTGCAGGTCTTGAGCCAAGGCGTTCTTTCCGGCCTTGTTGCGACGGTCGCCTATGGTCTTGCCGTTCATGCTCTGGGCGGCACGCAGGCAGCAGCCTTCACGGCGATCACGCCGGTGCTGGCGACGATCGGCGGCGCAATGCTGCTTGGAGAGGAGATCGGCATCGCAGAGATTGCCGCTGCCGTGATCACCGGGCTCGGTGTGGCATTCTCGACCGGTATCGCCTCGCGGCGATAGCTCAACACATATCATTGGGTCGGCGCTCATTCCGCCGGCCTATTTCCTTTTTCCGCGGCGCCTCGATTGACTCTTCAAAGGGCAAGGACCATCGCGACCCGCCGTTCCGGGTCCATCCCAACCTCAATTTCCTGATCCAGCTTTTTCTGCAGGAACTGCGGTACGGCCTCCGCCCTCGGCAACACAAAGCCGAGGGACTCATAGAAGGGCGCATTAAACGGAACGTCGCGCTCGGTTGTCAGCGTCAGCGCCCTAAGCCGACATGCGCGGGCCATCTCGATCGCAGCCGACATCAAACGCCGCCCGACGCCCCTGCGCTGCCAATCCCGGCAAACGTCCAGTTCGATCACATAGAGCGTGCCTGCGATCTCCTCCGCCGCGAGAAAGCCAACCGGCCAATCATCGTCATCGGCGGCAACAAGCAGCAGGCCCGCGTCGAGCGATTCCCGCAGAATATCTTGCGGAAGCGCGTGTGGTTCCCTGACGACGCCGAGCGCCTCCGCCAGTGTCGCGAAGGCGTCGATTTCGATCTCGGTCAGGCGCGGCAATTCATCGAGACGCGCCTGCCGTATGATGCAGGCGTCGCTCATGCCTGCACCCTACATATTCGGATAGACGGGGCCCTCACCGCCCTGCGGCGGAACCCAGTTGATGTTCTGGTTGGGGTCCTTGATGTCGCAGGTCTTGCAGTGGACACAGTTCTGGGCGTTGATGACAAAGGTCTCCTTGCCATCCTTCTTAACCCATTCGTAGACGCCCGCCGGACAGTAGCGGGTCGAGGGGCCGGCATAGACGTCATGCTCGGACGATATCTGCAGCGCCATGTCCTTGACCTGCAGATGGACCGGCTGGTCTTCCTCGTGATTGGTGTTCGACAGGAACACAGAGGAGAGACGATCGAAGGTCAAGACGCCATCGGGTTTCGGATAGGCGATCGGCTTATGCTTGGAAGCAGGCTCCAGCGACGCCGCATCCGTCTTGCCGTGCTTCAGCGTGCCGAAGATGGAGAGGCCGAACAGGGTGTTCGTCCACATGTCGAGACCGCCAAGCGCCACACCGATCGCCGTGCCGAACTTCGACCACAGCGGCTTGACGTTGCGCACCTTCTTCAGATCCTTGCCGATGTCGCTTGCGCGCCAGTCGTTCTCGATCTCGACCACTTCGTCATTGGCGCGACCAGCGGCGATCGCAGCCGCGATGCGCTCGGCCGCCATCATGCCCGACAGCACCGCGTTGTGGCTGCCCTTGATGCGCGGCACGTTGACGAAGCCCGCCGAACAGCCGATCAGCGCGCCGCCGGGGAAGGACAGCTTTGGCACCGACTGCCAGCCGCCTTCGGTGATCGCGCGCGCTCCGTAGGAGAGCCGCTTACCGCCTTCGAAGGTTCCGCGGATCGCCGGGTGTGTCTTGAAGCGCTGGAATTCCTCGAACGGATAGAGATAGGGGTTCTTGTAGTTCAGGTGGACGACGAAGCCGACGGCAACGAGGTTGTCTTCCAGATGATAGAGGAAGGAGCCGCCGCCGGTCTTCATGCCGAGCGGCCAACCGAAGGAGTGCTGCACCAGGCCCTGCTTGTGGTGCTCCGGCTTGACCTGCCAGAGTTCCTTGATGCCGATGCCGAATTTCTGCGGCTCACGGTCCTTGGAGAGATCGAATTTGGCAATCAGTTGCTTGGCGAGCGAGCCGCGCACGCCTTCGCCAATCAGCACATACTTGCCAAGCAGCGCCATGCCACGGGTGTAATTCGGGCCGGGCTCGCCGGTCTTCTCGATGCCCATGTCTCCGGTGGCCACACCGATGACCGCACCCTCGTCATTGTAAAGCACTTCGGTTGCGGCAAAGCCCGGATAGATCTCGACGCCGAGGGCTTCGGCGTGGGTGGCCAGCCAGCGACAGACGAGCCCAAGCGATACGATGTAATTGCCGTGATTGCTCATCAGCGGCGGCATCAGGTTATTCGGCAGGCGCACTGAGCCTGCCGGACCAAGCACCAGGAAGTGGTCGTCCTTCACCTCCGTCTTGAACGGATGGTCTGCTTCCTCACGCCAACCGGGCAGCAGACGGTCGATGCCGATCGGATCGACGACGGCACCCGACAGGATATGCGCTCCGACTTCGGCGCCCTTCTCCAGAACGACCACCGAGAGATCCGGATTGACCTGCTTCAGCCGGATCGCGGCGGAAAGCCCCGCAGGACCGCCACCGACGATCACCACGTCAAATTCCATGCTCTCGCGCTCGGGCAGTTCAGTCGTATCGGTCATGCATCCATCTCCGCTTGGCCGACATTGCGGCCATATTCCCCGTGATGGGGTTATCTCTTGTCAAAACGAAGGGCTATTGTCGAGCCGGGAAACGACAGCGAATCCCCCAATTCGCGCAACAGTATTTCTAGCGCCAGATAAATATATGCACCTTACGTAAACGTCAAACGATAAACAAGTGGCGAGCGCCGCTTTCGTCGCCACTCTACTCGCCGTATAGAGAGACGGACGACAGGAGGAATTCGACATGGATCTCGGCATCAAAGGCAAGCGCGCACTCATTCTAGCGTCGTCGCGCGGATTGGGTCATGGTATCGCCGTGGCTTTGGCGCGCGAGGGGGCGAATGTGCTCCTTTGTGGGCGGAGCGGCGAAACACTGGAGGCAAATTGCCGCGCCATCAACGCCGAAGGAATTGGCAAGGCCGATTGGATCTGGGCCGATCTCTCCGACGAGAATTTCGTGGAGACCGTAACCGCCGCCGTAGGCGACAAGCTTGGCGGCGTCGATATCCTAGTCAACAACACCGGCGGCCCGACGCCGGGAACGACGCAGGACATGACGACCGAAAAACTGGAAACCTATTTCTTTTCGATGGTGCTGCGGGTGATTGCGCTCACCAATGCACTGCTGCCACCTATGAAGGAACAAGGTTGGGGGCGTATTCTCACCGTCGCATCATCGGGCGTCATCGAACCTATCGCCAACCTCGCGCTTTCGAACACGCTGCGCCCTGCCCTCGCCGGTTGGAGCAAGACGCTGGCAACAGAGATCGGACGCTTTGGAATCACGTCGAACCTTCTGCTTCCCGGAAGCATCCTGACCGGTCGCCTCGACGACCTCGATGGCGCCGCGGCCAAAAGGACAGGCAAAAGCCTCGATGAAATCCGTTCGGCAAAGGAAGCTGCTATTCCCGTCGGTCGCTACGGAACGATCGACGAGTTTGCGGCAGCCGCCGCCTTTCTTTGCAGCCAGCGCGCGAGTTACATCACCGGCAGTCTTGTGCGCTGCGATGGCGGCGCTGCCCGTTCCGTCTGATTGAAAAGGGGAAACTGCGAGAATGTTTGCGATTGAACCTTCGCAATGCCTATAAAGGGTCACATCAGCACATTCTTTCATTACAGAAATTTAAGCTATTATAACCACTTAGTGATGGCCGCTTGGCTAATTGTGTCTTTTTTGCGCCGTAATAAGCGTGGTTCAATAGAGCCTGGATTTACGCGCAATTTGCCCCCAACCCGGTCTCGCTCATGAAGAAATTTTTGGTCACGGTCTGCATCATCGCTGCTGCCAGCATTGGCGCATGGCAATATAGGGAACGCATCCCTTATCTTTCTCAATTTTTACCGAAGACGCCGCAACAGGCCGATGCGGTCGACGGTGGCCTCCAAACGGCCGGCGATGCCTCCCAGAGATCCAGTGATCAAAAGGGCGGCGGCAAGGGCCGCAACCGCAACGGCGGGCCAACGCTGGTAAAGACGGTCGCGGTGGTGAAGACCATCCTGCCGCGAGATGTGACGGCCTCCGGCTGGGCTGATGCGGACGACACCACGACGATCGCGGCCCAGGAACAGGGGATCGTTACGAAGATCCTCGCGTCGGACGGCGCCACTGTCAAACAGGGAGACCTGATCGCCGAGCTTGATGCCCGCACGGCACAAGCAACGGTCGACAAGGACAGCGCCATGGTCGTCCGCGACCAGGCCACCCTGGCGGAGGCCGAGACAGCGTTGGCACGCGCCAACGACTTGCTGAGCTCAAAGGCCGGTACGCAGCAAAGCTACGATCAGGCGAAGGCAGCACGCGATACGGCGGCGGCCACGGTCGAGGCGGACAAGGCGGCGCTGGCGGCCGATCAGGTTCTGCTCGAGCACACCGATATCCGCGCGCCCTTTGACGGACGCCTCGGCGACATCTCGGTGAGCCCCGGCGCCTTTGTGAACGCCGGCTCGGCGATCGTAACGATCGCAAAGTACGATCCGATCTATGTGAAGTTCCACCTGCAGGAGCGCGATCTGAGGCAATTGAAGCTCGCCCTCGCCGCAGGGCCGGTGGATGTAAGCACGGTTCCGCAATCCAATAAGGGCAAGCCGCGCCAGGGCCATATCAGCTTTTACGACAACGCCGTCGATCCCGCTTCCGGCACCATTCTCGCGAAGGCGAAATTCGAGAACGCGTCCGGCGCCCTCTGGCCCGGTCAGTCGGTCAACATTGTCGTCCACTTCAACAACAATGAGCAGCAAGTCGTCGTTCCGACAGTGGCGGTCAGCCCGGGCGCGGACGGTTTCTTCGCCATTGTCGCGCGCGATGGGAAAGCGCACGTGACGCCTGTCACCGTGGCGCGTGCAAACGGCGGCTTCACGGCCATCTCAAAAGGCCTCGCGGAAGGCGATCACGTCATCATCGAGGGCCAGGCTCAGCTGGTTGATCAGCAGGCGGTGAAGGAACAGTTCGACGACAAGGCATTGAACGTTGCCTCTGCGGACCAAACCTCGGGCAAGACCGAAATCATCACAGCGGGCACGGAACAATGATACCGAATTTCTGTATCCGACGTCCTGTCGCGACAACGCTGCTTGCCATCGGCGTCGTGCTTGCCGGCCTTGCTGGCTATCAACTCGTACCGGTGGCAGCCCTGCCGCAGGTCGATTTCCCGACGATCAACGTTTCCGCCGCCCTGACAGGCGCCTCACCGCAGACGATGGCGACCTCGGTCGCCACGCCGCTGATCAAGCAGTTCCAGACAATTCCCGGCATCAGCGAAATCAGCGCCACGAACTCGCTCGGCAATACGAGCATCGTTCTGCAGTTCGACCTCAACCGCGATATCGACGCGGCGGCTGCCGACGTTCAGGCGGCGATCTCGCATGCGACGCGCCAACTCCCCGACAACATGACGACGCCGCCAAGCTACCGCAAGACGAATCCCGCGGATGCTCCGGTCATGCTGCTTGCCGTGCAGAGCGACACCATGCCCCGCAGCAAGCTCGATGAGATTGCCGAAGACATCATCTCGCCATCCCTCTCGACGCTTCCCGGCGTCGCCGAGGTTTCGGTATTCGGCGCACAGACCTACGCGGTTCGGGTCGAGGTTGATCCGAATAAGCTTCTCAACCGCGGCATCGGCATCGACACGGTCAACCAGGCGCTGGTTGCGGCCAACAGCCAGGTTCCCGTCGGCTCTCTACAGAACAACACGCAGAGTATGACGATCAATGCGAACACCCAGCGGACGAATGCCAACGAATTCCGCACGCTGGTGATTGCCAATCCGAACGGCGCGCCGATCCATCTCGGCGATGTCGCCGACGTGCAAGACAGCGTCGAGAATCTGAATACCGGCAGCTGGTACGATGGTAGCCGCGGCATCATTCTCGCCATTCAACGTCAGCCCGATGCAAATACAGTTGAGGTTGTCGACGCGATCAGAGCGAAGCTGCCGGGCCTGCACGACGAGATTCCGGCCTCGGTTTCGACGAAGGTCATGAACGATTCAGCGCAGCCAATCAAGGACGCGATAGCGGACGTCAAATTCACGCTACTCCTGACAATCGGCCTCGTCGTCCTGGTTATCTACCTCTTCACCGGCCATCTAACGGCAACGATCATTCCCGGGCTCGCCGTACCACTATCGTTGATCTCCACCTTCGGCATGATGTATGTGCTCGGCTACAGCATCGACAACATCTCGTTGCTCGGACTGACGCTTGCCGTCGGCCTTGTGGTTGATGACGCGATCGTCATGCTGGAAAACATTCTCCGGCATGTCGAGGAAGGAATGCCGGTTCTCGATGCGGCGATCAAGGGCGCCGGCGAAGTCAGCTATACCATCATTTCGATGTCCGTATCGCTGATTGCCGTCTTCATTCCGATCCTGCTGATGGGCGGCGTCGTCGGCCGTATATTCAACGAGTTCGGCATGGTCGTTGCCATTGCGATCGTGGCCTCTGCAATCGTTTCGCTCACAGTGACGCCGATGTTGGCGTCGCGCCTCGGTAGCGGCCACGAGCGGCCCCCGCTCTTCATCCGCTGGTTCGACGCCGGTTTCGAGCGGACGCTCAGAGGCTATGAGAGATCGGTCGGCTGGTGCCTGGAGCATCGCCCGACGGTTCTTGCACTGTTCGTGGCGTCGGTCGGGTTGACCATCTACCTATTCATGACGCTGCCCTCGAGCTTCTTCCCCACCGAAGATATCGGCCGCCTGAACATCACGACGCGCGCTCGTCAGGACATTTCCTATCCAGCAATGCAGGCGCTGCAGAACCAGGCCGCAGAACTCGTGAAGCAAAACTCCGCCGTCAACCACGTGATGTCGATCGTCGGCGGCAATGCACGCAGCCCACTCAACAACGGCACTATGTATGTCGAGCTCAAGGACAAGGATCAACGTCCGCCACTTGATCAGACCTTGAGGGAGTTGCGAGCGAGCATCAGCAAGATTCCGGGCCTTCAGGCATACATAACGCCGCAGCAGAGCCTCCGCTTCGGCGGCCGCCAGACGGCGAGCCAATACCAGTTGGTCGTCCAGGCACTGAGCGCCGATCAGACGAACATCTGGGCAAACAAGATCCAGCAAGCGATGCGCGCCGACCCGCGTTTCACTGACGTGGCTTCCGACGCGCAGAACAACGCATTGCAAGCCAATATCGTCGTTGACACCGAGAAGGCGGCGGCCTTCGGCATCACCGACGGACAGTTGCGTACGACGCTGCAGGAAGCCTTTGGCGGCTATACGGCGGCACAGATTCAGTCGACCGGCGACAGCTATGACGTGATCGTGGAATATGACACCAGCAAGCCATGGGACGATCAGAAGCTTCAGGAAATCCGCGTCGCGTCCAACGGCGGCGCCCTGGTTCCCCTGTCGAACTTTGCGACGGTCCAGCGCACAACAGGCCCGGTGACCATCAATCAGACCGGTCAGCTTGTCTCGACAACGGTCTCGTTCAATCTACCTGCAGGCGAAGCGCTCGGCGATGCCACAGCCGCGATCGACCAGATCAAGAAGGATATCAATATGCCCGCGGACGTCTTCACGTCCTACGGCGGCACCGCGCAGATATTCCAGCAATCTCAGGGCAACACCCCGCTGCTTATTCTGGCGGCCGTGCTGACCATCTATGTCGTGCTCGGCGTCCTCTACGAGAGCTTCATCCATCCGTTGACGATTCTTTCAGGCCTGCCGGCTGCGGCACTCGGCGCCTTGCTGGCACTGAAGGTGATGGGCTTCGATCTTTCGATCATCGCCCTCATCGGCCTGCTGATGCTGATCGGCATCGTCAAGAAGAATGCGATCATGATGATCGACGTCGCATTAGAAAATCTGCGCTCCGGCAATGGCATGTCGCCGTCGGAAGCGATCCACGAAGCCTGCGTCCGACGCTTCCGCCCGATCATGATGACGACCTTCTGTGCCCTCCTCGGCGCACTTCCGATCGCGCTCGGAAGTGGGGCAAGCTCGGAACTACGCCAGCCGCTCGGCATTGCAGTCGTCGGCGGTCTTGTCGTGTCGCAAGCGCTAACGCTGTTCATCACCCCGGTTATCTTCGTCGAAATGGGCAGGCTTAGCGATTGGCTTCTCAGTCTCGGTCGCAAGAAGAAGACCGAGCACAATGAGGACACGCCTCAAGCAATAGCTGCCGAATGAACGAGAAGCGGGCGTAAATGGCGCGCGCCGCATTTTTCGCTTCAAGCCTTGAATAACAACGGCCTCTGTGGCATCACGCGCCCTCCTTGAATTCGGGCGCGCCGTTTCCGCGCCTTCGCGGAGGCTGGCCTCCCGATCTCAAAACATAATCGGCAGGATGAGGTGCGAGCATGGCTCAAGCGCTGGGATTCGACTTCGGCACAACGAACACGGTTTTGGCCACGGCAGACGGGCAGACGACGCACTCAATGGCCTTTACAAGCGCCGCCGGCAGTGCCGACAGCATGCGCACTGCCCTGTCCTTCATGAAGGATCCGCAACTCGGCGCGTCAGCCTTGAAGGTTGAGGCGGGCCATGCCGCGATCCGGCAATTTATCGATAATCCCGGTGACTGCCGGTTCCTGCAGTCGATCAAGACCTTTGCGGCAAGCGCTCTTTTCCAGGGCACCCTCATCTACGCGAAGCGTCACAGTTTCGAGGATCTGATGGAGGTCTTCATAAGGCGCCTGCGCAACTACGCCGGTGACAATTGGCCGTCCGACGTCAAGCGCATCGTTACGGGCCGCCCCGTGCATTTTGCCGGCGCGAACCCTGACCCTGCGCTGGCGACGGAGCGCTACAACGAGGCGCTTTCCCGCTTCGGCTTTCCAGAAGTTCACTACGTTTACGAACCGGTGGCGGCTGCATTCTACTTCGCGCAGAATCTGAAGTCGGACGCCACTGTGCTCGTTGCCGACTTCGGTGGTGGTACGACCGACTATTCGCTCATCCGGTTCGAAACGGTCGGCGGAAAACTGACGGCGACCCCCATCGGTCATTCGGGCGTCGGGATCGCTGGTGACCACTTCGACTATCGCATGATCGACAACATCGTTGCCCCGCAGATCGGCAAGGGGAGTCATTTCAAGAGCTTCGACAAGATCCTTGAAGTTCCCACGAACTACTATTCAAGCTTCGGCCGCTGGAACCAGCTCTCCATCTTCAAGACGTCGCGCGAATTCGAGGATCTCAAAAAGCTCGTACGCACCGCGCTCGAACCTGAGAAGCTTGAGACCTTCATCGATCTGGTCGATCACGACGAGGGTTATCCGCTCTATCAGGCCGTGTCGGCCACGAAGATGGCACTCTCGGCTGCGGACGAGGCAGCCTTCGACTTCGCCCCTCTCGGCCGTGGCGGTCACCGTACAATCCGCCGGGCCGACTTCGAGAGCTGGATTGCAGATGACCTCGCGCGGATCGAAGGCGCCCTCGACGACGTGCTGGAGAAGACGAACACGACATCTGATATGATCGATAAGGTGTTCCTCACCGGGGGCACGTCGTTTGTCCCGGCTGTGCGCCGCATCTTCACAGAGCGTTTCGATACGGACCGCATCGAGACCGGGGGAGAGCTGCTTTCCATCGCGCACGGCCTGGCATTGATTGGCGAACGCGAGGACATCACGCAATGGACGGTGCAATAGGTCGGCTCGTGGCCAGAGCGCTCTTTCATTGACGTCTCGGCTTCGCTAAGGTGGCCGTCATGATCTCCGTCAACGAACTCTCTCCGGGCGAACTCGCCGCGCTTCTGCATTTCCATGCCGAAGCGGGGGTGGAATGGCTGCTCGAGGAGGAAGCTGTCGACCGCTTCGCGGAGTTCGAGGCGATGAAGGCGGCGCGACGGAATGCGGCCTCTTGCCCGCAGGCCACTGAAGCTCGGGAAGCTTCGCCACGCCCGGCGGCTCAGGCGACACAGAGAAATGCGCCTGCCCCCGAGCGTGCCGCCCAGCGACCGCAACCTTCAATCCCGGATGGCGAGGCCGTGCAACAGGCACGCGTCACGGCTGAGAGCGCCCGCTCGCTGCAGGAGTTGAAAACGGCGATCGAGGCATTCAACGGATGCAATCTCAAGCACAGCGCACGTTCGACGATCTTCGCCAGCGGAGATGCGACAAGCGGAATCATGGTCATCGGTTCGGCGCCAGGGGCCGACGATGATCGCGAAGGCCAACCCTTTGCCGGGCGACCTGGGCAACTGCTCGACAAGATGCTCGCCGCAATCGGTCTGCAGCGCGATGCGATACTGCTGACGCAGGTCATTCCCTGGCGCCCCCCCGGCAATCGCATTGCGTCGACCGCCGAGATGGATATCTGCCGGCCCTTCATCGAGCGGCAGATCGCGCTTGCCGAGCCGAAGGCAATTCTCGTGCTCGGCAATTTCGCTGCCCGGGTTTTTTTCGGCGAAAATGACACGATTCACGGTTTGCGCGGGCAATGGCGGGAGATCGCGGTCGGGAACCGCGTCGTTCCTGCGATCGCGACATTGCATCCGCAAGATCTATTGACGGCACCCGTCAACAAGCGCCTGGCCTGGAACGATCTTTTGGCTTTTCAGGCCAAACTGGCAGCACTCTAATCTGCTCTCAAAATAGGCAATTATAAACGCTTTATGAAAACATCTATGCGATTTACGCATATCTGCCTCTTATTCTAACGCATTGAAAACCTCATGTTGCAGTGCAATATTGTGGTGTGTCTTGGGAGGAATCAACAGGAACCAAGGCAATGACTGCAAGTTTTCGTCCTATCCACTGCGGGTTTGAAACCCTTCGCCTTGCCAATGAGCAGGGTCGCACAACGCAAAGCTACAGCCGCATCGGCTTCGCCACGAACGAGCAGATGGTTGCTCGCGGTACCGGCGCCAGCGGACGCATCGCACGTCCCGCCACGATCTTTGCGGATTTTCAGCAATACTGAGGTCGAGGCTGGTAATTGCTGGCCTCCCATTGCGTGGCCTTATCGCCAAGCGCATTCTCGCGGATCTGGCCGCTTAGTAGGCGGCGCTTTGTCGCGACTATCTCGTTCCCCAGTGGAACGCCTCATCCACGTACGCGAACTTGATCGCTTGCCACTGACTGTACTGTTCGACGAACGAGCGCGACATCCAGAGTAGAGGTTTCCTTTCGGTCGTTTCCCAGCCAATAGATCCTTGCTGCGCTGCTTTGGCAAAAAGCCGCTGCAAGTGCGTGCGCGAAATCATGAAATCCGCCGCAAGGGCGCGACTGTCGACATGACCGACCACAACGCGCTCGGGGTCATTTCCTACCAGATCCATTCGGGATACCAGGTGATCGACGATCAGACCCCCAGCGTCGGTCCACAGGAAAAGCGCCACATCCTCCGCGGGCTCCCGCCACAGCGGATCTTGAAGGCAATTGCGTGCGATACGCGGCTGAAGGATCCGAACCAATTCCGGATGGGCCTCAACATGGGCGGCCCGATTTCCACCGTCCACCAAATCAAGGGCTCCTAGGTTCGAGACGAGCCATCCCAATATCGCCTGATGACTGATCTCTGCCGGCTCGAAGTGGCGCGGACGACGCCGCTCCGCCCCTGGCTCGTAGGCTATGAAGCGGTAGGTGAAGAGTTCCTCGATGAAGCTCAGCACCGTGTTGCGGCTAGCCACCTTGCGGGACGTGATCTCGCCCGTCAGTCGGGCAGCTGTGAAACCTGACGCCGGATCAGCAGGATCGCGCTCCATGGCAAGGGCGTAAGCGGTCTGCGTCAGCAGCCAGCGCTGCTGGGAAGCAAGCAATCGTGCCAGTCGTGGGCCAGCATCGAACATGCCGCGCATGCGCCCCGCGTGGAAGCGGATGGCTAGGATGAACTTCGGGTTCGCAACCAAGTCTTCGGCACTAAAAGGCATTTTTCTCCCGACGCGCGCATACCCGGCGTCGGCACTCCCGAGGCACCACGACGTCCGATCAACCCAATAACATGCGCATTCGCGAATAAATGAAGCTTCGTCAAGTTCATAAGCCGCAACAAACGTTCGGATACGTTCACTATTTCGTTTGAATTTCTCCCGCATAACGAGAGAACTTCAGCGAAACGATCACAAAGAAAAATGGAAGCGGCTTTCACGATCCAGCTTGCCGGGCGGCGCGCCGCTCCAGATCAAGTTGGTGTTCGCGGTAGATGATGAATATCCCGGCTGCGACGACAATCGCAGTTCCCATCAGCGTGCTGCCGCCTGGGACATCGCCAAACACAAAATAGGCGATGACGCTTCCGATGACGATCGATGTGTACTCGAACGGAGCAACCGTCGAGACATCCGCGTGCCGATAGCTCTCCGTAAGCAGGATTTGCGCCACGCCCCCACAGAAGCCGGCAGCAACGAGAAGCAATTGCGGTTTCAGATCAAGGACCTGCCAACCGAACGGAACCGTCACGAGCGAGAACACTGTGGCAATGATCGAAAAATAGAGAACGATTGTCGCCGTCTTCTCTTCCTCAACCAATCGCCGCACCTGAATCATCGCCATACCGCCGAGCACGGAAGCCAGCAGCACCGTAATCGCACCGATCGCCTGCTCGGCATGGATGCCGCCCTCGCGAAAAAGCGTGAGCTTCGGCCAGGATATGATGGCCACGCCCACCATTCCGAAAAGTACCGCGCTCCAGCGGTAGATTCGTACGGTTTCACCGAGGAACAGCGCCGCAAAAATCACGGCGACAAGCGGCATCGCGTAGCCGAGCGCAATCGCCTCTGGCAGCGGCAGGTGCAGCAGCCCGTAGAAGCCTAGTCCCATCGATATGATGCCGAGCGTCCCCCGCTTCAGGTGTCCGATCGGATTGGCAGTATAGAATGCCGATCGCAACTGCCTGCGATAGGCTAGGTAAGCCATGATCGGAAACAGCGCAAAGAAGGAACGGCAGAAAGTCACCTGCCCCGGCTGGATGTCGCTGCCGGCAAGCTTGATGAAGGTCTGCATTACAAGGAAGACAACAACCGAGCCGACCTTGAACGCAATGCCCCTCATCGGGTTTCCCGTGGCCGACCGCATGTCTTGAACTCTTGTATTGCTGTTTGAAGCAGGAGAACGCGCCAGACTCGACGCAGCGTGACTGTGACAGTCGTTGTGCCGAATGAACAGATAGAAAATCGGAAAGTTTACAGAGCCGCCGAGCAGACCAGATGACCGCCACTCTCGATACGCGTAGCAACCGAGGAAAATTGGTACAAACCCCGAGATCTCAGCGCCGGCAATACGAAGCATAGTCGTCGTTCAGCGAACTCAAGGCGACGAGGCGATCAAAGCAGCCATCAACCTCAAATCCCATTCCCAGATCCGCCCAGATATAGCCGTTCCCAGAGTCTCCAAATCTTCCGCTGCCTCGATTTCGCTTTAACTTTAGTTCAGACTTTAATGTAATCATGCCCTCAAAATTTGTGGCGGAGTGCCCACTCCGCAGACGAAGCAGCCATCCGCTCAAGGTCTTCAGGGAGCATCATGCGTACAGATACCGGCCAGGTCATCAATCTGGCAGACTACCAGCCCACCGAATTCGTTCTGGAACGCGTGGACCTTACCTTCGAACTCGATCCGACTGAAACCAAGGTCGAGGCACGACTGATCTTTCATCGCCGCGAAGGCGTCGATCCCAAGGCCCCGCTGGTGCTCGATGGTGATGAGTTAACACTGTCCGGCCTGCTGTTCGACCAGATGGAAATGCCGGCGAACCAGTACACGGTAACGCCTGAAAGCCTGACAGTCCGCGATCTGCCGGCATCCGAGCCGTTCGAACTGACGATCACAACGATCATCAACCCCGAAGCCAATACGAAGCTGATGGGCCTCTACCGAACCGGCGGTATCTACTGCACGCAGTGTGAAGCCGAAGGCTTCCGCCGCATCACCTATTTCCCGGATCGCCCCGACGTCCTGGCGCCCTACACGGTCAACATCATTGCCGACAAGGCTGCCAATCCGCTGCTGCTGTCGAACGGCAACTTCCTCGGCGGCGCTGGCTATGGCGAAGGCAAGCACTTTGCCGCCTGGTTCGATCCGCATCCGAAGCCAAGCTATCTCTTCGCGTTAGTCGCCGGCGATCTTGGTGTCATCGAAGATACGTTCACGACGATGTCCGGTCGCGAGGTCGCGCTGAAGATCTATGTCGAGCATGGCAAGGAACCGCGCGCCGCCTATGCGATGGACGCGCTGAAGCGCTCGATGAAGTGGGACGAGGACGTCTTCGAACGCGAGTACGATCTCGACATCTTCATGATCGTCGCAGTCTCCGACTTCAACATGGGCGCCATGGAGAACAAGGGCCTCAACGTCTTCAACGACAAGTACGTCCTTGCCGATCCGGAAACTGCTACCGATAGCGACTACGCCAACATCGAAGCGATCATCGCGCACGAATATTTCCACAACTGGACCGGCAACCGCATCACCTGCCGCGACTGGTTCCAGCTGTGCCTGAAGGAAGGACTGACCGTCTATCGCGATCACGAGTTCTCCGCCGACCAGCGCTCGCGCTCGGTCAAGCGCATCGCTGAGGTCCGCCACCTAAAATCCGAGCAGTTCCCGGAGGATGCGGGTCCGCTTGCCCATCCGGTTCGGCCCACGAAATACCGCGAAATCAACAACTTCTACACAACGACCGTCTATGAGAAGGGCAGCGAAGTCACGCGAATGATCGCAACACTGCTCGGTAAGGACACGTTCAAGAAAGGCATGGACCTCTACTTCGATCACCACGACGGCCAGGCCGTCACGATCGAGGACTTCGTCAAATGCTTCGAGGGCGCAAGCGGGCGCGACCTCGCACAGTTCTCGCTCTGGTACCATCAGGCCGGCACGCCGCTTGTTACCGCTTCGGGATCCTATGACGCTGCCGGAAAGACCTTCAGCCTCTCGCTCGAGCAGATTGTCCCGGCGACGCCCGGCCAGTCAGAGAAGAAGCCGATGCACATCCCGCTGAGTTTGCAGCTCTTCGCTGAAGACGGCGTGGGCATAGCTCCGACCTCAGTCGAAGGTGCCGAATATGCCGGCAGCGTGCTGCATCTGACTGCGCGCACCCAAACGGTCGTGTTCCACGGCGTCCAGACGCGGCCCGTGGTCTCGATCAATCGCAGCTTCTCGGCGCCGATCAATCTCCATTTCGACCAGTCGCCCGCCGACTTGGCGCTACTTGCCCGCCATGAGACTGACCATTTCGCGCGATGGCAGGCCCTGACGGACCTTGCACTTCCGAACCTTCTGAACGCAGCGCGCGATGCCCGTGAAGGAAAGACCGTCGGTTCTGAAGCAACATTCGTCGACACCCTTGTAGTCGCTGCGGCTGACGAGAGCCTTGAGCCCGCCTTCCGCGCCCAGGCCCTGGCCCTGCCAAGCGAAGCCGATATTGCCCGCGAACTCGGGGGCAATATCGATCCGGACGCAATCCATGACGGACGCCAGGCGGTGATGAAGCAAGTCGCCGACGCCGGACGGAACACTTTCCTTGCACTCTATGACTCGGTGACGACACCGGGCGCCTTCAGCCCGGACGCAACGAGTGCCGGTCGCCGTGCCTTGCGCAACGCTGCCCTGACCTACCTCTCCTACGCCGAGAATTCGCCGGCACGCGCCAAGGCTGCCTTCGATGCTGCCAACAACATGACCGACCTGCTGCATGCCCTGACCATTCTTGCGCACCGCTTCCCGGACAGTGCAGAAGCTGCGGAAGCGTTGTCGATCTTCCGGGATCGCTTCGCTGAAAACGCACTGGTCGTCGACAAATGGTTCTCGGTGCAGGCAACCATACCTGGCGCCGGCACGCTCGATCGGGTGTTGAAGCTGATGGAGAACCCTCTGTTCAAGAGGACCAACCCCAATCGCGTTCGTTCGCTTGTCGGTACCTTCGCTTTCGCCAATCCGACGGGCTTCGGCCGCGCCGATGGAGAAGGCTACCGCTTCCTCGCTCGCGAGATTCTCGAGATCGATCAGCGCAACCCTCAGTTATCTGCCCGCATCCTGACGTCAATGCGTTCCTGGCGTTCCCTTGAGCCGGTTCGGCAGGACCACGCCCGCGCCGCCCTGTTGGAAATCGAACGGGCTGCCGAGCTTTCGACCGACGTCCGCGACATTGTCGAACGCACTCTCAAAGGGTGATTTTGCCGTCGAATGTCGCCGCGAAACTCGCAGCGACATTCCGACCGCCGAAGAAAAATCAGCATCTAGAATCAGTTAACAGATTCTTACCTTTTCCTCTGGACAAGGCGAATCACCAGTGATTCATTGAGTTAGGTTCGGGCGAGCGGCGCTGCGAATCACACGAGGGATCAAGGCTGAAGAGATGATGAACGTGCGGCGGGCAACCGCAGCCGACGGGCGGCTGCGTGTCGATTTCGACGGCCTCCTGGCCTGGCGTGATAGCTTTTCAGCCAATCGCTCAAGCGTTTCCTTGTCGTCCTCGCGCAACCTGTCCCAGGTCGAAATCGTCCTGAAGCGAATTATTCCAATCCTGATCGTGGCCTTCCTTGCGGTTGTGGCTGCGTCGCATTTTTTCGGAATGGTCTCCGAGTACAGTCGAACCGAGGCTGCGGCCCGTCACGCCACCGCGCTCGCCGCCGCGACCGCTGCTGCGGCCTTCGCCGATGCCGACCAGATATTCGAGGCCGCCGACGCCGTGCAGGCGCAGGCTCGGCTGGCGCGCTTCCTGCCGCAGGACCGCCTGGACGACGACGCCTTCGTGCTGCTGGTGCAGCCGAACGGCAAGGTGTTTGCAGCCACGGCGGCCGGCTCAGCCTATCTTGGCGCCAGCGTCGGTGATTTCTTCGCGGAGATCTCGGCAATCCGCCGTTTCGGCGATCGCGCTGGCGTCATCGAGACGACGATCAGCGACCGTCCGTACTACGCCGAGATTACCCTGATCGGCGGCTCCGGCGGGTATGTCGTCGCCGCGACATCGCTGGAGCGGATCGGCAAGCTCTGGCGGGACGAAGTCACGCTAAACGTGACACTCTTCGCAGGCATCTCCTCGATCCTGCTCGTCATCCTCTACGCCTACTACATGCAGGTGAAGCGCGCCCGCGATGCTGACGATATCTTTGTGGAGTCGAACCTCCGCGTCGAAACGGCGCTGTCGCGCGGCCGCTGCGGGCTTTGGGATTTCGATTTCGACAGGCGCGAATTTTACTGGTCGCGCTCGATGTACGAGATGCTTGGCCTTCCCGGTTCAGACCGGATGATGTGCTTCAGCGATGCGGCCCGCCTGATGCATCCGGATGACGGCGGTGTTTACGAAATCGCCCGGTCGATTGCCCGCGGCGATGCCGGCCAGGTCGATCAGATCTTCCGCATGCGGCATGCCGGCGGTCACTATGTCTGGATGCGAGCCCGCGCCCAGGTGATCCGCACCAATTCCGGCCGCGTTCACATGATCGGCATTGCGATGGACGTGACCGAGCAGCATCGCCTAGCCCAACGCTACGCCGAGGCCGACCAGCGACTGGCAGACGCCATCGAATGCACATCGGAAGCTTTCGTGCTCTGGGACAAGAACGACCGTCTCGTCATGTGCAACGCGCACTTCCAGCAGGCATATGGACTTCCGGATAGCGTTCTGGTTCCAGGGACCGAGCGCACAGTCGTCAACGCCGCGGCGGCTCGCCCCGTCATCGAACGCCGGATCGCTGACGCCGACGGCTCCGGATACTCCCGCACGACGGAAGTCCAGCTTGCCGACGAGCGCTGGCTGCAGATCAATGAGCGCCGTACGCGCGACGGCGGCATGGTGTCGGTTGGCACTGATATCACCTTGCTGAAACGCAACCAGGAGCGTCTGCGTGACTCCGAACGCCGGCTCATGGCGACCATCGGTGACCTCTCCGCTTCCCGCCAGACTCTGGAAAGCCAGAAGGCCGCGCTCTCCGTTGCGAACTCCAACTATCTGGTTGAGAAGGAGCGCGCGGAGGGCGCCAATCGGGCAAAGAGCGAGTTCCTGGCAAATATGTCCCACGAGCTTCGGACGCCACTCAACGCAATCCTCGGCTTTTCGGAAATCCTGCAGGATCAGATGTTCGGCCCGCTCGGCTCATCGAAGTACAATGAATACGCGCGCGACATCCACGACAGCGGCAAACATCTTCTGAACGTCATCAGCGACATTCTCGACATGTCGAAGATCGAAGCCGGCCACATGAAGCTCGAGTGCGAGGCAATCGATCTTGCGCCGCTCATCGAAGAAAGCCTTCGCTTCATTGCGATCCCGGCAGCACAGAAGAATATCTTCGTAGAACAGCGCATTTGCGATGGGATGCGGCTGACTGCCGATCGCCGCGCAATGAAGCAGATCCTGCTCAACCTGCTTTCCAACGCCGTGAAGTTTACCAACGAAGGCGGCCGCATCGCCGTTCGCACGCGTCGCACCAACAGCGGCGTCATGCTGACGATTGCAGACACCGGCATCGGCATCCCTCGCGCGGCGCTCGGCAAGATCGGCCAGCCCTTCGAGCAGGTCCAAAACCAGTACGCGAAAAGCAAGGGGGGTTCTGGGCTCGGCCTCGCCATCTCGCGTTCTTTGACGACCCTTCACGGGGGCAAAATGAAAATCCGCTCGCGCGAGGCGATCGGCACGGTCATTTCACTGCACATCCCGAACAACGGTCACTAGGCTTTCACTACCGTCTGAAAAATCTTCCTGACGGCTTTCGAAAGATGTTTGATCTCTCCTTCGAGCGTCTTGATATCCGGGCAGTCGCCCGCACGGGAAACGAGATCCGTGAGGCCCGCCGGAGCCTCCTTGGGATCGAACAGGCCGTCGATGCACAGGCGGATCAGCTGCGAAATATCCGTATAGAGCGACAGCGCCGCCAGGCAAAGCTCCATGTCGTCGCGGTCCATCAGCTCCACCCCGAGAAGCTTCACCTGCCCCGCCGTGTTGAAGTCATCCCCCTCAACGACGATGCCTTTCGTCGAGGCAACGAGCCGCAGATACTGCGCGATGAATTCGATGTCGATCAGTCCGCCCGGAATAAGCTTCAGGTCCCATATGCTGGTGGGCGGCTTTTCCTGCTCGATCAAGGCGCGCATCTCGGACACGTCCTTGGCGATCTTCTCTACATCGGTCTTCGAAAGGAGCACGTCGGCGATGATCCGCTCGGCCTCACTGATCAGCACTCTGTCACCGCACACGAGGCGGGCACGCGTCAGCGCCATGTGTTCCCAAGTCCAGGCCTCTTCACGCTGATATTTTTCGAAGGACTTGATGCGGGTAGCGACCGGCCCTTTGTTTCCGGACGGCCTAAGGCGCATGTCGACCTCATAAAGTACGCCCTCCGCCGTCGGCGCCGAGAGCGCCGAGATCAGCCGCTGCGTGACGCGGGTGAAGTAGCGCGTCGCGTCGAGTGGCTTGGGACCTGAGGATTCCGCCGCTTCATCGTCGTAGTCGTAGAGCAAGATGATATCGATATCGGAGCCGGCGGTGAGTTCGAAGCTCCCGAGCTTGCCCATGCCGACGACAGCCACCCGGCCACCCGGAAAATCGCCATGTGCCGTCCTGATCTCCTTCATCACGGCATCGAGCGCCGCTTCGAGGACGAGATCGGCCAAATGCGTGAAGGCGCGGCCGGCCATGGCCCCCCGGATCGCGCCGGTCAGCAACCGGATGCCGATGAGGAAGCGCTGTTCGTCTGCGAAGATGCGCAGTCGATCCAGCACCTCCTCATAGTATCGTGCCGGCGCGAGAAAGCTGCGGATGCGCTCGGCGAGATAGGCGCGCGTCGGCAATTCGGCCATCAGCCCGGGATCGAGCATGCCGTCGAAGACATGCGGTTTGGCCGCGATGACCTCCGCCAGCTTGGGAGCCGAGGACATGATGTTGACTATGAGCGATAGAAGCGCCGGGTTGCTGCCGAGGAGCGAAAACAGCTGAATGCCGGCGGGCAGGCCTGACAGAAAGCTGTCGAAACGCAGGATCGCCTCATCGGCGCGTTTGCTCTCCCCGAACACGCGCAACAGTTCCGGTGTCAGTTCGGTCAAGCGCTCGCGCGCCTCGACCGACTGCGTCGCCTTGTAGCGACCGTAGTGCCAGGTACGGATAACGCGTGAGATATCGGAGGGCCGTTCGAAGCCCAGCTTGCGCAAGGTGTTCAACGTATCGGGGTCATCGGCCTGCCCGGTAAAAACCAGATTGCCTGTTTCCGTCGAAAGCTTGGTCTCCTGTTCGAAAAGGCGCGCGTAGCGCCGCTCGACGGTTTTGAAGACCTCGACCAGGCGCGCGGCAAAGCTCGCCGTATCGTCGAACCCCATCATGAAGGCGGTGCGCTTCAGATCGGTTTCGGTCTCGGGCAGAAGATGCGTTTGCTCGTCGTGCGCCATCTGAATTCGATGTTCGACGTCGCGAAGGAACCAATATGCCTCGGTCAACTCGTCCCGCGTTTCCTCGTCGATCCATTTCGCCCTTGTCAGCTCCGCCAACGTCTCTTCGGTGCCACGGCAACGAAGAGACGGCATCCGGCCGCCGGCGATCAATTGCTGTGTCTGCGCGAAGAACTCGATCTCGCGGATGCCGCCGCGGCCGAGCTTTACATTGTGTCCCTTGACCGCGATCGCGCCATGTCCCTTGTGGGCATGGATCTGCCGCTTGATGGAATGGATATCGGCGATGGCCGCGTAGTCCAGATACTTGCGAAACACAAACGGAACGAGCCCGCGCAGGAACTGCTCGCCAGCCTCAAAATCGCCAGCGACAGCACGCGCCTTGATGAAGGCGGCGCGCTCCCAGTTTTGCCCCCTACCCTCATAGTAGATCATGGCCGCGTCGACGGGGATGGCAAGCGGCGTTGATCCCGGATCGGGCCGCAGCCGCAAGTCGGTGCGGAAGACGTATCCATCCGCCGTCCGCTCCTGCATGATCCGCACAAGCCGTCGCATCAGCCGCGGGAAGATATCGATCGCGTCGTCGGGATCCGCGACGATTCCCGCCTGTTCATCGAAGAAGACGACCAGATCGATATCGGATGAGTAGTTGAGCTCGGAAGCCCCGAGCTTGCCCATCCCGAGAATGATCAAGCCAGACCCCTCGCTTGGAGCGGCGACGTCCTTCAGCGCGATCTTGCGGCCGTCATGAGCGGCCAGAAGGAGGTGATCGATAGCCGCAGCAACAGACGCTTCCGCAAGCCGGGTGAGCCAGGCAGTCGTCGCACGGCCATCGAATACCCGCGCCAGATCGGCCAGAGCGACAAGGAAGGCGACCTTGCGCTTGACGATGCGCAGGAGGCTCATGACTTCGGCCTCGCTGGGCGGCTCGCCGTTTCCTTGGGGCCTCCAGCAGGCCCTTGCCTCCGCAATCAGCGCCTCAATCCGAGGCTCCAGCGGCTCCGAGATCGCATCCGCGAGGATCGCCGTATCGATGTTCGCAATCTCACGCAGGTAGGGAGACAAGGTCAGCGCAGCCGTGATGAAGTCGCGAAGGTTGCTTTCCGCCGTCAGCATCTCGGCCACTGCAGGCTCGCTCTTGCCGATCTTCTGGAGATCTGCCTGTGCAAGTTTCAGCTCGCTCTTGTTCAGCGGCTTCAGCAACCCGTCGGCTACTTCAGCAAGGCTATGCCTCGAACTCGTCAGCATGCACCCTCCCTGGCGAATAGAACCGAGAACCGCCGGGGAGAATCATAGCAACTTCCGGCAATTGCGATCTAAGGTAGGGTCTGCGGCGGCGATGGCCAACACCGAATTCGATCCGCCGCCGCCGCGCTCCTGCAACGCTACTTCACTGGAAAGATCATGCTGACGGTAAGACCTCGCTTTTCCTGGCTTTGCGGATCCGTATCGGACAGTTCGAGCTTACCACCGTGTAATTCCATGACCGCCTCGACCAATGAGAGGCCAAGGCCGGTGCCGGGTTTGGAGCGGCTTTCATCCAGCCGCACGAAGCGCTTCAGCACATCTGCTCGCTGCTCGGCTGGGATACCGAGCCCACGGTCAGCAATGGAGAGGCAAATGCCATCAGCGCGGCGGAGCAGTGTCAGCGCAATATCGCCGTGGCCCTCCGCATCCGAGGAATACTTGATAGCATTGTCGATGAGATTGAAAATCGCTTGGCCGATCAGCTCGCGATTGCCCTGCACTTCGATACCAGGCTCGATCGACGACGTAAGCGCCAAGCCTGCTTCGTCGGCGACGGGCTCATAGAGTTCGGCACTGTCCGCTACGATGGCCGAGAGATCGACAGGCGACATTTCAGCGGCGACAGAGCCCGCCTCAACACGCGAAATCATTAGTAGGGCGTTGAACGTGCGGATCAACTGATCGGACTCGGAGATGATTCCTTCGAGGGCGGTGCGCCGCATCAAGCCGTCAGTGGTATCCAGGGCGTCGGCGGCCTTGTTGCGCAGCCGCGTCAGCGGCGTCTTCAGGTCATGCGCAATATTGTCGGAGACCTGCCGCAAACCCTCGTTCAGCTTCTCTATCCGTCCGAGCATCGTATTGAGCGAGACAGAGAGGCGATCGAACTCGTCGCCAGAGCCCCCAACCGGAAGACGCTGCGAGAGATCACCTGCCATGATCTTCTTGCTGGCATCGGACATGCGGTCAATGCGCTTCAGGGCGTTCCGACCGATCCCGAACCAGATGACGATGGCCCCGAGACCCATGATCGCGAGAGCGATCATCAGCGCCTGCCGGACCAGCCCGCGAAATGCCTCGGGCTCGCCCAGGTCGCGGCCGATCAGCAGGCGCAACCCGTTGTCCAGCACGAAAATGTTAGCGACCGCCATATGCCGGCGGCTGAGGCCGCTATCCGCATAGCGCTGATACATGAAGGGCAAGGAAGTCCACCCCTCTTCATCGAGCACACCGGGCTGCACGGACGCGACGTTCCCGGCGAGAATATCGCCTGAAGGACCCGCAATAATATAGAGATTGGCGCCCGGCTGGCGCGCGCGGCGTTCCATCGTGCGCAGAAGAAGATTCATGCCGCCGGTATCGTACGCTCGCTGGACCTGATCCACTTCCTGCTGCACGGCTTCGCGGATCTGGTTGGTCAGAAGCCGCTCGGACATTGCCGTCACATAGAAGACCAGCGTCGCGGCGCAGATGGCAAAGAGCAGGATGTAAAGTGCCGAAAGGCGGACTGCCGTGGACTTGAAGAGAAACCAGAAACGGTTCATCCCTCGTCCTTGATCATATACCCCGCGCCGCGAATGGTCTTGAGAAGCGGCTGGCTGAAGTCCTTCTCGATCTTGGACCGCAACCGCGAAACATGCACGTCGATAACGTTGGTCTGTGGATCGAAATGGTAGTCCCAGACATTCTCGAGAAGCATCGTGCGAGTGACGACCTGGCCGGCGTTCTTCATCAGATATTCAAGGAGACGGAATTCGCGCGGCTGCAGCGGTATCTCCTTGCCGCCGCGACGGACCTCATGCGCGAGCCGGTCGAGTTCCAAGTCGCCGACACGATAAACAACGTCCTGGTCCGGCGTGCCTTTACGGCGACCGAGCACCTCGACACGGGCGAGAAGCTCACTGAATGCATAGGGTTTCGGCAGATAGTCGTCGCCACCTGCCCTGAGACCGGTAACACGATCGTCCACCTGACCGAGAGCGGAGAGAATGAGAACAGGCGTGTGAATTCCCTTGCGGCGCAATTCGCTGATAACGGACAGACCGTCGCGGCGCGGCAGCATGCGATCGATGACGATCACGTCGTAGGTGTTTTCCGAGCCCATGAAGAGCCCGCTTTCGCCGTCGCTTGCATGGTCGGCCACAATGCCGGCCTCACGAAACGCCTTGGTAAGGTAGACCGCTGCTTCCAGATCGTCTTCGATGATGAGAATCTTCATGCGGCCGACATTACCCGCCGGTTGCGTTTCGGCAAGGCTCAAAGCTTCTTCCTGTCGCACAGAGGTCATTGCAATCACCCTACGATATTGGCGAAAGGAAGCCGCGCCCAGAAGGCGCGGCTCCCACTCTGTCAGGGTCGGAGGATTAACCCTGGTCGTTGATCGGAAGGGCGACGAAGCGGCTGCCGTCCTTCGACTGGATCTGGAAGAGTGCCCGGGTGCGGCCATCCTTCTTCGCCTGGTTCAGGACCTTGACGACATCGTCGGCGCTCGAGACTTCCTGATTATTGACCGAGGTGATCTTCTCGCCTTCTTTGATGCCCTTGTCGGCAGCGTCGGAGTCCGGATCGATACCGGTGATCTGCAGGCCCTTGCCATCGTCAGAAGGACCAACCGTCAAGCCGAGATCAGCGAGTGCCTTTTCCGAAGCAGGAGCCTGGCTTTCCGGTGCCTGATCGCCGTCGTCAGCGGAAGCATCCTTCTGTTCGGCCGGCAGCGTTCCGAGTTCGACCGTCAGGGACTGAGCCTTGCCGGAGCGCCAGACAGAAAGCTCGACCTTCTTGCCGGGTGTCATGGCGCCGATACGGCGGCTCAGATCGCGGGCATCCTTGACCGTCTCGCCGTTGACGGCGGTGACGACATCGCCAGCCTTCATGCCTGCCTTCTCACCCGGAGTGCCCGCCTGAGCGGAGACTACAAGGGCGCCGCTTGCCTCGGAAAGGCCGAGCGAGTCGGCAATGTCCTTGGTCACGGGCTGGATCTGAACGCCCAGGTAGCCGCGGGACACCTGCCCGTCCTTCATGAGGTCGGCAACGACGTCCTTGGCCGTAGACGCCGGGATGGCAAACGCAATACCTACACTGCCACCGGACGGAGAGAAGATCGCGGTGTTGATGCCGACGACTTCGCCATTGAGATTGAAGGTCGGGCCACCGGAGTTACCGCGGTTCACCGCAGCGTCGACCTGCAAGTAATCATCATAGGGACCAGAACCGATGTCGCGGCCACGGGCCGAGACGATACCGGCTGTTACCGTACCGCCGAGACCAAACGGGTTGCCGACCGCGACAACCCAGTCGCCGACGCGAACATTGTTGTCATCTGCCCAGTTGACGTAAGTGAACTTGCGGCCCTTGCCATCAACCTTCAGAACGGCGAGGTCGGTACGCGGATCCTTGCCGATCAACCTGGCGTCGAGTTCGGTGCCATCGTTCATCACTGCAACGAATGCTGCGCCATCGGAAACGACGTGGTTGTTGGTGACGATGTAGCCATCCTCAGAAATGAAGAAGCCGGAGCCCTGGGCAACCGGACGCAGACGGCCCTTGCCATCCTGCGGGCCATGATGCCCCTGAGGACCGCGGCGGCCCTGCTGGCCCTGCGGACCCTGCTCACCGAACTGGCGGAAGAAGGGCTTCAGGGCATCCGGAAGATCGTCGAAGCCGCGACCATTGAAGTCGAACGTGAAGCCGTTCGCCTCATCATCGGACACCGGTTTGACGCGGTTTTCGACACGCACCGAAACAACTGCCGGCGAGACGGCGTCGACGACGTTCGCGAAGCTCGGAACGGACGGAGCCTGAACCTTTACGGCTTCGGCATAGGAACGGGTGATTTCGAGGGGAATACCGGTCGCAAGCACCGCAGCGGCAAGACCGGCGACGGTCGAAGCCTTCAGCGCGGTATTGAGCGACGGAGCTTTGATATTCTTGAACATGAGTGGCACCTTCTTTGACTTCAACATCTACAGGATCAGGATGACCGGATCGGTTGATGAAGGAAGATATAGGACGGCACACCTTACTGCGAACTGTCCGTGCGATGAAAAATTCGTAATGTGCAATACGACCGCATTTCGATCCCGTGCGGCAATCTCTCTCGACGAAAGCGTCGGGAGTCGATAAGCCTCCTCCCTGCAACCGGAGGAGGACGAAACCATGGCCCATGTGGTCACGGGAGAGGATTTTGCGCCAGATACTGCTGCGCTCGCTGCCGTTATCTTCGGTGTCACCGCCTTCGCGGTTGCACAGGGGCTGACCTATCCGCTGATTTCTCTCGTCCTCGAGCATCGCAATGTTTCGCCGAGCCTCATCGGCTTCAACGCCGGTTGCTTTGCGGCAGGTCTGGCTGTGGCGACGTTCGCGGTGACGTGGCTGTCGCGAAAGGTGCGTGGCGATCGGCTGATCGTTGCGGGTCTGATCGGCTGTGCCGTCAGCCTCTCCACCTTCGCGACCTTCGACATCTTCTGGGTCTGGTGCATCGCCCGGTTTTTTCTCGGCTTCTTCGTCAGTTTGATTTTCATGTTGAGCGAGGCCTGGCTCAACACGGCCTGCCCTGACCGCCTGCGCGGGCGCGTCTCCGGTCTCTATGGGGCCGGCATGTGCGGCGGCTTTGCCGCGGGTCCGCTGGTCATTCCGATCTTCGGCACGGAGCAAGGCTTTGCCTTCGCTCTGCTTGCCGTCTACGTCGCCTGCGTCGCCTTTCTGACGATTATCCTCACCAGGCGAGCACGGACGCTTCCCGAACAGGCCGCATCGGGCGCCCTTTTCAAGTTTGTCAAAAGCGCGCCGATCCTGATCTGCATGGTGGTCGCATTTGCATTCGCCGACATTGCCGCCATCTCAGCCATGCCGGTCTATTTCGTCCGGCTCGGCTATTCCGAGGCGTTCGCCGCCGTCAGCGTTACGGTGCTCGCGTTGCCAACCGCGCTTGCCCAACCGGTGGTCGGCTGGCTTCTCGACAAGACCTCGCGCTTCGGCGTCGCCATCTGCTCTGGCCTGCTGGCGGGACTGAGTTTCATCGCAATCCCGTTTCTTCAGTCGCAGGCAGCGATTCTGGTGATGTTCGGCATTATGGGAGCAGCGAGTTTTTCGCTCTACACCTGCGCCCTGACAATTCTCGGCGAACGCTACGCGGGAGACACGCTTGTCGCGGGAAGTGCAGCCTTCGCCCTTGCCTACGCCGTCGGCAGTGCTGTGGGCTCATCCTCGGTGGGCGCGGTAATGGACGTCTACTCGCCGTCGGCAGGACCGATTGCGGCCGGCTGCGTCGTGCTGACGTGTACCGCGGTGCTCGTCGCGTCTGCGGTGCGTGGCCGCCTCCGCAGACAGTCGTAAAGATCACTCATCGAGCAGTTCACTCAAGCGGGCCTGTTCTTCGGCGGTCAGCTTAGAGCCCGTCGGCCGGCCAGCGCTTTTGCGCGCGAAGACGATCAGCGACAGGCCGCCTGCAACAACCAGCAGAAGCGGCGCGCCCCATAGCAGAATTGTCTTCATTTCGAAACGCGGCTTCAAGAGCACGAATTCGCCGTATCGCGAGACGATGTAGTTCATGACCTGCTCGTCGGTGTCGCCATCGGTCAGCCGCTCGCGCACCAGCAAGCGCAGGTCCTTCGCGAGCTCGGCATTGGAATCGTCGATGGACTGGTTCTGGCAGACCATGCAGCGCAGTTCCGCGGAAATCGCCCGGGCCCGTGCCTCCAGCTTCGGATCGGCAAGAACCTCCTCCGGGTTGACCGCAAAGGCCGGCACGGACGAAAGAACCACTGCCAGTGCGAGGACGAAGCGCCGGATCATTCCGCCGGCTCCATCGCTGGACGCGCCGGCTTTGCCCTCCGGCTCGGAGCGCCGACACGCAGGCGCCGGTCGCTCAGCGAGACGAACCCTCCGATCGCCATGATCACTGCACCACCCCAAATGCAGAGGATGAAAGGCTTCCACCAGATGCGCACCACCATGCCGCCGTCGTTCGTCGCATCCCCCAGTGACACATAGAGCTGGCTAAGGCCGAAGGTCAGAATGCCGGCCTCCGTCGTCGGCATCTGGCGCGCCGTGTAGATCCGCTTGGACGACCACACATCCGCGACTTCCACGCCACCGCGACCGATGCTGAAGTGGCCGCGCTCCTCACTGTAATTCGGCCCGTTTGCCGGCCTTATGCCGTCAAAGCGCACGGAATAGCCTCCGGCCTCTACGGTCTGGCCGGGTTTCATTTCGACCACATGCTCGGTTTCAAAAGTGGTCACCACAACGATGCCGAGGACGGCCACGCCAAGCCCGGCATGCGCGAGCGCCGTGCCGAAAGCCGAGCGCGGCAGACCGGCAAGGCGCCTCCAGGCGACTGAAGCTGCAACCTTGCCCACTCCCGCGCGATACCAAAGATCGGCAATCGCGCCGAAAATCAGGAAAAGAGCGGCAGCCAGCCCGAGCACGGCAAGCACCGGCCCCCCATGCTCGACGTAAAAGAACGCGACTGCCGCGACAAAGGCCAGGATCGCGAGAAGATAGAGCCGCTGGAAAACAGCAAGCAAGTCACCGCGCTTCCATGCAAGCAGAGGACCGAAGGGCACGATGACCAAGAGCGGCGCCATCAACAGTCCGAAGGTCATGTTGAAGAAGGGGGGCCCGACCGAGATCTTGTCGCCCGTCAGCGTCTCCAATAGCAGCGGATAGAGCGTGCCGGTCAGCACCGTTCCGCAAGCCACCGTGAGAATGAGGTTGTTGAGGACGAGCGCCCCTTCGCGCGAAATCGGGGCGAACAAGCCGCCTACCGAAAGCCGCGGCGCGCGGAACGCGAAGAGCGACAGTGCTCCGCCAATGAAAATCAGCAAGATGCACAAGATGAAAACGCCGCGCGTGGGATCGCTGGCAAAAGCATGCACCGAGGTCAAAACGCCCGATCGTACAAGGAAGGTGCCCGTCAGCGATAGCGAGAACGTCAGGATGGCAAGCAGAACCGTCCAGATTTTCAGCGCCTCGCGCTTTTCCATGACGAGTGCCGAATGCAGCAATGCCGTTCCGGCAAGCCACGGCATGAACGATGCATTCTCGACCGGATCCCAAAACCACCAGCCGCCCCATCCAAGCTCGTAGTATGCCCAATAAGAACCCATGGCGATACCGAGCGTCAGAAATGTCCAGGCAGCCAGCGTCCACGGCCGCACCCAGCGCGCCCAGGCGGCATCGATGCGCCCTTCGAGAAGGGCCGCCACGGCGAAGGAGAAGCAGACGGAAAAGCCGACGTAGCCGAGATAGAGCAACGGCGGGTGGATCGCGAGTCCGACATCCTGCAGGACAGGGTTGAGGTCCTTCCCCTCTGCCGGAGCCGGATCCAGGCGCATGAAGGGGTTAGAGGTCAGAAGGATGAACAAAATGAAGGCGACCGAAATCCAGGCCTGCGCGGCAAGCACGTTTGCCCGCAACGTGTCAGGCAAATTGCGTCCGAAGGCTGCCACCAGAGCGCTGAACAGCGCCAGGATCAGCAGCCAGAGCATCATCGAACCTTCGTGATTGCCCCACACGCCGGAAAACTTGAAAAGCAGCGGCACCAGCGAGTGCGAGTTCTCCCAGACGTTCGCCACCGAAAAGTCGGAGACGACGTGAGCGTAGGTCAGGACGGCGAACGAGAAGGCCACCAGTGCAAACATCGCCAGGGAGCCGACGGACGCGACGTCCATCATCGCACGGTCGAGGCGTCTTGCACCGATTACCGGAACAACGGAGATCACAAGCGCCGTCGCAAGCGCAAGAATGAGAGCGTAGTGGCCGATCTCGATGATCATTGCGCCGCCTCCCCTTCCTTCCAGAGCCCTTGCGCCTTCAGCTTGTCGGCGACTTCCTTCGGCATGTACTTTTCATCATGCTTGGCCAGCACGGTGTCGGCGGTAAAGACGTCGCTGCCGGTTTCGAAACGGCCCTCGGTCACGACCCCTTGCCCCTCGCGAAAGAGATCGGGGAGAATGCCGGTATATCGTACCCTCACAAGGTCGCCCGTCGCGTCGGTCACGGCAAACTGCACCGTCGATCCCGCGCCACGCACGATGCTCCCCTCGCCGACAAGACCGCCGAGCCGGATCCGGGTTCCGGGCGGCACCGGATTCTTTGCGATATCCGCCGGCATATAGAAATAGGCCACCGACTGGCTGAAGGCGAACATGACGAGCAGCACGGCGGCAATGATGAAACTCATGCCGCCGCCGATGATTGCCAAGCGCTTCTGCTTGCGCGTCATTCCGTCATTCCTTCTGTCGCGATGTCGAGCTCTCGTGCCAGCGCCAGCAGTTGCTTGCCTTGCTCGCTGCTCGCCGGAAACGCTGCCAGTCCGCGCTTCAGAGCTCCAACCGCACGATCCTTGTCCTTCAATACGACATAAGAGCGGACAAGCCGCAACCAGCCTTCAAGATTGTTCGGGTCTTCGGTGAGCTTGGCATCGAGGCTTTCCACCATGCCCTGAATCATTTGTTGCTGGTCGCCAGCTTTCATGTTCTCGGCGGCAGCAACGTCCGCCTGCGTCGGATTGCCCGGCGCGTTCGCAGCGCCGCTCGGCAATGCGCCGCCATTCTTTGCAATATGCTCGGCAACAAGCGGCATCCATGGCGCGTCGGCGGGTGATTGCTTGGCAAGGGCCTCAAAGGCCACCTTAGCCTCTGCAGACCGGCCTGCCTGCTCCATGCCGAGCGCAATATAGAAGCTTGCCTTCGGATTATCGGGCTGCAGCTGAAGCGACTGCTCCAGCACCTTGCGCGCATCCTCGGTGACGACGCCGTTCGAGGTCGCCATCAGCGTCTCGGCAAGCCCGTCCAGCCGCGCCGGGCTTGGCCCGAGCATGCGGATCGCATTCCGGTAGGCATTCTCGGCATCGGCAACGCGCATGGTGTTGAAGTAGATCGGCGCCAGCACGTCCCAGCCCTTGCCGTCATCGGGATTCTGCGCCAGGTGCCGCTCGGCCTTGGCGACCAGGATCGCCATGTCGTTGCCGGGGTTTTCAAGTCGGGCTTCCAGCGGCTGCGACGGCAAATCCGGTCGCCCCACCAGACTGTAAAGACAGAGCCCCACGATCGGCAACATCAGCAGCACGAAGGCTTCGGAGAGACGGTGATGCTTAGAAAGCTTGCGATCGGTGACCGGCGCGGCCGAGACTGTGATCAGGCGTCTGCCGATTTCGGCCCGCGCGTAATCCGCTTCATCGGCTGAGATCAGTCCGCCGGCGCGGTCGCGATCGAGTTCGCGCAGCTGATCGCGATAGACGGCTGCCTCCCCGGCACGCATGTCATCGACCGCTTTGGCGCCACGCAAAAGCGGATAAAGCAGAATGGCAGCGACGGCGGCCGTCAGAGCGGCCACAAGAATCCAGAAAAGCATAGGCGCCAAATACTCGAAGCGAACATCTATTCCAACAAGCAAAGCCGCAATGACGATTATTTGAGGCGTTTGGCCGCAATATGCCGTGAGCGGCTCATCCTATCGTCTCCTCGATGCAGCGAAACCGGCTAACCCAGCGGCGACCAACTACCATTGTCGTTTCGGCACGCGGAGCCGCGCGCCACCGTCTCCTTGCCATCGATGGTCACGCTGTGTGTATACTGACGGCAGTTCTGCGAGCCGACCTGATAGGGCGCAGCCGCGACAACCTTGCCGCTGACGTTACGTCCGCTCCAGACAACCGGCTGCCCGACGCCGGCACCTTCCAAGGCACGATACTCGGCTTCGAGGGCGCGCTGGCGGTCGCTATCGCTGAGTTCCAAGCCGCTGCGACCGATGATGCCGCCCTGCAACGCTCCAATATAGGTAGCCGAAGGCGGAGGCTTCCGCGAGAAAAGACCGCCGGAGCCACCGCTCTTCGTCGATTGGCACCCGGAAAGCGTCATGGCGACGAGGAGCGAGGAAACAATCATGCCTTGCAGACGTAGCATCATTCAGCCGAACCAGAATCAGGTGTCAATCAACGAGCCACACGCGCACCAAGCCGTGTCGGCAATAAGGCAAAGCATGCTATACAATCGCCTAGGTCTATGTGACATCAAGCAATTGCTCACGCAACATCCTTTGTGATGCCCGGCAAAATAAGCCGAGCCTTTAAACCCCGCCACTCCCCGCGGGACAATTCCAGCCGACCCTGATACTCGTTGGAAATCTCGGTCACGATGGACAGCCCAAGCCCGGTGCCTGGTTTGCTTTCATCCAGCCGCTTGCCGCGCTTCAGCGCTTCGCGGATCTGATCCGGCTCAAGTCCCGGCCCGTCGTCCTCGACAACAAGCTCGACCCAGTGGCGACGCCCACTGCCCTCGGCACCCTTGATATCTTCGGGCGCCTCCGTAACGGACAGGCGTACCTTGGTCGCCGCGAAACGAGCGGCATTCTCGAGAAGGTTGCCGACGACCTCTTCGAGGTCCTGCTGCTCCATGGCAACCGCGAGATGGGGCGGCGTCACCGTAAGTTCGAACTCCTTGTCGACGTTCAAGCGCCGCATCACGCGCACCAGCCGTTCCAGCGCCGGCTCGGCATCGGTGCGGGCGAGCACGGATTCGCGTTGTGCGGCAATCCGGGCGCGATTCAGATACGACTGCACCTGACCCTGCATCGCCTCTGCCTGGCTGCGCACGAGATCACCGTGAGAGCGTTCCAGGACACGCGCCTCGTTGAGCAGCACGGCAATCGGCGTCTTCAGGGAGTGGGCGAGATTGCCGACCTGCATGCGTGCCCGCTCCACGATGCGGCGATTGCTGTCGATCAGGGCGTTGACCTCGTTGGCGAGCGGCAGAATTTCGCGCGGGAACGCGCCCTTCAACTGCTCGCTCTCGCCGGCGCGAATGCGTTCAAGCGCGGCGCGCGCCTTATCGAGCGGCTTGAGGCCATAGAGAATGGCCAGTGCGTTGACGATTAGACTGCCGACACCGAAGCCGGCCAGCGCCAGATAGAGGCTGTGGGAAAAATTGCGGACGTCGTCTTCGACAACATCGACGTTGCCGGTAACGCGGAAGCGCGCAGCACGGCCATCGGTATCCAGAACGACTTCGGTCTCGGCAACGTGGATACGGTTCCCCGAGGCATCGGTTACCTGGTAGTAACGCTCGTAATTCTTGTCGAAGGGCGCTTCGAGAACCGAGGGAACAGGGATCGAGATCGAGCCAAGCGACGGCGACACCAGCGGCGGAGCCGTGTAGGTGCCGAGCGGCTCGACGAGCCAATACCAGCCCGTCTTCGGCTGTGCAAAGCGCAGGTCGCCGAGCTGCGGGCTACCGCTGAGTGCCCCCTGATCGCCGATCGTCACTGAATTGACGACGTTGTAGAGCTGGGCACGCAACAGGTCCTGAAAACCGCGCTCAGCGCTCTTCCGATACAGCGTCGAGATCAGCAGGCCGATGACCACGAGCGCGACGGTCGACCAGATCGTGGTCAGCAGCAGAACGCGTGCAGTAAGCGATTTAATTCGCATTGTTCGGCGCTTGGATGCGGTAGCCGAGCCCGCGCACCGTTTCGATCAGGTCAACGCCCATCTTCTTGCGAAGGCGCCCGACGAAAACCTCGATCGTGTTGGAATCGCGGTCGAAATCCTGATCGTACATATGTTCGACCAGTTCGGTGCGCGAAACCACTTCGCCCATGTGATGCATGAGATAGGAAAGCAGCCGATACTCATGCGAGGTCAGCTTCAGCGCCACGCCGTTGACCGTGGCCTTCGAACTCTTGGTATCGAGGCGCACCGGGCCGCAGATGATCTCGGACGAAGAATGCCCCGCCGCTCGGCGGATCAAGGCGCGGATCCGTGCCAGCACTTCCTCGACATGGAAAGGTTTGGTTACATAGTCGTCGGCGCCGGCATCGATGCCGGCGACCTTGTCGCTCCATCGGTCGCGAGCCGTGAGGATCAGCACCGGCATGCCGCGACCTGCGCCGCGCCACTTCTCAAGCACCGTCACGCCGTCCAGCTCCGGCAGGCCGATATCGAGGATGATCGCATCATAGGGCTCGGTGTCGCCGAGGAAGTGCCCCTCCTCGCCGTCAAACGCCTGATCGACGACATAGCCAGCTTCCTTGAGGGTATCGCTGAGCTGCCGGTTCAGGTTAACATCGTCTTCGACTACCAGAATGCGCATCGGTCCGCTTTACTCCGCTTGATCTCTTCGGCGTCTAGATAGGCCGATTCTGCCTACATCGGAACCTTGACGGTTACCTTGCGCGGGCGCTGGCCGTTGCCCTGGACGAGAACGGTAATGATGCAGCTATCGCCCAAAGGCTGGACGGAAAGGAGCTGGCCTCCCGTTTTTTCCACAACCTCACGCGCGGCCTCGCTGCAATCGCCTGCAACGCGCACGGTCAGGGTACGCGGATTATCCGGTGAGGGCGACGTTATCGCCAGCCCGGCGGCTAGCGCTGCGACGCTCAAGGGAGAGGCCATGTGCAATGCTTTCAATGGATACTAACTTGGCCCAGACTATGTACTCAAGCGACCTGAATGGCAAATGAATGCCTTGTAATCCCTGATGCTTAGAACAATTTTGAATTCGCGCCACGCGTGTTCGAAAATGCAGCGCAGCGAACGAGAGTGCCCGCTCGCCGCACCGGCTTCAACCGACGGATTTGATAGCCGCCTTGGCGGTCACTCACCCATAGACGGCCAGCAGACCGCCAAGCGCACCGGCTATATTCACGATCTCGTCCACCAACTGGCTTTTGTCGGCCGCAGCAAGATCGATACCCGCAAAATGCAACATTGACGCGACGACCGCCGCACAGCCGGCGATGCCGCCATCAATGCTGGCCTCTGCCACCTCCTCATCCTTTCGACATGAAAAAAGGAGCTCGAAGGCGCCGTCCTGCAGTTCCAAATAGGAGCTTTGCTCCGGTGCGTTGCCACCTAGGGCCACCGTCCGCGCAGACGCGGATGCTGTCGGATGTCCCGCTCACAGGAAAAGGCCCTGCCATCCCATCCGGCCTGCGCCGCCAGCGCTACAATCTCGGGCTGATCGTCGAAAAACAGCGGGCGCTCATCGCCGGAGATCCCTAGCGCGGCGTTGATGGCCTCGAAGAAGCGGACATCCTTTTTGGGATGCCCGATCTCGGCGCTGTAGAAAATGCCGTCGAAAAGCCAGGAAAGGCCAAGGTTGTTCCACAGATATCGTGCCCGGTAATGTTCCTGGCCGGTTGCCAGATACAGCTTTATATCGCCTGCCTGGCGCAGCTCGGACACAAGCCCGATAACCGATGCATTGAGATTTGAATCTTTTTCAAACCAGTACTGCACGAAGGAGTTCACGCTGCCTGCATAGCCGACCTGCGGAAGCACTTCGGCGAGAGCTGCCTTCAAATCGCTTTGTCCAGTCACGCATGCAAACATCCGGCTCTGGAAGCGATCACCCGGCGTTCCGAAAAAGAGCTGTTGGAACGCATCGCGATCCACACCCAGATCTTCTTCGATTGTCATATCCCAAGGCTTGCGCAGTTCCGGATTAGCGTGCCATCCATCGATCAGCACGCCGTCGACATCGAAGAAGATTTTCACCGTCCGCCTGTCTTGCTGAGTCGCAACCCAAGTAACCTACGCCTATAGAGCCAACATGTAACCCACTATGGCCGATTGTGCTCGACGCTGCGACCGGCGATCAAACTCTTGAGCGACAGCTCCGGCCGAGATAACAGGCCCCGTCGGCGCCCGTTGGGGTCATCCACTTGTCACTTTCAACCTGTCGGCGAAGCTGCTACGACCTCCCTCGCCCCTGTCCCATTCGCCCCAAAGCCCGCCCATGTCTCGATCCATCGCCCTGCGCTCAGCGCAGACGGTTGCCGTCCTTGCCGTCACACAGCTGATCGGCTGGGGCACCAGCTTCGACATGCTCGGCGTCATGGGCCGCGTCGTCGCGCCCGATCTCGGATTGCCGAACGAGGTGATCTTCGCGGGGCTGAGCATCATGATGATCGTCAGCGCCCTGTCCGGGCCTACGACCGGTCGTATGCTGAACCGACATGGAGCCGCACGGGTGCTCGCCGTCGCTTCGATCACCTTCACGATCGGCCTGCTGCTGTTAGCTACCGCTCAGGGCATCATTCTCTATGTGCTTGCCTGGATTGCCATCGGCACCGGCGGTGCCTTCGGTCTTTCCGCCCCGGCCTATACCGCCGTCGTCGAGCGCGCCGGACCTGACAGCAAACGGGTGATCGCCATCCTCATGCTGTTCACCGGCCTTTCGAGTGCAATCTTCTGGCCGATCCTCAGCCTGCTCAACGCTACCGTCGGCTGGCGCATGACGTTTCTGGTCTGCGCGGCGCTACAGTTTTTCGTTTGCCTGCCACTGCATCTTTTCGCCCTGCCGAAGCCTATAGCCTTTGCTGCGGATGGCACCACCGCGCAGGAAGCGCCGGTACCGCTCTCCCCCTCGGGACAACGCAAGGCCTTCTTGCTGATTGCTGCGGCTACGACGATCTCGACCTTCGTCACCTTCGGCGTATCGCCATCGCTGCTCGAAATACTCCGGCAGTCCGGCGCCTCACCGGCGCTGGCATTGCAGCTCGGTTCGGCTCGTGGCGTGATCGGCATTTCCGCCCGCTTCGTGGATATGCTCCTCGGCCGCCACGGCAATCCGATCCTCAGCGCCGCGATGGGCGCGACCCTGATGGTATCAAGCTTCCTGATGATGCTGGTGATACCGCCCTCGACGCCGCTGCTGATCAGTTTCATCCTGCTCTATGGCGTCGGCTCCGGTGTCATGACCGTCGCCCGCGCACTGCTGCCACTCGCCCTCTTCTCGCCGCGCGAATTCGGATTGCAATCCGCCCGCCTGTCGCTGCCGCAAAACCTCGCCAACGCCATCGCGCCCGTCGTCTTCACGGCGATCCGCGATCGCGCCGGCGCCGGAACCGCGATCGCGACATGCGCCGCGCTCGCGGTCGTGTCGCTCGGCTTCGTGCTTATGCTCGCTGCACAGGTCAAGGCGGCAACCAGGCTATGCGCGCAGACTTGAGCGAGATGAACGCTGCTGCGCGTTCGGCAATGGGCGAGAAATTTGAAGTCGTCTTCCTATCTTCGGTGTAAACAGTCCGCCGTTTGATCTTGGAGGAGAAGCAACATGGACCGGTTCACTGGCGGTTGCCGCTGCGGCAACGTCCGACTTGTGGCATCTGGGCGTCCCTATCGGGTCGGCATTTGTCATTGCCTCGACTGCCGCAAGCATCACGGGGCGCTTTTTCACGCATCCGCGATCTTTCCTCAGGATGCGGTGACGGTCGAAGGCGAAACACGTGACTATGAAGGGCGGTTCTTCTGTCCCCGCTGCGGCTCCCCGGCTTTCGGACGCTCCGCAGATGAAGTCGAAGTGAACCTCGGATCGCTCGACGCTCCCAACCAGTTGAAACCAACCTACGAACTCTGGACCGTCCGCCGCGAGTCCTGGCTGCCACCCTTTCCGCTGTCGAGACACTACGAGCGCGATCGGGACGCCACCAGCCGCTTCGAAGAGTAGATCGCGAAGCCACTACTGCGAGATTGCAGCGACAACCGGCTCCATCACGGCCCGGAAGCGCAACTCGGCGACATAAAGCTTCGTCTTCGGTTCGCGGCGGCTCTGTGTCCTCAGAATGCAACAGGCTGACGAGGTGATGCGAGCCAAGATCGATCGCCGCATCCTGCAGCAGCGCATGGAGACGCACAGCCACCAGCTGCACCTGCTTTCGTCGCCCGGCGTCGATCCAGATTTCAAGAGCGAACAGATGCTCCTCACTGGCCTCCATCGAGGTCAAATAGTCGTTGCTGATGATCTCGCTGATCAGGACGCAAGGGAGCTTCCGAGCCGTCTGCAGCCGCGGATACCGTCCTCGCCGACCATGCCGAGAAGTTCGCTATCCCGGTCAGACGTGCATGATCGCCGTCAACAATTCATTGGCTTCAGAAGACGTTGACTGGACCGTCATGGGAACGCATCCGCTGGCAGGCCGCTATCACTCCAAACAGGAATTGAGGGCAGCCACGTTTGCACGGTTGAACAAGCTCCTTCCCGGCGGAACGCAGCTTCAAGTGTCGGTCGCAAAGTATCACGGCTGATCGATCACCCGCGCTGGAAAGTCAACTTCACCCCAGCGGCTGCTTTACCGCCGCATCGCTCTCGTAATCCGCCGCCGTCCGCATTTCGCGGATCGGGCGCACGAGGTCGATGGAACGCTGATAATCGGGATGCGCCTTGTAGGCGGCAAGCGCCGCCTCGTCGTCGAATTCGCCGTAGACCACCAAATCGACCTCGGTGCCGAGCTGGTCGGTCTTGATGTTGGTGCCAATCTCCAGCAGGCGGGCGTGCGGGATCGCCGTCAGGATCGACAGGCCGGCGCGCACCTTTTCCAGTTGGTCCGCAGGCGCTGTAAAGAAGACGATGTGGCGGATCACGCGGAACTCCTATGAGGATCTAGCCGAAGACCCGCGCGATAGCACGCAGGAGCCAGGCCTTCAACCGCGCAAGCGGGCCTGCCGACTGTTCGCGGCGGATGGCCGCAAGGAAGGTCTTGCCGTAGCCGGCCAGCGTCTCCGCCCGATCCGTGCCGTTGACGATGCGGCGCGCATTGACCCAGTCGTCGGTCGTCTCGTTCAGGTGGTCGGCGAGCTTGTGATTGGCAAAGGAGCCCTGCACCATGCCCTCGATCAGGATCGAAACGGCCGCCTCCATCTCCATCGCGCGGTCGGGCTCGGCCACCAGATCAATGCCGGTCAACAGGCTCATGGCCTCGTAGTTGCGCTTGTGGGTGAGCTGCACCAGCCCGCGGCCAAGCCAGCACTTGCCGTCCTCGTCCGGCCGCCAGTAGGGCGTCTTCACCCAGGAGAGCTTGCCGCCCGCATAGGCATACTCCAAGATCTCGATCGCCCGGGCATCGGTCGTCGCCAGCGTCTCGCGTACCGGCTGCATCGTATAGGCCGTCTCGTGATAGGCGGTCGCCATGATGTAGGCGAGCCAGCGCGGATCGGCCTCCGCCATCCGCGCCTCCCAAAAATCGAGAATTGCCGTCATGCCCTCCACCTGCGGCTGATTAAGCGTCCCCTTGAACAGTGCGTCGCGCACCGTGTCGAAGAAGAAGGGCCTGTCGATGTGGATAACCATGATGTCAACCTCAAAAAGTGGTACGGCGCTCTGCGCCTCAATCGATTAAAATTAATTCAATCGTTTAAAGTGTTTAAGCGCCTGATTTACACGTAGTTTAAGCCGTGCCAGTGATTAACTCACCGTTAAATCCAGCACTCGGAGGAGAGCATGCAGCAGCCGGCCAATAGCAATCAGCCGACCATTCCCCAGCATGTCGTCGACCAGCTCGAAAACGAGTGGCGTCAGGTTCGCCCGGAGCAGCAGCCGCCGCGTCCGGCACAACCGCAACCTCAACGCTAGTCCTTCAGACACCCTCACCCGGGGTTCTCGATGTCCCTCCAGCATTAGTGCCGTCAACGCCCAGACCAGCGCATCCAGCCGGTCGGGCGAACGGCCGAATGAAAGCCCGTCCGGGCCGAAGTCGCACATCTGGTCCTCGAGCGCGACAAAGCTCCCGGCATGGGCGACACGCCCCCTGCTCGTGAGTGCCGCGACCGGTTCGGCCCTGAGATATTTACCGCGCGTCGCGCGCGCGGTCGAGGCCGGCAGGCTCTCGTCGATGCTCTTCAGCATCGATGCCACCATGTCGCCACCCTGGTTGATCTCGGCCACGCCGTAGCGATTGGCCAGTGCATCGATGAAGCCAGACGCCAGATTGCTGGCATTGGCGAGCGTGCTGATCCGCGTCAGCCGCGTGCCGGCATCGGCAATCAATCCCTTCAGCAGCGGCACCGGGGCGGCGGCGGCAACGGTGCCACCCTGACCGGGAGGGCCCGTAAGGTTCCATTCGACAAGGAGCTGCCGCGTCCGATGTTCCGCCAGCTCGTCGATGCGCTCAAGAAACCGGTTCTTCGCATCTTCAAGTCCCATCGCAGCATCGTTCTCTTCCGCGGCCAGCTCGCGATCGCGCGCGATCTGTCGCTGCAACTGATCGGCTTTCTTCAGCGTGCGCACGATCAGCGATATGGCATCTGTCCCAGCCTTCAGGTCGGCCCGCGCGAGCTTTGCCGTGTCACGTCACAAAGGATTATTTTCCTATTTTGTGAAGATTTTCCGACACCCGCTGCTGCTTGAGTTTTTCTGATTGGTCCGCGCCCATCAGCATGTGCTAATTTTATCGCCATGAACCAGGAAGAGCTCATTTCCTTTGCGCTCAGCCTGCCGGAGGCGGTCGAGAGCGCGCACCACGGCACGCGCGATTTTCGCGTGCGCAGCAAGATATTCCTAACGATGCCGGATCAGGACTACTGCGTCGTCCGCCTGACACCCGACCAGCAGCACATGACGCTGGCGGTGGCGCCTCATGATACGGCCGCGGTGCCGGGCGGTTGGGGACTGCGCGGCTCGACCCGGCTCTTCTACGGCAAGGCGACCGACGAACTGGTGCAGGATCTCGTGCGCAAGGCATGGCAGAACGCCGCGCCAAAAACGCTGCAAAGACAGTTTGTTATCATCCCGTCCGGCTAGTTCGATCTAGCGATAACCGGTGGCGTCGGCGGTCTTGCCCGCGTCCATCACCTCGTCCATGTAGCGCCAGCAATCCGGCCGCGAGCCGTCCACGTCGTCGAAGCCGTAGACCTTGGCGAGCCCGCCGCTCGACAGCGACTGGCCGTTCCAGCGGGCGCGCCCGGGATCGGCGGCGAGTGCGGCGACCGCCCGGCCGGTGAAGCGCGGCGTCTCGGAGATGACGAAGTGCGGCTGCACCGCCGTCGCATCGCGCCAGTTCTCCTCCCGCACGCTGTAGTTATCGAGCATCATTTCCGAGCGCATCCAGCCAGGTGTCAGCGCAACGGCGGTCGCGCCATGCGGCGCAAGATCCTTTGCATGCGCCCAGGTCATGCGGATGACGCCCGTCTTGACGAGGTCATAGTAGGGGCAAAGGCGGTAGTGGGTGGCGTTGTACTCGGCGGTGCCATCGGTCAGTTCGACGAGCAGCCCGCCGGGACGCTCGATCATCAGCGCCAGCGCATAATGCGCGGTGATCAGGTGGGTATCAATCGCCAGCCGTAGCATGTGCAGCCCCTTCTCCAGCGAATGCTCCCAGACCGGCTTGTTCCATTCCGTCAGATGCTCGCCGCCCCAGATATCGTTGACCAGGATGTCGAGCCGGCCTTGCTCGCGGCGGATCCGGCCGACCAACGCCTCGACCTCGCCAGGCACCGTATGATCGACACGAACGGCGATCCCCTCGCCGCCAGCTGCCGTGACCATCTCGGCGGTCTCCTCGATCGTCTCAGGGCGGCCGTATTCCGATTGCTCCGCCCGCGTCGTGCGGCCGGTAACGTAGACCGTGGCGCCGGCAGCGCCGAGCTCCACCGCAATGCCGCGACCGGCGCCGCGTGTGCCGCCGGCAACAAGGGCAATCTTTCCCGAAAGGGCTGCTGTCATTAGCTTCTCCTCCATGCTGGAACCGGCCTGGGTCGGTTCTGATTGCTCCACTTGAATATAAACGAACGTTCGTTCATATTCATTGCGAACGCAAGAGGAAATTTCATGCCGCGCCCCCGCACGCTTTCGGACGAACAGCTTCTCGACATGGTGCTGGGGCTCATCCATGCGGAAGGCCCGGATGCGGCAAGCTTCGGCGCGGTGGCGAAGATCAGCGGTCTTTCAGGCTCGACGCTCGTGCAGCGGTTCGGCACCAAGGCGGCGATGCTGCGGGCCTGCCTGCTGCGCGCTTGGGACCGGCTGGACATGGAAACGGCCCGGCTGATCCGGTCCGTTCCGACGACGCCCGCGGGCGCCATTGACCTGCTCGCTGGCCTTTCGAAGGACTACGGCTGCGATGCCGCCTCCTATGCGGAGGGCCTGCTGCTGTTGAGGGAGGATCTGCGCGATCCGGCCTTGCGCGCTCGTGGGGCTGCCTGGGGCAAGACACTGGCCGCAGCGCTCGACCGGTGCCTTCACGTCCAAGGCAGAACGCCCCTCGGGCGGCTGATGCTCTCGCAGTGGCAGGGCTGCCTGCTCTGGTGGGGTTTCGAGCCGCAGGGCTCGATCGAAGACTATGTGCGGGGCGAGCTCACGCAGTTTCTTAGGTCAGTCGCCTAGGCCGACACTACTTGGCCGTCTCCGGCTCTTGCGCCTGCGCCTCGTCGCCGACCGTCAGCGGCCAATCCACCACGTAATCCTCGAAGTCGTCGACATCGACTTCGGTCTCGTTGATCGTCCGGCCGCGCGCCGAAATGCCAGCCGCATGCACCGTCTCGGGATCGCCTGACACCAGCGGATGCCACCAGTAGAGGTCGCGCCCCTCGTTGATCAGCCGGTAGCCGCAGGTCGGCGGCAGCCAGGCGATCTCGTCGACGTTTTCCTTGGTGAGCTGGACGCAGTCGGGCACAAAATCCCGGCGATTCTCGTAGGAGGAACAGCGACAGCTCTCATCGTCGAGCAGCTTGCAGCGGATCGACGTGAAGTAGATGTCGCCGCTATCCCACTCCTCGAGCTTGTTGAGACAACAGAGGCCGCAGCCGTCGCATACGCTCTCCCATTCCGTCGTCGTCATCTCGGCGAGCGTCTTCGTCTTCCAGAAGGGTGTTTGTTCCATCATTCCGTTCTTGCAACAGCTCCGCGCAAAATCGCGTGAGAGCTTCCATTTCTCTTGTCCTTGTCAGGCAAATCAACCAATGATTCACCAAGCTCCGGTTACTCCGGGGCACTGTCGGCAGATTTACCATAGTCCGGCGTCAGGTTCGTCCGGCGTCGAACTGATCGGGCGGGAATATAAGACGTGACGGATCCGGACAATCCAGAAAAACGGCCGCGCAAGCAACGCCACCTGCTGCTGAAGATCGACTCGTGGATCGATTCGACCATCTGGAACGCCGGTTTTCGCTCGGCCGAAATCTGGGAAGACATCACCATCTTCTTTCGCCGCTTCCGCGTCCGCGGTTGGAAGCGCATCGTCTTCGAATTTGGCGGCGAAGGCCTGACGCTCGGCGTCGTCGGCGCCGTCCTGATGCTGACCCTTGCCCAGCCTGCCTTCGAGGCTACCAAGGAAGATTGGCGCAATCGCGGCGACTACGCCGTCACATTCCTTGATCGCTACGGCAACGTCATCGGCCATCGCGGCGTCATCCACCAGAATTCCGTGCCGATCGATGAACTGCCTGACGCCCTGATCAAATCGGTGCTGGCAACCGAGGACCGGCGTTTCTTCGACCACTTCGGCATCGACGTCATCGGCCTCTTCCGCGCGGTGGTCACCAACGCCCAGGCCGGCGAAGTCGTCCAGGGCGGCTCGACGCTGACGCAGCAGCTCGCCAAGAACCTGTTCCTCTCCAACGAACGCTCGATCGACCGAAAGATTACGGAAGCCTTCCTGGCCTTGTGGCTCGAAGCCAACCTCTCCAAGAAGGAAATTCTCTCCACCTACCTCGACCGTGCTTATATGGGCGGCGGCACCTTTGGTGCTGCTGCAGCGGCACAGTTCTATTTCGGCAAGAGCATCACCGACGTCAATCTGGCCGAGTCTGCCATGCTGGCCGGCCTGTTCAAGGCGCCGGCGAAGTATGCGCCGCACGTCAACCTGCCGGCGGCGCGCGGTCGCGCCAATGAGGTGCTGACCAATCTCGTGCAGAGCGGCCTGATGACCGAGGGACAGGTGATCGCCGCCCGGCGCAATCCGGCCACGGTTGTCGACCGCAACCAGGTGGGATCGCCCGATTTCTTCCTCGATTGGGCCTTTGATGAGGTGATGCGGCTGTCACCGCGCTTCCATCAGCATTCGCTCGTCGTCCGGACCACGATCGACATGGGGCTGCAGAGTGCCGCCGAAGATTCCGTCGAAACGTCGCTACGCGAATATGGCGAAAGCTATCACGCCAAGCAAGGCGCGATGGTCGTGATCGAAAACGGCGGTGCGGTGCGGGCAATGGTCGGTGGCAGGGACTACGGTGAAAGCCAGTTCAACCGCGCCACGAGGGCGCTGCGCCAGCCTGGCTCGTCCTTCAAGGTCTACACTTATTCGGTGGCGATGGAGAACGGCATGACACCCGACACCATCGTCGTCGATGCGCCGATCTACTGGGGCAACTGGAGCCCGCATAACTACGCCAACAAATATGCCGGCCGTGTCACCATCGCGACCGCCATTGCCCAGTCGATCAACACCATCCCGGTGCGGCTTGCCAAGGAGAAGCTCGGCATCCAGCCGATCCGCGCCATGGCGAAGAATCTCGGCGTCGAATCACCGGTGCGCGACGACGTGACGATCCCGATCGGCACCTCTGAAGTGACCGTGCTCGACCAGGCAACCGCCTATGCCGTCTTCCCAGCGGGCGGCTACCAGTCGCGCCGTCACGGTATCACGCAGGTCCTCGATTACGGCGGCGACGTCCTCTACGACTTCGACCGTGACGAGCCGCCCGCCAAACGGGTGCTCTCCGAGAAGGCCGATACCTACATGAACCAGATGCTGTCGCGCGTTCCCTATGTCGGCACTGCGCGCAAGGCAGCCCTCGACAACAACATCCTGACGGCCGGCAAGACGGGCACGACGCAAGCCTATCGCGACGCCTGGTTCATCGGCTACACCGGCAACTACACTGCCGCCGTCTGGTTCGGCAACGACGACTACACCTCGACCAACAAGATGACCGGCGGCTCGCTGCCGGCCATGACCTTCAAGCGCGCCATGGACTACGCCCACCAGGGCATCACGCTCCGCCAGATCCCCGGCACGCAGCCGCTGCCGCCCGACAAGACGGTGAAGACCGTTACCGCCAAGCCGGAGGAAGGCAGCCCGCCTCCCCTCGTTCGCCCGCGGATGCTCTCGGTCGAGTCCACACGCATTCTCAAGGACCTTGGACAGGCGCTGAAGGCAGCCCCGCCACTTGCCGCGCAGAAGGTGGCAAGCGCCGACTAGGACCGTCAAGTGGCATCAACTTAGTCGCTACCCGGACGACCCCGGACGACAACTTTGCGCCCGCGGCCTAGGGTGGCCTCGGCACTATCGTGAAAGTCCCACGTAGTAAGCTCCGATCACTCGGGCGGCGCGACAACGCCTTTCAATCTGGCGGTGAAAGTAAAGATGTGCGATATTCGCGTCTAGGACGGCTGCCAACATTAAGGCAGACGCCAGAGCGAGCATTTTATCGCTAGCCATTGACGCTTCGATGGCGGGTACGCCTCTCGTCACCCTATGGCGAGTAATCAAAGCTACATTCACATAACTCAGCATATCCCGCTGTGGCGGCGCCGTGCCGCGCAGTTTCGCAAACTCAGATCGTCGCAGACATGAGGTGGGTACCCTTATGCTGTGAGAAGACAATCGCGATTAGTTCGAGTGAACGGAGGGTATCAATCATGAGTAGTACGAGAAGCCTTTGCTTTGGTCTGCTGGCTTCCGCCTGCGCGACCACACTGGGTGCACCGGCCGTCGCGCAGCAGCCTCAGTCAAAACCCAACATCCTTGTCATCATGGGTGACGATGTTGGTTGGTTCAACATCGGTGCCTATCACCGGGGCATCATGTCCGGGAAGACGCCGAACCTCGACAGGCTGGCGTCCGAGGGCATGATGTTCACCGACTACTATGCGGAGGCGAGTTGCACAGCAGGCCGGGCGAGCTTCATCACCGGAGAGATTCCGTTGCGCACCGGTCTGACGACCGTCGGTCAGGCGGGCGCCGATGTCGGCATGCCTGATAAGGCGGCAACCCTGGCCGCCGTGTTGAAGGCAGAGGGATACGCCACTGGCCAGTTCGGCAAGAACCATCTTGGCGATTTGAACAAGTATCTGCCGACCCTGCATGGCTTCGATGAATTCTTTGGCTACCTCTATCACCTCGATGCGATGTCAGACCCCTATTGGTATTCGTTCCCGAATGACCAATCGTACCGAGATAAGTTTGGTCCGCGCAATTTGGTCCACAGCTTTGCAACGGACACGGACGACACAAGCGAGCAGCCCCGTTGGGGCAAGGTCGGCAAGCAGCGGATCGTGGACGAGGGGCCGCTCGCACCGTATCCCGACATGTCCAACGTACCGAACATGCACGACGTCACACCCAAGGCCAAGTACGACATGGGCACGTTCGACGAAGTGCTGGTCAAGGCCTCGTGCGACTTCATGGACAAAGCCAAGACCGACGGGAAACCGTTTTTCGTCTGGCACAATACGACGCGCATGCACGTCTGGACTTTTCTGTCGCCCAAATACCAAGCCCTCATGAACAGCGACACCAACTATGGCCTTGAGGAAGCGGGCGTGGCGCAGCTTGATGACAGCGTTGGTGCTCTCATGAAATGCGTCGAAGATGCAGGCGAAACCGACAACACCATCGTCATTTTCACGACCGACAATGGGGCGGAAGTGTTTACGTGGCCCGACGGTGGCATGACGCCATTCAAGGGCACCAAGGGCACAGTGATGGAGGGAGGCTTCCGCGCACCGGCCATCATCCGCTGGTCGGGCAAGGTCAAGCCGGGAACGGTCGAGAACGGCATTTTCTCGGCTCTTGATTGGTTCCCGACGCTTGCAGCGGCGGCTGGCAATCCAGACATCACCGACCAGTTGCTCAAGGGCGCAAAGGTTGGCGACAAGACCTACAAGAACCATCTTGATGGCTACAATCAGTTGGACTTGCTGCTGGGCAAATCACCATCCGCACGGCATGAATTTTTCTACTTCGGCGGCCCTTCTTTGGGGGCAGTCCGCATCGATAACTTCAAGTTCCAGTTCTTCCAACAGCCGCAGGGCTGGCCCGGCGGAAAGGTAACGACGGACATGCCCACGATGGTCAATATCCGTCAGGATCCATTCGAGCGGACGCCATCGATTGGCCAGGAAAGCCTCAATGATCTCGGTGGAGGCTACATGAACGACTTCTTTGCGCGCGAGTTCTGGCGGTTCGTCAGCGTTCAGCAGGAGGTCGGGAAGCTGGCCCTCACGGCGATTGACTATCCGCCGATGCAGGATCCGGCCTCCTTCAACCTGGACGCCGTGAAGAGGCAGATCGAGGCAGCGATCAAAAACAAGCCGGGCAATTAGTCGAGCCCGCTCAAGACGACGGGTAGCCCGAATCGGGCTACCGTCTGTGTTGGAGAAGCTTAAAACGATGGACGCGTTCGCTTCTGTCACGAGCGGAAGACCGGGGCTGTGCTAATCCACCCGCGCAGGACCGGCCGGCGCCCGTATTCCGGCGAAGGTGCTTCACAGCGGTCAGCGCCATGACAGGCGATGAGCCAAGCAGCAGCCACGCGCAATGAGCTGGGCTGCGTATTCTTCGAGTATCATCGGTATAAGGATGACGAGGACGTGGTAGTTCTGATCGAAGGCTTTCGCGATGCCGAGACACACGCATCCCATCGACGCACGCCGCACATGATCACTATGCAGGCCGACGTTCGGCGGCTCCCCGCAAAGCTGAGTATTATCGAGACTCGCTCGAATGAAGTCGTACGTTATGATCTAGACTTCGTTGCAAATCCGCCGGGACCTTATCGTCCTTAGTCACGAGGGTGGCGAGAAATACCAGGAAGCAAACCATAGCCTGCACCGAATAGGAGGATAGGATGAGCGATCACGTTTATAAAAAGGTGGAACTCATTGGGAGTTCGAAGGTGTCGGTCACCGAGGCGATCGAGACCGCCATCGCGCGAGCCTCGAAGACGATGCGAAATCTCGAATGGTTCGAAGTCGATCAAATCCGAGGTCATATCAAGAATGGCGCAGTAGCGCACTATCAGGTCGTGATGAAGGTCGGATTTCGAATCGACGACTCGCCATGAAAAGCTGGAGACGGTCAGTTCCAACTCTTTCGGTGAGCCACCGACATACAAACCGGTAGAAGATCGATACACGCCCAAGTTTGGGGCTGGCATGCGCGCGACGATCCTGGCGATCTTCGCGCTGCGCTGCCGGTTGCCAGAAGCTCTGGCTGGACTCTGAAATGACTGGTTCAGGTGGTCTAATCTTGAAGTGGAGGTAATCTGTTTGCCATGCAGCGCAACGTTGATATCACGTACAATTACGAAAAACTGATGGACGTTGAATGACGATGTTCAACCGATTGATCATTTACGCAAGCAACGTGGAGGTAACGGCTCGATTCTACGAAAGATTTTTTGGCTTTAAGGCAAACAGGGAGCCCGGTGATCGCATTGTGGAGCTAGTTTCGCCCAATGGAGGCGGAATAATCATGCTCCATCCTGCTGCAAGGGGTCAGCGACGCGGCCAATCTATTGTTAAGTTGGTTTTCGACATTGAGGACGTAGAAGCGTTCTGCCTGCAATGCGCACGAGACGGCCTAACCTTTGGCCCGATCCACATCGCTGAGGGTTTATAAGTTTGCCAATGCTAAGGACCCTTGCGAAAACTCGATCTCGATATCCAGCCGAGCTTTCAGGGATAAGGGAACGAGCTAGACTACCTCGCAAAGCAAAAATGACCGCTTTGAGCCGCCGAAAACGGCCGGAATGTCCGCAAGCGGTTATGTTCTTATCTCGGAGCTAAGTCATGGTCGTAACTTGGCCCCACGGCGGATGAATTCAGACACTCGGAAGGCGCTTGTCGCAGAAATCTGCGGAGAGATTCTGTTGCCCGTTCCGGCCGGTATATGCTACCCGTAATCGCCTGCACCATTCCGCCCAACTAGAATCAGTGGTAACCCTTTCAACTGATTTGTTTCTCAAGGGCGCATAGTGTTTCGGTTTCCTCTCTTCATCGCGATGACTCTGATTATCGCCTTTGGCGGCGGGATCATGATTTCGCTCTACGCGCTCAATGCGACGGCCGGCTTCGGCGCGATCAAGCTCGGCGCCTGGGAAGCCTTCCCCGAACTGCAAACGGAAAGTGCCGACCCTTATGCGAAATCGCACAGGGCGCGGGCCGGACGCCTGCTCTACGGAAACGCCGAAGGCCTGATGTTCACCGCCAAGGTCGATGATGCGGGCGACCGGCTGAATGCCACCTGCAACTATCGCATCACGGGACAGACGCCGCCTGCCCGCATCTGGACGCTGTTTACCGCGGACAACAGCGGCAACCCGGCCTCGCTGCGGCCGGGGCTTCCCGGCGCGATGAATTCCTGGACGGTACTGCGGCGGGTCGACAGCAGCTTCTCGATCGACATTTCCGCGCAGGCGCGGCCGGGAAACTGGCTGGCGCTGCCGGCGGCCGGCACCTTCCAGCTCGTCCTGACCCTGTTCGATACCCCGACGGCAGGCAGCTCCGGCGTTATCGACCTTGCGATGCCGAAGCTGCAGAAAACCGGATGCGGGAATGCTTAGGATCCTCTTTGCCATCCTTGCGGGACTTTTCGGGGCGGCGCTGCTGCATCTCGTGATCATCCTGTCGTTGCCGCACTTTACCGGCAGGGATGCCGCGACGCGTGTCGCGTCCGAGGGCGATCTTGACAAGTTCTACCTGCTTGGGGCCACCGATGACGCGGCAGGGCTTTCCAACGACGATCCTTTTGTTCGCACCGCGGTCTGCGCGTTCGACATCGAGGAAAATCCGGTCCGCCTGACTGCAAAGGGCAATGTGCCGTTCTGGTCGACCGCGCTCTACGACGAGGCCTCGAACGAAGTCTTCAGCATGAATGACAGGACGTCGGTCGGCGGTGCGCTGGATATTCTGATTGGAACGCCGATCCAGCTGACGGAACTTCGCAAGGCTTTGCCGCCGGATCTGCAGAAGACCATTCTCGTGGAAAGCACGCGGTCGCAGGGCTATGCGGTGCTGAGGACATTGGCGCCCCAGGCGAGCTTTGACGCGGCCGCACGAAACTTCCTCGCGGAGGCCGGCTGCGACGAGTATGCCGGCTCCTCGAATTGAACCACTCTATCTATTTCTTGGCTCGCGAAACGCGATGTCCCGATGAACGCTTCGCGCTTTCCGTCAGGCGCTCGTAACGCACGCCGGTGAAAAGCAGGATCTGCGCTTCGACTGGTTTTTTGCCTTTGCGGCGTCGCGTCTGAGACAGACGGTCCGCCAAAGCGACGACTATTGCCATTCTCGTCTCCATGCACGGCCCGAGACGGATGAACTGCGCAATCTCACCCTGCCCGCCTGTGCGAGCCAGCGCGTCCTTTAGAGCCTGATACCGGGCTCCGAGGCATCCGCGCCTTTCTCACGGCACCTGTTCGAAATACCGTGATGTGAAACCGGACGACCGAAGCACTCGACCGCCGTGTTCATATCCGAATTGAGACATATGACGGTTAACAGATCGTTAATTTCATGCGTGAACATTAGCTTCTTCTACGACACCCTATAAACGCGCGGCATCGTCTTTTGGTTTCAAACGTCTCACAAGAAGATTCAGTCCACAACGTCGCAATGATATTAGCATTAATTCATATACTTAATGGAGGTTGTGTCGGCGAGGCCAATCATACCCCGATGCGATCGATTCCTGTCACAAAAATATCAATTGCGGTCTTTAGTAATACCGGTATGGTTGTATAATTGGCTAGGGTTAGAGGTCGGCCGGCTGACGCCGTTCCGTTCACCGCGGACAAGGGAGGGGCTGAAATGTCTTTGTTTATCGGTTCGACATTCTCCCCCGAGGACCTTGATGTGCTTCGCCATGCGCTCGATGCCTGGTGTGCGGAAAAGCGGATCGACATCAAGAGCCCCAAGGCGCAACTGGCAGCTTCCGCGGCCCTCGACCTCTACCAATGTGGAAACAATAACGCCGAAAGGCTTTTGGCGGCATTGCGCGAACACAAGGGGCTTTAGTCTCGGACGCAATTCCGCGGTCGTCGGGCGGTGGGTCCTTTCGGCACAAACCGAATAAAGTCTTTAGCAAGCATTAACCCTGCCCATGTAGGATTTGTTCATAACCTAAGTGGGGTAGGGGCGTCCCTCCGCGTCCAGTCCCGCGGCATCCCTTTTTTTGCGTTTCCAGGGTGTGTTCTTGTGCGTGACCGGTTCCGAGACCTAGAGGCCCCATCCGCCAGCCGGAAGAAGGACGTGGTTCTCATGGCGACTGTCAGCAGCTTCGAGGGATTGCAACCGCCGACCCGCTCCGAGCTGCGCCAATTCGCCGAACTCTTCACGCCGCTGTTCCAGGCATCCTCCGATGAAGCGCGGCGGCAGGCTGTCGCTGCCCTTTCCCAATGCGCACAGATTCCGGCGGCGGTGGCGCTCTTCGTCGGATGCCAGCCGATCGACATTGCGGCACCCTTCCTCACCTCTTCGCCGGCGATCGACGATGAAACCCTGGTCACGATCGCGCGCACACAGGGTAGCGCGCACATGAAGGCGATCGTCAGCCGGAATGCCCTCTCGCCGCGGGTCATCGACGCTCTGGTCGGGCTGCGCCAGGCCGAGCAGCGGCTGGCGGCGCCGGTCGACGTCGAGGCGCCCAATACGGTGTCGCCAGAACCACCGGCTTCCACTTCCCTCGAGGAGGTCGAAGCTGCCGCACGCCGCACCAACGAAGAGGAAATGCGCAACAGGATCCGGGAACTGGCGCGGCATGTCAGCTGTCCGGAAGCCGATCGCCTTGGGCTGCGCAACCTGTCGCCGATCCAGGCCGCCCTTCTCGTTCGCTTCGCCCGCAACCGCGAGGCCGCACTCTTTGCGAAGGCACTTGCCGACGGGCTTTCCGCAAGCCGCTGGCTTGCCGAGCGGATCATGCTCGATATCTCCGGGCAGCAGCTGGCAACCACTCTGATCAGTGTAGGCATGGATTTCCTCGACGCCGTCTTCGTGCTCGAAAAGCTCTATCCTCACCTCGCGGAACCGCAGCACGGCGTTACGCGCGCATGGATGGTCCTGGACGGGCTCGATCCGGAAGAGTGCAATGCCCGCGTCGAAGCCTGGCGCCGCGCGGACAATTACACCTATCTGCCCGAGGAAACCGAGACAGTTCACTCTGCCCACGAGGTGCCGCCCGCGCGAGACCGGCGCATCATCGGCCGCACGCGCTGATCCTGCCTACAGCGGGTTTTCGCGCTCATTGGCAAGCGGAACGATACCGCCGAGATCATCGGCTTCCAGCTCGACAATCCAGAGGTCAGGGTCAAACTTCCGTTCACGCTCAAGCAGTTCCCTGACCTTGACAGGCTCTTCCCGCGTCAGACGCCGCTCGAACAGGCGCTCGCCGCTCGTCTCCCCGTCGAACAGGCTTTGCGGCGCAGGGCCGTAGAGCGTCTCCAGACCATCGCGGAAATGCTGGCGGATGAAAACGGCGCCCGCCTCGTCGGCGCCTTTCGCCTCAACGGCGGCAAAGTCACCCTTGGCGAAAACCCGACGCAGCAGGGCGGAAACGAAGATGTCGGTGCGCAATCTCATCGGCGAGCTATAGCAGACAAACCGGCGGCGGCAATATTGCGGCTGCCCGGTGAATCGACGGGAAGACCCGCCCCATCGCCCTTCTTGGGAGAAGGACTGCCAAATTCCCTGGGTCGCGACCTTCCGACAACTCGAACCTCAACAGTCTGTCGCCCCGTCTCAAATTGATCTTCGGCTTCTCCGGGGAGCACGCAATCGCGTGGAGAACAGTACGCCTTGAGCCGGCTATCCCCACCGCGATGCGCGCGAAAAATCGCCACCTTGATACCGGGATGCCATTTGTCGACCAGGTCGCACTCGCGATCCGTTTGGCAGGTGACTTCGGCGGAGAACGGTTCGGCACCGTCGAGGACCACAGCGTAACGCACTTTGATCTCAACAGCTCTCATATCTTCCGTTGAAACGGAGTCCTGTGAACAAAGGGCGACGACAAGCGCTTGAAGATAAACAGCAATATGCACCTGAACCGCTCCAGGCGACTGACGTTGTTCACCGCCTGATATTCGCGTTATAATTGTGTCGCCATTGCGGCAACCTTCAGAGCGCGCCGATTTCCTTGAGCTTCTTCAGAACGGCCTCGCTGGGCTCGCCGTTCTCGGGAAGGTTGTAGTGCTTCTGGAAATGACGGATGGCGGTGCGGGTCTGTTCGCCCGGCACGCCGTCGACCCCGACGTTGGCGTAGGCCATGTTGCTGAGACCCTTCTGGATCTTCAGGACGAGATCAACGGTCGACAACTCCGCGGACGGTGCGGCTTTCTTTACCGGTGTCGGCGCGGTCTTGACGGTCTTTTCGGCGCTGCGGATGGCGGCCGCGACCGGATCCTCGGCGGATGCCTTCGAGGTCACATCCTCGGGCGGTTTTTCCAGCGGTACGGCCGAGGGGCCGATTGAGTCCGTCCTGAGCGCTGCCAGCACATCGGGCGTCGCCTCGCCTGTTTGCGGCATGCCCACCGTCTCTTCGAAGAAGAGGATCGCCGCACTGGTGCGCGGACCGATCACTCCATCCGGCGTGCCGTTATAGAGGCCGCGCCGCACCAGCTCGGTCTGGATGTCCATGACAATCTGGCTCGGCCGCTGACCACCGGGTGCGGCCGGTGGCGTCGCATTCGTTTGCGTGGCGTCGGCCTCGTCCTGCCGTTCGATTTTGAAGGTCGTGACGTTGCCGCTGTGCTCCTCGGTGGCCGGGCGGCCGCCAAGTACGTTCGGGAAAAGCGCGTCGCGCGTGCGCAAGAACGGGTGCGGATGCGCGCCCGGCTGATACCAGAGCGCGTTGGCGGCAACGAAGCTGAAGATGACAAGGAAGGCCGCGGTGCCGCCGGCGACCGACGGGTTGCGGCCGATCACGCCGCCGAGCGCGCTTGCGCCCTGCAGCCCCAATCCGCCGACGACGGTTGCGCCGGTGAGAAGCAGGCTCGGCCTCTTCTGCCGACCCCTTCTTCCCTTAGGCGATTTTCGCTTGCTCGCGGCCATCGAAAAGCCCCTCTTCCAAAACGCCGACGAACGCCGGCGCTGCCTTCAGTCGCGGCGGGAACTCGACAAGATCGTTGCGGGCAGTACCCGCAGCCGGAATGCCAGAGCCATCCGCTGCAATGGAAATCGTAATGATTGTGCCGGTGCCCGGCGTGCTGGCGATTGCGAAGTCGCCGCCATGCAGCGCCACCAGGCCCTTCACCAAAGACAGACCAAGACCCGTGCCTTCGAATCGGCGGCTATAGTCGTTCTGGATCTGGACAAAAGGTTGACCGAGCATTTCCAGCTTGTCGGCCGGAATGCCGATGCCGGTATCGCTGACGCACAGGTTCAGAACGCCGTCGCGCATCGAAGCATCGATCGAGATCGCGCCGCCCGCATCCGTGAACTTCACGGCATTGCCGACCAGATTGATAAGGATCTGCTGGATTGCGCGCTGATCCGCAACGACCTCGTCGAGACCGCGCTGAATGCGGCTCGTCAGCGTTACACCCTTGGTTTTCGCCTGCAGCGCCAACATCGCCTCGCAGGAGCGGACGACGGCGGCGATGTCGAAGGGTTCGAGGCAGAGCTCGTAGCGCCCGGCTTCTATCTTGCTCATGTCGAGCATGGTGTTGACGACCGAGAGCAGGTGCGCGCCGGACTCCCTGACAAGGCCGACATATTCCCGCTGACGTTCATTCTCGAACTTACCGAAATACTCACCGAGCAGGATGTCGGAGAAGCCGAGGATGGCATTGAGTGGCGTGCGCAGTTCGTGGCTGACGGCAGCGAGGAACCGCGACTTTGCGTCGTTGGCCGAGCGGGCGTCGGCGGCACGGCTCTGCGCTTCCTGCCGCAACTGCTGCTCCAGCGAGACATCGCGTAGCTGGGCGATCACATTGAAGAGGACGCCGTCGCTGTCCTGCCGCGCTGTCATGTCCATGCGCAGGTAGGCAAACTGCCTGTTGTCGCGGGAGACCGAAGGGCGTTCCAGCCGCAGGTCGACGGCGGCAGTCGCCTCACCCTGGCGAAGCTGGTCGAGTGCCTGCAGGAAGAGAATCCGGTCGGAGACGTGTATCTGATCGACAAAGCCCTTGCCGGTCGGATCACGCATCCAGGCGAGATACTCCCGCTTGTCGCGGCCGCCAACGGCGGTGACGTTGCCCAGCGGGTCGAGAAAGAAGGCGAGACCGGCAGTAGCCTCCATGAAGAAGTCTTCGGCAACAGGCGTGGCAACCGCAGCCGTTGCCGTGCTCTGGCGCGAAAGGGCAATGCTACCCACAGCAGAGAACAGGAAGGCCGCGCAAACAGTCGCGACACCCACAGGCAGCGCGATGGCGGGACTGGTGACCAAGGAGAGCCCAATGGGGGCTGCAACGAGAGCCGCCGACGACAGCAGCGCCAGCCGGCGCAGGATCATCAGTTCGCGCTGGCGCACGGCTGTACCCCCTCCAGTCCCGGAGAGCCAGCATTCCACTGCCCGGTCCACGAAGGCTGCCGCCCGCTCTGCGATCTTACTCATTACACGCACGCAATACCCGCCCGAAAAAGGCTCTTTACCAAGGCGGACAATAGGCCTTCGGCGCTTAAGGAAAGGATAAGGGAAAAGCCGCCTCCACACCCAAAAAGAGCGAAATGTCCCGTTTTTGGGCATCTGGAAGCGGCTTTGATTTTTACGGTTAACGGGCGGTAAGCGACGGATTTCGCTTACATTTCGGGCGGCTGTTAACCTTTGTGGCAGCTTCGCCGCAAGGTTTGCCTGCAATTACAGGAGGTGGCCCGTCACATGCTTAACGACGGTCACTACAATTTGACTGAAATGTGGTGCGAATTCCGTTCATTAAAATTCGAGCTAAATTTGCCGCAAATGCCGACGAGTTTCGAAAACTGGTATTCGCAACTCTGCTCTAAGGTCGAAGCACACCGGAAGACCGGACCGATTCGGCAGCAAGACCGCACGGGAAAAACAGGATGGGCAACGACGATGTGGTTTCTGATCAAAGGATCATTCTGGTTCGGGCTTGTGCTCGTGCTCTTGTCGTTCTTCAGCGGCGAAGGCCCGACCAGTTCGCAACCGAAATTGCAGTTTTCCGACGCCTTTGTCGCGGCGACAGGCGCCTATGACTATGTGACCGGCATGTGCGGCGAAAAGCCGGAGGTCTGCGTCAAGGGTGCCGAGACCATGGCGGCGCTCGGCCACCGGGCCCGCGAAGGCGCCCGTGTCGCCTACGAACTCCTGGACAGCCGCTTTGGCGACGTCAACGCCGCCAAGCCCGTTGGCGCAACGAATGCGCCGATCGCTCCTGTCGCAGCCCTTGCGCCGTCCCATACGGAAGCGCAGGTGCAGGAACGGACGGCAGCGCTGAACCAGCCGATGCCCTATCGCCCACCGGTTGACGACGGCGACGAAGCCATCGCCGACACCGTGACGACGGGCACCATTCCCCTGCCAACGCCGCGCCCCGCCACCTGAGAATTCCGCGGGATTTCCCGCAACCAAGCTTGCACCGGCGTCCGCATGACGCGGAAAGTCCCGTGCCTGACGTGCCTGCCCTGTTTATTTTCAGCTTCTGCTGCGCCGCGGGGATGCCCATCCTTCGCGGCATTTCTTTTTAATGGTTCAAATCTGGCCGCGTTTCACCTATATGAAATCATGAGAACGAAAGGCCACAATACATGACGTCCCTGACGCAGATCCTCGATGACTTTTCCTTCCTCGACGATTGGGAAGATCGCTATCGCTATGTGATCGAGCTCGGAAAGGCGCTTCCGGACCTTCCCGACGACAAGAAGACGTCGGCCAACAAAGTGATGGGCTGCGCCAGCCAGGTCTGGCTCGTGACGCATACCGAGGGGGATCCGGACAATCCCGTCATGACCTTCCAAGGCGATTCCGACGCGCATATCGTCCGCGGACTGGTGGCGATCGTGCTCGCAACCTATTCCGGCAAGACGGCATCCGAGATCGCCGTGCTCGACGCCTTCGACATATTTTCGAAGATCGGCCTCGTCGAACACCTGTCGTCGCAGCGCGCCAACGGTCTGCGCTCGATGGTCAACCGCATCCGCGAGGAAGCGCGCGTGCGCGCGGTGGCCTGAGCGGCCACCCTGCCCATCACGAATACAGTTCGGGCCGATAGCCCTCCGCACCCCAATGTTCGACGCGCCGCCGGCGCGCGGGCATGGGTGGATTGTAACGCCGCGATAGCGCCATCAGCGCCGTCCGCAACATCAGCTTGGCGGAACGCACCGGCCACTGGCGCTCACGCTCCACGGTCTCCAGCCCCTTCATGAAGCAGCAGACATCAAGCGCCACGCCGGCAAGCTCGGGGCCCATTACGTCCAGCGCGCGATTGACCGCGACCCGCGCAGCGATGGCGCTGTCGGTGAGATCAGGCATGCCACCGCGCGCTCCTCTAGCACGGCTTGCATGACGCGGCTCCCAAGAGGCGGTGATCCGCAGCTGTAGCTGGCCGCGCGTGAAATCGGCAAACAGCCTTTCCCCAGCGGCAAGCGCATCCTCCGGGAGAAACGGCCCGACACTCTCCTTCAGTCGCGCAAGGCTTGAAAGTGGCGATTCCTCCCGGTTGATCCGCAGCGACTGCCGTCCGCCGTCCAGCCCAGCCACGACATGGCCGATTGCGCCGTGCTGTTCGATGAAGGCTTCCTCCCGGAGTGACGCGGCGCGCCTGAGATAGGAGCGCGCGGGGGGGTAAAGGCAAACCCGCCCGCCCGGCTGACCAGCCCGGCAGAGGCAGCCTCGACCAGCAGAGTTTCAGAAAAGATGTGAGGCGAGCCATCGCCGAGGTGCAGCGACCGGGCCGAACCCTCGGCTGCCTGTTCCCGCGCCTCGCCGCGCCAGGAACCTCAGAAGTTTCACCATGGCCTTGTTCACATCACTCATTCCCGAGCACTCCGTTCGATCGAAACACAGAATTGACCGTCCGCTCGACGCCACATGCGTTCACCCCCCAAAAACACAAAAGCCGGGCTTCCGCCCGGCTCTACAGGATTAAATCCTTGGCAACAATCAGACGCGTCCGCGCTTGCGACGCTGGCCAAGCCCCATTTCTTTTGCGAGGCGCGAACGCGCTTCAGCATAGGCCGGCGCTACCATCGGGTAGTCGACAGGGAGTTCCCATTTCTCGCGGTATTCTTCGGGCGAAAGGCTGTGATGGGTCATCAAATGACGCTTCAGCGACTTGAAGTTGCCACCGCATTCCAGGCAGGTAATCTGCTCATCCTGGACGGATTTGCGCACCGACACAGCCGGCTTCTGCTTCTCGACGACCGCTGTTGCAGTCTGCGGCGTCGACGTGTTGCTGAGTGCCGAATGCACGTCCGAGATCAGGTTGGCGAGATCACCAACTGGCACAACGTGGTTGCTGACATAGGCGGCGACAATATCTGCGGTAAGCTCCACCAGCAATTCCGGCCCGCTACCGGCTGCAGTATCCGTCATATTACGTTTCTCCTGTTTCAATGCTCCAAAGGTCTCGACCCCTTAAGACAAGACCGTTATCGTAGAGCAACAGCAAAAAACTCAGGCTACGGCTACCTGTTTCGAAAAACTGAAATCCACCCCTAGATTCCTGAGGCCGAAACCCGTTCTTATACTGCCTGATTTCAAACTAGTACGCTATCACGCAGTCGACTTCCTCAATTAAACACTGAAATGCAAAGCCAACGAGGAAATAAGCAACGTGATTCTAATTCAATATCAGAACTCTACTTAGATCATCAAATATCACCGTTTTGCGAAAACGCCAATTATTATTTCGTATATATCTACCGAAAAATGCCTCTTCGCAAGAATTGTTCATCGTGAACCCATACACTAACCATTAAGAAATCTGCAAATGGGTGCAAAAATCAACTTAAAATACTGAATCGGAAGCGCTCTCATCTTTTGGCGAGGTCGTCGCGCACGGATTGAGAGCCGAGGCGGTATCCTGTCTGATGCGCGGCCTTGGCAAGGAGGTGCGCCGCTACCGGTGCCGTCAACAGGAAAAAGACGAAGCCAGCAACTGCGCGCGCAAAGACTGCGACCTCGCCCGATGCGATTCCGGCAGCAAAGAGCAGCATGCCCGAACCCACCGTCCCCGCCTTGGAAGCGGCGTGCATCCGCGTGTAGAGATCCGGCAACCGCACCACGCCGACAGCGGCGACGAGCGCAAACAGCGAGCCGGCCAATAAAAGGAAAGCGACGACGAGCGCTGCCGCGTAGTCCATCATTTCTTGCCCTTCCTGCCGTTCTTACCGCTGCGTTTGGCCGCCACTTTGGGCTTTTTCGAGGCACCCCCCGGTTTTTCGCTGTGCCGTTCCGCAACAGTGGCTCGTGACATCACGAAACGCGCGAAGGCGACAGTCGCCAGGAAGCCGACCAGGCCCAGCGCAATGGCAATGTCGATGTAGAGACTGAAGCCTGTTTTAACCGCCAGCACGGCAATGAAGCCGATCGCCGTGCCTGACAGCGTATCGAGCGCCAGTATCCTGTCGGGCAGCGTCGGCCCTGCGGCGACCCGCCAGCCTGCTAGAAGAAAGGCAACGCCGAGGATCACGAGAGCAACCGCGGCGGCCGTGGAAATGATGGCAAGCGGCGCGATCATCGAAATGCCTCTATGATCCGGCGCTCGAAACCGTCGGTGATATCGCGTTTGGTCGCCTCGGGATCGGCGCAATCCAGCGCGTGCACGTAAAGCGTCTTGCGGTCATCGGAAACATCGACCGACAGCGTACCCGGGGTCAGGGTGATCATGTTGGCGAGAAGGGCGATCTCGAAATCGCGGTCGACAGTCAAGGGAAAGGCGAATATGCCGGGTTGCAGCCGCATGTTGGGCGTCAGCACCGTGACGGCGACCCGCCAGGCGGAAATCGCCAATTCCTTCAGAAATAGCAGGGCGAGATGCAGGATTGCCCATGACCGGCGAAGATATCCCCTGCTGCCATAGGGTTCGCGCACAATGGACAAGCACAGGGCGCCGATCGCAAAGCCGAAGGCGAGGTTGTGCGCCGACGCGTTGCCGGTAACGGTGGCCCAGGCGACGGCGAGCAGGACGTTCAGCAGCAAGGCGATCATGGCATCCCTCCATCCGGGAAGACCGACTGCAGATAAGATGTCGGATCGATGAGGCCGGTCGCTGCCGCTTGCGCCATCTCCAGTAATTGTTCTGGGAGAATGCCGAAACCGACGACAAGAGCTGTCAGGATGAACAGCGGCAATCCCGCCTGCCAGCCAATGGAGGCTGCCGTCTGTGGTGCCGCCGCCGGCCGCCAATAGGCAAGCAGGAAGACGCGCCCGAAGACGACGGTCAGCAGGAAGCCGCCGATTAGGATCGCGGCGGCCAGCCACCAGGCGCCGACGTCGATCGATGCCCGGACCAGGATCACCTTCGGCCAGAAGCCGGAAAAGGGCGGCAATCCGCAGGCGGCGATGAGGAGAACGAAGGAGATCGCCGCAAAGCCGCTGTTCCTACGATAGAGGCCGCCGAGCCCGGCTAGCGAGAAACTGCCGGCAACGGCAGCCGCCTGTCCGGCCAGGAGATAGAGCGCCGTCATCAGCACCATGGAATGCAGGGCATAGACGATCGCGCCCGAGAGGCCACCTGGCGTGCCGAGTGCAATGCCGACCAGCATGTTGCCGATGCCCGATATCACGACGTAGCCGAGCAGTTTGCGGATATCGTCCTGCGCCAGCGCGCCGAGCGCGCCGACGATGATGGTCGCAGCCCCCGCCGCGGCGATCACCAGGCTCAATTGCTCGCGCTCGACCGGCAGTAGCATCACCATGATGCGGATCAGAGCGTAGACGCCGACCTTGGTCAGCAGACCGGCAAACAGCGCCGACACGACGATGCGCGGCGTATGATAGGAGGCCGGCAGCCAGAAATTGACGGGAAAGGCAGCCGCCTTCATGGCGAAGGCGAGCAGCACAAGGGCCGACAGGGTCATCAGCGGCGCCGTGTCGCGGACAGTTTCCACCTTGCCTGCGATATCAGCCATGTTGAGCGTACCGAAGACGGCGTAGACGATGCCGACCGAGATCAGGAACAGGGTCGTGCCGATCAGATTCAGCACCGCATATTTCATCGCTCCATCGATCTGCCCGCGCTCCGAGCCGAGGATCAGCATGCCAAAGGACGAAATGAGAAGCACCTCGAACCAGACATAGAGGTTGAAGACGTCGCCCGTCAGGAACGCCCCCGAAACGCCTGCCATTAGAAGCAGCAGGAAGGGAAAGAAACCGTATCGCCGGCCGCTTTCGGTTACGTCCTTCAGTGCATAGAGGCCGCCGGCAAGCGCCGCGATGGCTGCCGTCAAAGCCATCAGCGCGCCGAAGAGATCGACGGTGAAGGCGATGCCGAAGGGCGGAAGCCAGCGCCCCATGACCATGGTCAACGGGCCATGCGCGACCACCTTTAGCAACAGCGCGGCATCCAGCAAGACCAGAACGGCAAGGCCGGGAACGGTGACCTGCGCCTGCAGCCGCATCGAACTGCGCATCATAAGCAGCGCGGCGCCGAGCGTAATGCAGAGCGCGACAGGTGCGATGACGAGCCAGTTTGCCAGCGGCACGGGCGCCGTCACCATCGCAGCGGAAAGATCGGTGATCGTATTTGCCGGAGCCGCCATCTAGTACCCCATCGGCGGCAGTGGCGGATCGACGGGCTCGGCGACACGCATCTCGTCGGTGTTGTCGGTACCGATATCCTGATAGGCGCGATAGGTCAGCACCAGCAGGAAGGCGAAGAAGGAAAATGAGATAACAATTGCCGTCAGGATCAGCGCCTGCGGCAGCGGATTGGCGGCGCCGGCGGGGAGCGCTGCGAGATCTGACGGGATGATCGGCGGCACTTCGCGCGTCAACCGTCCGGCCGCAAACAGCAACAGGTTCACCGCGTTGCCGAGGACGGCGATGCCGAGCATAATGCGGATCGAGAACTTCGACAGCATCAGATAGACCGCGGCGGCGAAGAACAGGCCGACGAGGATCGCAAACAGCGGTTCCATCACTCGACCTCCCTTTCTTCCAGCGCCAGCGCGATCGACGTGATGGCGCCGACGACCACCAGGTAGACCCCGACATCGAAGAGCATGACGGTCGAGAGCGGCACCTCGACACCTGCTATCTCAGGATAGACCCACAGCCCGGTCATGAATGGCACGCCAAAAATGATCGACAGCAGTCCGGCGCAGCACGACATCAACAGTCCGGCGCCTGATATCGACATCGGATGGAAGACGATGGCACGACGCACAGCGCCGACGCCGCGGGCAATACCAAAGATCGCCAGCGCCGAGGCCGCAATCAGCCCGCCGATGAAACCGCCACCCGGCTCGTTGTGGCCGCGCAGCAGGACGAAGATGGAAAAGAGCAGCATCAGTGCCGTCAGCACGGGGGCGATCGTGCGGAAGATCAGCGTGTTCATGGGCGCTCGACTCCGAGATCCTCAGGTGCATCCGGATCGTTTTCCGCAAGCTTTCGCTCGGTCTGCGCGCGGATGCGAATGAGGGCGAGGATCGCAAGGCCGGTGATGGCGACGACCGCGATCTCGCCCAGCGTATCGGTACCGCGGAAATCGACGATGATGACGTTCACAACGTTGGCGCCGTGCGCGATCGTCTTCGAGTAGGCGTTGAAGAACTCCGTCAGTGCGTTGTTGAACGGCGCCTGCATAGCTTTCATCAGAAGCAGCGCGACGCCGCAGCCGCAAGCGATCGCGATGCTGCCGTCGAATATCTTCTGGCCGAGTGGCCGCCGGTCGGTCGGCGACAGTTGAAGGCGGGTCATGACCAGCGCCAGGATGACGACCGACAGGGTCTCCACCATGAACTGCGTGAAAGAAAGGTCGGGCGCACCGAAGAGCAGGAATATAATGGCGACGGAGAAGCCCTGGATGCCGAGCGAGACGATCGCCGTCAGCCGGTCGCGCGCAACGACAACGCTCAACAGGCCGAGAGCGGCGAGTAGGAAAATGGCCCATTCGTGGATCTGGACCTGCTGCGGCCAGACAGGGAGCGCCGGCATTTCGCCGTAGAGCCAGAGCGGAACGAGCAGGATCGCGGCGACGCAGAGGAAGGTGCAGGTGATGTAGAGTTCAAGCCGTCCCGGTTGGATGAGACGCGTCACGCGGACTGACAACCGGATGAGACCGGCGATAAGGTAGTCGAAACCACAATCCGGTCCCGGACCAAGCTTACGCAGTACCACTGCCATGCTCAGACGCGCTTGATCTATCCGCCAATAGACAAGAATGCCGAGTACGATCGTAAGCGCAGACAGAAGCAGCGGCACGCCGACGTGCGGGATCAATGTAATCTCGATCACGCTGGATGATCCACGGATAGCGGACGCCGCCGGAGACGAGATGTAGTGGTGAGCAACTGCAGAGAACACCGCACCGATCAGGCCCAATAGCGCCAGCACGACGGGACCGGCCCATAGCAATGGTGGTGCCTCATGCGGGTGCTTGGGCGTTGCGAGGACTTGCCCGAGAAACGGCTTCAACGCCACCGCGAAGCCGACCGCGAACATCAGCGCATTGCCTGCTACTGCAACCAGTGTAAAGGCGATCGATCGTCGGTCCCCATGCGCCAGCGCGGCATAGATTTCCTCCTTGGCGAGAAAGCCAAAGAATGGTGGCAGACCGCCCATGGAAATCGCCGCGGCAAGGGCGGCAGCAAAGGTCAGCGGCATCGCCTTCCTCAGGCCGCCCAGCCGGGTGATGTCGCGCATGCCGGTCTCATGGTCGATGATGCCAGCGACCATGAACAGCGCTCCCTTAAAGAGCGAATGGGCCACGAGGTAGAGCGCCGCGGCCTCGATCGCATAGGGCGAACCGAAGCCGGTCAGCAACACGAGAAGGCCAAGCGAAGAAACGGTGGTATAGGCGAGTTGCAGCTTGAGGTCGGTCTGGCGGATCGCAAGCAGCGTACCGACGATCAACGTCACGCCACCAAAGAGCGGCAGCAAGGTCTCCCATGCCGATGTCCCGCCCATGACAGGATTGAGCCTCATCAGGAGATAGACGCCCGCCTTCACCATCGTCGCCGAGTGCAGGTAAGCAGAAACCGGCGTCGGCGCCTCCATCGCGTTCGGCAGCCAGAAGTGAAACGGAAACTGCGCCGACTTGGTGAACGCGCCACCGAGAACGAGAATCAGGATCGCCAGATAATATGGATTGGCGCGCAGCAGATCGCCTGACTGCAGCAGCGTCGACAGCTGCGTGGCGTTTGTCGTGCTCCAGATCAGCAATAGGCCCGCCAACAGCAGAAGGCCGCCGCCGCCGGTGACGACGAGCGCCTGCAAGGCGGCGCGACGGGCAGCCGAGCGCTCATGATCAAATCCGATCAGCAGGAAGGACGTGATCGACGTCAGTTCCCAGAAAACGAAGAGCATCAGCAGACTGTCTGACACGACGAGGCCGAGCATCGCCCCCATGAACAGGAAGATGAACGAGAAGAAACGCCCCTGATCCAGGTGACCCTTCAGGTATCCGCCGGAATAAAGCACGATCAGCGTGCCGATCCCGGTAATCAGCAGCGCGAAAGTCAGCGAAAGACCGTCGAGCAGCCAGGCGAAGCGGAGGTCAAAGCTCGGCACCCAGGCATATCCGCCGGCAATCACCTCGCCGCCGGATATTGCCGGCAGCAGGCTGGCGAAGTGCGCAAAGGCCAGCAGCGGCGCAAGCGCCAGTAGCCAGGCGGCCTTTGCGCCAAGGGCGCGAACGAGAAAGGGAGCAACAACGGCACCGAGCAGTGGCAGACACAAGGCCGCAAATGTCAAAGCCGTGACACCGGCCATGTCCTCTCCTCTGCTCGCAACGCTGCATAAGGCCGGCGAACGCCGGAAGCATCGTCAGGTGTAAGAGAAGAGAAGCCTCGCCTCAAGCCTTCTCCGTTCGCAATCGGCGGTTGGGTGCAGGATACTCACAGGGAACGGGACACGTCTAGGCCGGCGTCCATTGAACATCGGCAACCAGGTGCTCCGTGCGTGCCGACCTTCGCCGTCCCCATAAAAATGCGATCGGCACTGCAGTTTCCGCCATCCCAGAGCTCGGTCGCCGTGACAAACATCTCTTGATCCAACCAGCTTCCCGCACCACATTGCTGTCAAAAATCAAAGCCGTACCCCCCGGCGCGAAAGGAACAGGCCATGGCCGATACGACAATCGCCAAATTTCACAAGACCGATGCGGAATGGAAGGAACAGCTGACGCCCGAGCAATACCGGATCACCCGGCAGCACGGTACCGAGCGTGCCTTCACCGGCCCCTATTGGGATTCTTTCGAGACCGGGCTCTATCGCTGCGTCGGCTGCAATTCGCCGCTATTCCGCTCGGATACGAAGTTCGATGCAGGCTGCGGCTGGCCGAGCTATTTCGAAGCGGTCTCGCCCGACGCGGTGACCGAACACCGCGATACGACCTACGGCATGGTCCGCACGGAAATCCGCTGCGGCGCCTGCGATGCACATCTGGGCCACGTCTTTCCCGACGGCCCGCCGCCGACCGGCCTGCGCTACTGCATCAACGGCCACGCGATGGTGTTCGAGCCCGGGAACTAACGTTCCGGCGCGAAGGCCGGTTAGAAGCGTTCGACGACCGCACGGACGCTTTCATCCAGTGACAAGCGGGACGTGTCCAGTATCGCGCATTTCTTCGCCACGGCCTCGCGGCGGAGGAAGGATGCCCAGATCATCATTTCGGCGTTGGCAAGCTCTGGCTGCCGACGCTCGATCGCCAGGCGATGCGTTCGTGTTTCGTCGTCGCAATCGGCCAGCAGCGGCAAATACGCAATGCCTGCTGCGGCTGCCGCCTCCTCCAGAAATGCAAGGCGCATCTGGCCTTCGAGCAGTTGATTGCGGCCGGCGCGCTGAGCCTCTGCAAGACTCTCCAGCCATTTGAAGGTCATGGCTCGCTGCCAACCGGCCGGCGAGCCGTACTCCGCCGTCATCTGGAAGAGCGGGGGAACGCCGATATCGTCGAAATGGTGGACATCGATCTCACCCGCAAACCGGGCGGCAATCGCCTTGGCGATCGCCGTCTTGCCCGATCCCGAAGCGCCGGTGAGAACGATAAGGCTCACTTCGTAACCCTAAGCTCCATGCAGATCAGGTCGAGCCAGCGGCCGAACTTGGTGCCGACTTCCGAAAAGGTTCCGGCAACGCGGAAGCCGAGCTTTTCGTGCAGCTTGATGGAGGCTGCGTTCGCCGCCTCGATGCCGGCGATCATCACGTGGATATTGGCGTTGGCGGCGCGCGCGATCAGCGCCCGCATCAGCAACTCGCCGATGCCCGCGCCGCGGCAATCCTTGTCGACGTAGACCGAGTGTTCGACCGTGTAGCGGTAGCCATCGAAAGCCCGCCAATCGCCATAGGAGGCATAGCCTGCGACCTTGCCGTCCTTTTCCGCAACGATGACGGGGAAGCCCTTCGCCTTGCGCGCCTTGAACCATTCGATGCGGTTGTCGAGATCAACCAGCGTCTCGTTCCAGATCGCGGTCGTATGCTCGACAGCGTGATTGTAAATATCGCGGATCGCCGGGAGGTCGGCTTCGATGGCATCGCGCACGAGAACGGCGTCGGTCATATCAAGTCCAGTTTCAGTTCGGTTCTGGCAAGCGGCATACGCCCCGCATTCGGCGTTGTAAACCAAATCGAGCGAAGGAACGACGGTCCGCGCCCAGGTCGGCGCATCACGCCGCACCGGACCACAGACATTGGCTTGTCGCGCCTGGGCGCAACAATCAGAGGCCCGTGTTTGCCATGCTGAAGCAGGTGAGGACCGCCGAATAGTGAACGGCCGCCGCGGCCACGACGAAGCCGTGCCAGATGGCGTTCTGGAAGCGCAGCTTTTCCCACACGTGAAAGACGACGCCGAGAGAATAGATGAGACCGCCGACGAGGATCAGGAGCATAGATACATAGGGGATACGCTCCGCCACCGGCCCGGCTACGAGGATGCCGCTCCACCCCATTCCGAGATAGAGAAGGATGGCGAGCTTGTCGAAGCGCCCAGGAAAGGCGCATTTCAGGAAGATGCCGAGCGCTGCGATCACCCAGATTCCGATCAGCATCCCGAACAGAAGCGGACTATCGGCACCGCGCTCCAGGAAGGGGGTGTAGGTGGCGGCGATCAGGATGAAGATCGAGGAATGATCGAGACGGCGAAGGTACCACTTCGCCCGCGAAACCGGCCAGGCGTTATAGGAGAAGGAGATGCCGATCGTCAGCACCAGGCCGACACTGTAAATCCAGGCCGCGGCGAGTTCGCCGTGGGAGCTCCAGAGCGTGGCGTAAAAGATCAGGACGGTCGCGCCGATGAGCGCAAACGCCAAGCCCACGCCGTGGACGACGCCGTCGGCGATTAGCTCGTACTTGTCGTAAGCCCAGCGGATGCCGTTGAACTCTGTCATGCTGGAAACCCCTCACCTTTCCACCCGATCGTCGCACCGAAACGGTGTGCAGGCAACACAACAGAGATGGCGAACCATTAAATCTTCGTGAGCTTTGGACACCGATTTTTGCGCTTGGAGATATAAGGGCGAAAAGCAAAAGGGTAGCCGCGAAAAGCGGCCACCCTGATAGCACGACAGACAAATCAGCCCATGCAATCCTCGCAAAGGGGCGCATAAGGAACGGCCCCGAGGCGCTCCTTGGAGATCGGCTCCCCGCAGCGAACGCAGGTGCCATAAGTGCCCTTCGCGACCCGGTCGAGGGCGGCGTTGATGGCCCGCAGCTCTTCCTGGCCGGCCTGGCCGAGCCCCTCGAGCACTTCGTCGTTCTCGCTCTCGGTCGCGCGATCGTCGCTGTCCTGCTCCTTGGTGCGCCCGAGATCGACGTCGATGCGGCTCAACCGCGATTCAAGCTCGCGCTGGCGATCGCGCAGGATCTTCTCATAGGTCTGCATGTCGGTCATGGATGTTCCTCCATCGGTCCTTTGCCGTTTTTCTTCTTAGCGCTGCCTATCGACCAGCACCGAGCATTTGGCATGCCTGACGACACGGTCGGCGGTGGCGCCGATGAAGTAGTTGCTGAAGTCGGGGGTATGAGAAGCGATAATGATGAGATCCGCACCATGCGCTTCCGCGGCAGCGAGGATGCTATGGGCCGGGCGGCCGTGACCAATCTCGATCATTGCCGGAATGCCGCTGGTGCGGATCAGCATGCCGAGCCTCTCCTGGGCATCATCGATTGCATTCTGGATCAGTTCGGCGGGCAGATCGATCGCGACATAGGTGGGTACGTCCTCGACGACGTTGAGCAAGATGATCTCACCTCCCGTATCCAGGAGCGTCGATGCTTTGCGGAACGCCTTCTCGCCGCGGTCCAACGCGCCTATTTCGATCGGAACGATGATTTTCTTATACATTCAGGCCCTCCAGCGGTGCCGTTTCCAACTGCCCACATCCTCTCAGGAGATAAATAAGGCGCTTTGATCAAGATCAAGATCGGCGCAGATCGTCGTCAACGATCGTCGAACGCTGAATCGCCAAAAACTGGCCTTCTGTGAACAATCGGAATCCGCCATATAGGGATCAAGTACAGCAGCCAAGGGACCTCTGAGGCACATGGACCGGCGCAAATTCCTTGGTATCGCTACAGGCGGCGCTTTCGCCGCCACCGCCGGTTCGCCTCTCTCATCCACGGCAGGAGAAAGACGCATGACCACCGAAACATCCTACGCTCTCACCCGCCCTGCCTATGTCGACCAGTCGCATCTCGTCGTCACCGACCTGCCGCTGGTTTCCAGTTTCTACCAATCCATGCTTGGCCTGAAGGTCATCGACAAAAGCGCCAGCGGCGAAGTGCTCGGCGTCGACAGCACGCCGCTTCTGACGCTGACGACGGGCAGGAATGTCCGTATCGCGCCGCGCAATGCCGCCGGGCTGTTCCATACAGCCTTCCTGATGCCCAACCGCACCGAATTGGCCCGCTGGCTGCGCCACGCCGCACACAACAACGTTGTTCTGGACGGCGCTTCCGATCACCTCGTCAGCGAAGCCATCTATCTCTCCGATCCCGAAGGCAACGGCATCGAGATCTATGCCGACCGTCCGCATGAGCAATGGAAGTTCCATCAGGACGGCCAGGTGGAAATGGCGACGCTTCGCCTCGACCTTCAGTCGCTCTACAACAGCGCACCTCACGATGCCTGGAACGGCATGGCAGACGGCACCGCCATCGGCCATATCCACCTGCAGGTCGGCAATATTCCGGAGGCAGACACCTTCTACCGCGATGTGCTCGGCCTGAAGCTCATGGCGCAGCGTCCCGGCGCCAGCTTCTTCGCGACCGGCGACTACCATCACCACATCGCCGCCAACGTCTGGAACAGCCGCGGCGCAGGAACCCGCGCGGACGGCATGAGCGGCCTCTCGGACTACACGCTTCGCTTCAATGAGAAGGCCTCGCTCGACAGGGCCATCGCCAAGCTCGACGAACTCGAGATCAAGAGCAAAAAGCACAATGGCGGCGTATTCCTGCGCGACCCGTGGGGTATCGGCCTGACGCTCTCTGCGTGACCCTCAGGAACTTGAAGGGGTTCCTGGGCGTTTCCGTGGCGAAGCATCTGGGCTTCCAGGGGACTTTGTAACGATGGGAATTGCCAACGGCATCCGCAAGCAGGCCGGCAAGATCACAATGGGCGAGCGCCCTATCAGCGCCTGGGCTGAAAAACTGCGCCAAGACGCGGAGGAGATGCCGCAGGCGCAGACACACCGCGCCGAAAAGGACGGGCTTGATATCACCATGGCCTGGGCGGTCATCGGCATCTTTGCGGTGCTTGCTCTTTCGGCCATCTACATGATGTCGCTCATTCTCGTCCCGGTGACGCTTGCCGTCGTCGTCGGAATGATTCTCGGGCTACTGGCGGAAAAGCTCAGCAGACTCGGCGTGCCGCGCATTACCAACGCCGTCATCCTGTCGACCGGCGTCGCGCTGGTGATCATCCTCGTCGCCAATTCGCTTGCCGGACCGCTGACAACCCTTGCCAATGAGGGCCCGGCCTTCGTCGAGAAGACGTTCAACCGGTTGATGCCCTATCTCGAACGGATCCGGTGGCTGCACATCACGCCGGAGACCTTCCAGGGCGGGCCGATGTCGAGCGAAAAGCTCCTGGAAAATACCGGCAACGTGCTGCATCTCATCAGCGCCAACCTGACCCCTGCCCTCATCCAGGCGTTGATCTTCTTCGCCGCGCTGCTGCTCTTCCTTGCCGGACGTGTCAGCCTGCGCAGATCGATCATCATGGTCTTCCGGACGCGCTCACAGCGGCTTGCCGCCATCCGGGTGATCAACGGCGTCGAACAGGTCCTCGGCTTCTACTTTGCCACGGCTTCGTTGGTCTATGCGTGCCTCGGCGTCATGATGATGGTGATCGCCTATCTTGGTGGTCTTTCGGCGCCGGTGCTCTGGGGCTTCTTTGCCTTTCTTTCGAGCTTCATTCCCTATCTCGGCATTGCCTCCATGACGCTGGCCGTCGCCATCGCAGGCATCCTCACACATGACGGCCTCTTAGTCGGCCTCATGCCAGCCGCGGCATTCTTCATCGTCCACCTCGTCATGGAAAATCTGGTCTTTCCGGCGGTGATGGGGAAGCGCCTGGAAATCAATCCTTTTGTGGTGTTTCTGGCAATTCTGTTCTGGACTTGGATGTGGGGCGCAGTTGGTGCTATGCTCGCGCTACCACTATCGCTGATTGTCATGACCATCGTCGATGAACTTTTCATCGAAGAGAGACTGCAACCGCAATTGCCGAAATAATTGAGGTAAGACGCGTCAGATGGCAGAAATCGATCTTGCAGAGTCCAGCCAGAACCGGCTGAAGAGCGGCATTCCCCCTTGGAGCCGCGCCGGAACAAAACCCACCTACCAGCCACTTCAGGATAATCTCAAGGTCGACGCGATGGTCATCGGCGGTGGGATTACCGGTGCGCTGATGGGCCAACATCTCTCAGAACGCGGACTTTCCGTGGTCATCGTCGATCGCGAGACGCCCGGTCTTGGCAGCACGGTGGCGAGCACAGCCATGCTGCAGTGGGAGATCGACCGAACGCTCGGCGAACTCGAGCATTTCTACGGGTTCGAGCGCGCCGTCGGCATCTATCGGCGAAGTGCCGCCTCGGTCGCTGGTCTCTCGAAGCTAATCGTCGCTAATCGCATCGCGTGCAACCTGCTGCCGCGGCAATCGCTGTTCCTGACCAGCAATCAGGAGGGCGCGGGTGATCTTCTGAGAGAGGTCGAGCTTCGTCGCCGAGCCGGTCTGCCCAGCCGCTACCTGGAGCATTGCGATCTCTTCACCGAGTTCGAACTTGATCGCGATGCGGGCATCCTGTCCCGCGGCTCGGCGGAGGCCGATCCGCTGCTCCTGACCTGGGCTCTGCTGGACATTGCGGTGAAGCAAGGCGTGCGTCTCATCGGCGCCTCGGTCACCAAACTCCATAGCGAGGGCGGGCGCGTGAGCGCCGAGACAGACGGCTCGTTCGTTATCGAAGCAGAAACAGCGGTACTCGCCACCGGCTACGCCATGCCGGGCATCGATATGCCGAAGCTGCATCGGACGACGTCGAGCTGGGCGCTGGCAACGATGCCGCAGGATCCGGCAATGCTGTGGCGCGATCAGGTGCTGATCTGGGAAGACAGCCACCCCTATCTCTACATGCGCACGACACCGGACGGGCGGATCATCGCCGGCGGCGAGGATGACGACACCGTCGATCCCGCGATCCGCGACGCCAAGCTTGCCGAAAAGATCATGACGATCCGGGAAAAGATGAAACGGCTCTGGTCAAGGGCCGATACCCGTGTCGCGACGGCATGGTGCGGAACGTTCGGGGAGACTGCGGACGGGCTGCCGCTGATTGGTCCCGTTCCCTTGATGCCGCAGGTCTATGCCGCCTATGGCTACGGCGGCAACGGCATCACTTTCTCCTATCTCGCGACGCAGGTCATCGGCGCAATGATCGGCGGAGGATACCGCGACTGGTTTGATGATTTCGCGCTCGATCGCGACGCACCGGCGTTCGTTGAGCGTCCGAGCATCAGTGAGGATCGCCGGGAGACCGCTCTCAACTAACTCACTGCGTCGTCTGGTCGTCGCCGGTGTCATCGACGTCCTGCAGGCGGACGAATTCGACGCCCTTGGCCTTCAGATCGAGGACCGCCTTGGCGACGCCCTCACCCGCGGCGTGGGTCGGCTGGTTGATGTGGGAAATCACCACGTCGCCGTCTTTGGCGGCCGCAATCCGCTTTTCCGTGACCGCAGCGCCGAGCAGCGAGCCGCCGTCTCCGTTCACGGAATAGCCGGCGATGCGGTATCCCATCTCGCGGATCTCGGCGATCGCGGACAGGTCATATTTGGCGGTCGAGCCGCGGAACCAGTGCGGCGAGGCAATGCCGGCCGCGACCATCGCATCGGCGCCGCCCTGCACTTCCTGGCGGACTGCTTCGGGCGAGCCGGCGGACGCAATGCCGTAAATCGAGACCGGCGTGTCCACGGCCGGAATATGGTTCTGCCCGTGGTTCTCGAGTTCGAACAGATCGGGGTTCTGCAGGAAGACCTGCAACGCCTGCGGATTGTGCTTCAGCCAGCGTGCGGTAACGAAGATCGTCGCGGGGATCCGCTCGCGGACCAGCACCGAGAGGATGCGGTCGTCGGCTTTGCCCATGCAGGCGTCGAATGTCAGTGCCACGCGCGCGTGACCCTTGACGCCAGAACGTGCAATGCGCAGATGCGGTTCCACGAGCTTTGGCCCGGGAGCCATCGTGGGCGCTTGCCTGAGGGGTGCGGTGACAATGGGCGCATCTTGCGGCGGCAGAGCGGCAGCGGCGGCAATCGAGACTGAGGCTATCAGCAGCGCCGGAGCGAGAAAAATACGATTCATATCAAAGAGAAGCCGTTCATTGTTCAAGCGCTGCATAACGCACGCAACGCGCCGGCGCCATGTGGTCTGATGCCGCTTGCCATCGCTCCTGCGATTCGCCGCCGGCTTCAGCGAAGGAGCTGATGCCTGAGGACTAAGGCTTCAGAAAGGCAGCGCCTGCAAATGCAGCCTGCGTGGCACTCGTGTCAATCATAGAGGTAGTATTTTTCCCACTTCTCCTTCGGCACCTTCTCGCCGATCTTATAGTCGAGCTCGCGAACATTCATGTGCTGCGGACCGGTGATGCAGGTGTAGGACAGGTGATACCAGTCTCCCTTGCTGCGGAAGACGGCGCCGGGCGCCTCCAGCCTATCGTCGCCGGGAACGGGATCCTTGAAGGTATAGGCAATGACTTTATCGGGTTTGTAGCCGGTATCGTCCTTGTTGATTCGGCTCATCGCCTCGGTGTCGCAGCTCTGTTCGAGACGGGTCGCGGGATCGAGCTTTTCGAGTTGCTTCTTGATTGCGGGATCAACGGCGAAGGCTGGAAAAGCAAGGCTAAATGCGGACAGAAGCAACACGAGACGTTTTGGCATTACGGTGGGATTCCTTTGCATTCTCATTCCAGAATCGCCTGTGGACGACCGGGGCTTTCACGGTCGAACAGGGGGCGAATTCCGGGCGACGTAGCGGACTTTCTTAAACAATGTGGTGACATCAAGGCAACGTGAGCATTCCTTCGGTTTTGACGCAGCCCTGTCTTCGGCGCTTGATCCGCGGCATCCGCGCCTCTATCTCTTGCCCACCTGACACCCCGTATCCGGAGCCTTCCTTGACCGTCTTCAAGAACCTGCCGAACCCGCCCGCTGCCGCCAAGAAGCCGATCTCCGATACGCGCCACGGCATCACCCGCACCGACGACTACGCCTGGCTGCGCGCCGACAACTGGCAGGCGATGTTCAAGGATCCATCGATCCTCGATCCCGCGATCCGCCGGCACCTGGAAGCCGAAAACGTCTACATGAACGCGGCGATGGAAGACACCAAGGCGCTGCAGAAGACGCTGTTCTCAGAGATGCGCGGCCGCATCAAGGAAGACGACAGTTCCGTGCCGATGAAGGACGGCGACTATGCCTACGGCACGTTCTTCGTCACCGGTGGCGAACAGCCGCGCTATTTCCGCATCCCCCGCAACGGCGACGTCAAGGACGAGACGATCCGCGCCGTCCTGCTCGACGGCGACAAGGAAGCCGCCGGCAAAGCCTATTTCCGGCTGGCGGGCCTCGACCATTCGACCGACCACAGCCGCGGCATCTGGGGCTATGACGACAAGGGTTCGGAATTCTACACACTGAAGGTGCGCGATCTGGCGACCGGCGAGGACATGGCCGATGTCATCGAGAACACCGGCGGCGGCGGTGCGTGGGCACCTGACGGCAAGAGCTTCTTCTACTCCGCGCTCGACGAGAACCACCGTCCGTCGAAGGTCTTCCACCACATCATCGGGACACCGCAAGCGGAAGACCGGCTGGTCTACGAGGAGAAGGATGCCGGCTTCTTCATGGGCGTCGGCGGCTCGCTTCTCGACGATTTCATCTACATCGACATCCACGACCACGAAACGTCGGAATACCGCCTGCTCTCCACCAAGGATCTGACGGCGGAGCCGAAGCTGGTGGCCGAGCGCGAGGAAGGCATCGAATATTCGATGACGGAAGGCGGCGACGTCTTCTACATCCTCACCAACGACGGCGACGCCAAGGATTTCAAGATCATGGAAGCGCCGGTTGAAGACCCGGGCAAGGCGAACTGGCGCGAGGTCGTGCCGCACAAGCCGGGAACCTTGATCATCAGCCACATGGCCTATGCCCGCCACCTGCTCTGGCTGGAGCGTAAGGACGGGCTGCCGCAGATCATCATCCGCGACCGTCGCACCGGCGAGGAGCATGCCATCGCCTTTGCCGAAGAGGCCTATTCGCTCGGGCTGCAGGGGGCCGCGGAATACGACGCCGACGTCATCCGCTTCTCCTATTCCTCGATGACGACGCCGTCGCAGCTTTACGACTACAACATGGTGACGCGCGAGCGCACGCTGCTGAAGACGCAGGAAGTGCCCTCCGGCCACAATCCCGACGACTATGTCACCCGCCGCGTCTTCGCCCCGGCCTGGGACGGCGTTGAGGTGCCGGTCACCCTGCTCTATCGCAAGGATACGCCGCTCGACGGCTCCGCGCCCTGCCTGCTCTATGGCTACGGCGCCTACGGCATCACCATTCCGGCCGGCTTCAACACCAACTGCCTATCTCTTGCCGATCGCGGCTTCGTCTATGCCATCGCCCATATCCGCGGCGGCAAGGACAAGGGCTTTGCCTGGTACGAAGACGGCAAGATGGAGAAGAAGACCAACACCTTCAAGGACTTCATCGCCGCCGCTGACTATCTGAATCAGGAGAAGTTCACCTCCTACGCCAACATCATCGCCGAGGGCGGCTCGGCCGGCGGCATGCTGATGGGCGCAGTTGCCAACATGGCACCGGAAAAGTTCGCCGGCCTGATCGCCGCGGTTCCCTTCGTCGATGTGCTGAACACCATGCTCGACGACACGCTGCCGCTGACCCCGCCGGAATGGCCGGAATGGGGCAACCCGATCGAAAGCAAGGAAGAATACGAACATATCGCCGCCTATTCGCCCTACGACAACGTCGGCGCGAAAGCCTATCCACCGATCCTGGCGCTCGGTGGCCTGACGGACCCGCGCGTCACCTACTGGGAGCCGGCAAAGTGGGTGGCAAGGCTGCGCGAGAAGACGACCGGCTCGGCGCCGATCCTCTTGAAGACCAATATGGATGCCGGCCATGGCGGCGCATCGGGACGCTTCCAGCGCCTCGAGGAGATCGCCTTCGAATACGCCTTCGCGATCAAGGTCGCGGGGAAGGTTTAGCGGGGATGTCACGTGCCGTAGGCGCCTGACACTAAAGTTACCCGCCCTCGCTTCCCTCATTCCTGTCCTTGTGACAGGAATCCGGCGCACGCAGGTCCTTGCGCGCCGAAGTCTCTATTCACGGCGCGGACGCGCCGTGGCTGGATTCCTGTCACAAGGACGGGAATGAGGCGGAGAGGTTGTGCGGCCGCTCTCCGGCTGATCACAGGAGGAAGCCCATGCCTGTCTACGTCGCTTTGCTTCGAGCTGTGAATGTCGGCGGCACGGGCAAGCTGCCGATGACGACGCTGAAGGCGGTCTGCGAAGAGCTCGGCTTCAGCGACGTGAAGACCTACATCCAGAGCGGCAACGTGCTGTTTCGCGCCGACGAGCCGGAAGCTGAGGTCGAGCAAAAGTTGGACGAGGCGCTCGGGAAGCTGCTCGGCAAGAAGCCCGGCGTGATGCTGCGCAGCCGCAAGGAGCTGGACGCGATTGCCGCCAACGCGCCCTTTCCCGACGCCAAGCCCAACTATTTGCTGGTGAGCTTCCTGCCCGAGGAAGCACCAAGCGATGCGCTGGACAAAATGGTCGCGCCCAATGGCGAAGAGGCAGTTCTCGCCGGGCGCGAAATCTATGTCCACTTCCCGATCGGCTCCGGCAAATCGAAGCTCAAGCTGCCGGCCTTGAAACCGGGAACGGCGCGCAACCTGAATACGGTACGCAAGCTCGCCGAGATGGCGGCTGCTATGGAAGACCGCTGAGATTTCGCTGTACCACCGCGGGGGCATATTTTAGAACATACTAAATAATCAGTATTGCGTCGCAGCATTCTCTTTCATCCGGCAAAGGAGAGATACGATGGCGACCTACCGACACAGCTTGCCGCAGCTCGAGGGCGGCTTCTTCGTGACCGATGGCGGCATGGAGACGACCTTCATCTTTCTCGACGGATTGCAGCTGCCGCACTTCGCATCGTTTGTGATGCTGGCCTCGGAGGAAGGGCGCGACCGGCTACAAGCCTACTATCGCCGCTATCTTGATATCGCCCGCAAGCATGGCGCCGGCTTCATTCTCGACACGCCGACATGGCGGGCTAATCCGGATTGGGGCGGGAAGCTCGGCTACACGCGCCAAGCGCTGCACGCGGCCAATGTCGGCAGCGTCGCGCTACTGGCAGGATTGCGCGGAAGGTACGAGCAACCGGGACGGCCGATCGTGATCAGCGGTGCCATCGGGCCGCGCGGCGACGGCTACAAGGCCGGCAACATGGATGCGTCCGAAGCCGAGGATTACCACAGCGTCCAGATCGGCAGCTTCGCCGAAAGCGATGCCGACATGGTGACCGCCTTCACGCTGACCAACATCGACGAGGCGATCGGCGTAGCGCGAGCGGCCGCTGCCAGAGGCATGCCCTGTGCGATCTCCTTCACCGTCGAGACGGACGGCAGGCTGGTGACCGGGCGCAGCATGCAGGAAGCGATCGAGACGACGGATGCGGCGACCGGCGGTTCACCCGCCTACTACATGATCAACTGCGCCCATCCGACGCATTTCGCCAAGGCGCTCGATCATCGCGCCAGCTGGACGAAACGCATCCGCGGGCTGCGCGCCAATGCCTCGCGCATGAGCCATGCGGAGCTCGACGAGAGCGAGACGCTCGATGCGGGCGATCCTGTTGATCTCGGGCAGCGCTACAGACAATTGATGCGCAAGATGCCACAGGTCAGGATCGTTGGCGGCTGCTGCGGCACCGATCACCGGCATGTGGCCGCCATCTGCGAGGCCTGTCTGCCGGAGCTCGCCCGCGCCTGAGGGTCAGTGCTCGGTGGCGTGCGCTGCCTTTTCAGCGCCATGGCCGCTTATGTCGGCGCCGGCGCTGCGCGAAAAGCGCAGGTTCCAGAACGTCGCAGTGATCGAGATCGCGGTCACGAAGAGGAAGGCTGCGGAGAAATCGTGGAGTTGCGGCGTCTCGCTGCCGTTGACCGTCATCGACGTGTGCAGCGCCAGCGCACCAACGCAGATGCCGAGCGACAGCATTAGCTGCTGGAACGTCGTGTAGAAGCTGGTGGCCGAACTCATGCGGTCGCGGTCGATCTCATCGTAGGCAACCGTGTTGTACGCCGTGAACTGGAACGACATGAAGAAGCCGCATATGACAAGGATCGCGAAGATCAAGCCCAACGGCCAATCGGGCCGGAAGGCAGCGCAAAGCGCATAGCCGCAAGTAGCGATGACGCCGTTTGCGACAAGGCTGTTTCGGAAGCCGAAGCGGCGTAGCACGCGCGGCGCAACGGCTTTCATCGCCATGGAGCCGATCGCTGCGGCTGTCACCAGTTGACCGGCCTTGGCTGCCGAGAGGCCGAAACCGAGCTGGAAATAGAGCGGCAGTAGGAAAGGCTGCGCGCCTTGCGTGATGCGGGTCAGCGAGCCCGCGATGACCGAGGTGCCGAAGCTTGGCACCTTCATCAGCGAGAAATCCATGATCGGCGACGGATAGCGGCGGGCGTGCTTGAGATAGGCTATGCCGAAGAGCAAGCCGACGGCGATCAGAAACACCGAGAAAGCGCCCTCGCCCGGCCGGCTCGAGCTTTCGAAGCCAAACAGTAGAGAGCCGAGCGCGATGCCGGAGAGGATGAAGCCAACCGTGTCGAACGGGCGCTTCGCTTCGCCCTTGAAGTCCTCGATGAAGATCGAGACCAGCGTGAAGCCGATGATGCCGATCGGCACATTGATGTAGAAGATCCAGCGCCAGTCGAGATAGGTGACGATCAGGCCACCGACCGGCGGACCAAGGATCGGGCCGATCAGCGCCGGCACCAGCAGCCACGACATGGCGTTGACCATGTCTTTGCGGTCGACGCTGCGCAGCAGCACGAGGCGGCCGACCGGCAGCATCATGGCGCCGCCAAGACCCTGCAGCAGTCGCGCCAGCACGAGACAGAGAAGATTGGGCGAAAGCGCGCAGAAGATGGAGCCGGTGACGAAGACGGCGATCGCCGAGCGGAAAACGGTGCGCGAACCGAAGCGATCGGCAATCAAACCGCTGGCCGGGATGAAGATCGCAAGACTGAGGAGGTAGGAGGTGAGCGCGATGCTCATCGACGGGGCGCTGACGCCGAAATCGCGTGCCATGGTCGGCAGCGCCGTCGCCAGTACGGTCGCGTCGAGCTGCTCCATGAACATGGCGCTCGCAACGATCATCGCTATCACGCGGAAATTGGGCTTGGCGCGCCCGATGGTGGCCGCCCGGTAGATCTGATCCGACATCGTCAGGGATCACTCGCAATGGCGTGGCCGGCGCGGAAGCGATGGCCGCGGTATGGTATGGCGTGATGCCAAAAGGGGAGATTGATGTATACGCGCGCAAATGTGGCGGCGTTATGCTTAAATGGAAAGGCAGCCGTGTCGTTTGGGAATGGCTGGGAAACCTGCTCAATTGCCGCGCAGCAGTGCTTCGTAATCCTGTCCGCCGGAGAAGATGTTGGTGATTTTGACCACGTCATCTTCGACGACGTGTATCACGATGCCTCTCTCAAAAACCGCCATGCGCAGGTTGGCGCCGAGGTCCGGTCTTGCCACACCATCGAATGCGCTCCATTCAGAAGCAGGATAAAATCCCACCACCGCATGTTGCTTGCAGCAACCGCCGCCGGGCACTACCTATGGAGCATGACCCAAGCCCTGCAGAATGTTGCGCGCACCGGCGCGCCCTTCGCCTTCGACAACAGCTATGCGCGGTTGCCGCAGCAGTTCTTTACGCGCCAGGCTCCCTCGCAAGCCGCCGAGCCGTGGCTGATCAAGCTGAACGAGCCGCTTGCGGAAGAACTCGGTCTTGATGTCGAGGCGCTGAAGCTTGATGGTGCTGCGATCTTTTCCGGCAACCTCGTGCCTGAAGGTGCAGATCCGTTAGCGATGGCCTATGCCGGGCACCAGTTCGGTGCTTTCGTGCCGCTGCTTGGCGACGGGCGGGCAATCCTGCTCGGCGAGGTGATCGACCGCAATGGTCAGCGCCGCGATATCCAGCTGAAGGGTGCCGGCCAGACGGCCTACTCTCGCCGCGGCGACGGCCGCGCCGCGCTCGGGCCGGTGCTGCGCGAATACATCGTCAGCGAGGCGATGTATGCACTCGGCGTGCCGGCGACCAGAGCGCTTGCAGCTGTTTCGACAGGGCAACCCGTCTATCGCGAAAGCATTCTGCCGGGCGCGGTCTTCACCCGCGTAGCCGCAAGCCACATCCGCGTCGGCACTTTCCAGTTCTTCACCGCGCGCGGCGATACGGACGGCGTGCGGGCGCTTGCCGACTATGTGATCGACCGGCACTATCCGGAACTCAAAGACAGGGACAATCCCTACCTCGCGCTCTACGAGGCCGTTTGCGAGCGGCAGGCTGCTTTGATCGCAAGGTGGCTGCATATCGGCTTCATCCACGGCGTCATGAACAGCGACAACATGGCCATTTCGGGTGAGACGATTGATTTCGGCCCCTGCGCCTTCATGGATGCCTACGATCCCCGCACCGTCTTCTCTTCGATCGACCAGGGCGGGCGCTATGCCTATGCCAACCAGCCCGGCATTGGCCAATGGAACCTGGCGCGCCTCGGCGAAACGCTATTGCCGCTCTTCGATGCCGATGCGGAAAGGGCCGTCGAGCTCGCCAACGTCGTGATCCAGCAATATGGCGAGCGCTTCCAGATCCACTGGCTTCGCGGCATGCGCGAGAAGATCGGCCTGACGACGGTCGAGGATGGCGATCTGGACCTTATCCAGTCACTGCTTGCCAGGATGCAGACGCAGCAGGCTGATTTTACCCTCGCCTTCCGCCGCCTTTCCGACGCTGGCGGCTCTGGAGATGGCGAGGCGCTTTTCCTCTCCACCTTCCGCGAACCGGATGGGGTAGGCGAATGGCTTGGCCGCTGGCGCGATCGCCTGACGCGCGACGAGGGCCGGACCGAGGACGGCCGCAGGACGGCAATGCGCGCCGTCAATCCCGCCTTCATTCCGCGCAACCATCGTATCGAGCAGGCGATCAATGCGGCCGTCGAAGATGGGGACTTCTCGCTCTTCGAGGCGTTGCTTGCAGTGCTCGCCAAGCCCTATGACGACCAGCCTGGCTTTGCGGCATACATGGAGCCGCCGAAGCCGGAAGAACGCGTGTTGCAGACCTTCTGCGGCACGTGATCGGGCGAGAACCTTCTCCCTCTGACACCTATGGTCGCAGTTGACGCTCGTTGCGACAGCACTATCTCGCTGATTCGCGGACTTTTTTCGCGCTCTGATCGCACCCGGCTAACATCAGCGGGAGTCTTCCCAGATGGCAATCATCATTACTTCCATATTTTTCATCCTGATTGGCCTTGCGCTCGGCGGCGGCGGTCTTTGGCTCGTCATGCTCGGCGGCAGCTTCTTTTATCTCTTCGCAGGCGCCATCTTCCTGCTGACCGCTATCCTGCTTCTATTGCGCAGGGCAGCCGCGTTGTGGGTCTATGCGGCGCTGATCGCCGTGGCCTTGGTATGGGCGATCTGGGAAGTCGGCCTCGACTGGTGGCAGCTTGGGCCGCGCGGCGGGTTGATCATTCTTCTCGGCCTCTGGTTGTTAACACCCTGGATCCGCCGCCCGCTCGGCTTTCTCAGCCCGACCGGGATCTCCTATGGGGCAAACCCCTGGCCGCTCGCCATACCGGTTGTGATTGCGTTCGCGATCGCCGGCTATTCGATGACCACGGATCCACACCGGATCACGGGCAATCTGCCGACCGAGGCCGTAACTAGCCCCGCGGCTTTCGGCGGTGTTGTGCCCAATGAAGAGTGGCATCAATACGGCCGCACACCCTTCGGCCAACGTTACTCGCCGCTCGACCAGATCAACGTCAGCAACGTCAAGGATCTCAAGGAGGTCTGGCGCTACCAGACCGGTGATGTGAAGCGACCCGAGGATGTCGGCGAAACGACCTATCAGGTGACGCCGCTGAAAGTCGGCGACACGCTGTACCTCTGCACGCCGCACAACTGGGCAATCGCGCTCGACGCCAAGACTGGCAAGGAGAAATGGCAGTACGATTCCAACTCCGGCATGAACCCGAACCGCCAACACCAGACCTGCCGCGGCGTCACCTATTATCGCGACACGGCCGCAGCCCCCGGCGCTGCCTGCGCCGAGCGCGTGTTTCTGCCGACCTCCGATGCCAGGCTGATTGCGCTCGATGCCGCAAATGGCCAGATCTGCGCGAGCTTTGCTGAAGATGGCGTGCTGCATCTTGAAAAAGGCATGCAGTACAATCCGGCCGGCTACTACTACGCGACGTCGCCGCCGGTCGCGGTCGCCGGCAAGCTGATCGTCGGCGGCGCCGTCAACGACAACTATTCCACAAAGGAGCAGTCCGGCGTTATCCGCGCATACGACATCAATACCGGCGCACTCATCTGGAACTGGGATTCCGGCAATCCCGATGTCACCACGCCGATCGCCGAAGGCCAGACCTATACCACCAACTCTCCGAACAGTTGGTCCGTCTTCAGTGTCGATAACGGTCTCGGCATGGTCTACATACCGCTCGGCAACCAAGTGCCCGACCAGCTCGGCATGAATCGCAGCGCCCATGTCGAGAAATACTCCTCCTCGATCGTCGCACTCGACATCGCCACCGGGCAAGTGAAATGGGTGCAGCAGTTCGTGCACCACGACCTGTGGGACATGGACGTCCCCGCCCAGCCCGTGCTCTTCGACATGACAAAATCCGATGGAACGTCCGTACCGGCGCTCGTTGCCCCGACCAAGCAGGGCGACATCTACGTGCTCGACAGGCGCACTGGCGGGGCGATCATCCCGTTCAAGGAGATACCCGCCCCGGGCGGCGCGATCCCTGAAGACCATACGGCGCCGACGCAGCCGATCTCGGACCTCACCTTCTCGCCGCCGCCGCTTCAGGAGAGGGATATGTGGGGGATTTCGCTGTTCGATCAGCTCGCCTGCCGTATCCAGTTCCATCGCTATAAATACGAAGGCCGCTATACGCCGCCGTCACTACAGGGATCGATCATCTATCCCGGCAATTTCGGCACCTTCAACTGGGGTAGTGTTGCGGTGGATCCCGAGCGGCAGATCATGTTCGGCATGCCGACCTATCTTGCCTTTACCTCGCGGCTGGTTCCCGCCGCTGATATCCCGCCGAAGGGGCAGGATGAAAAAGGCAGTGAACAGGGCCTCAACCGCAACGAGGGCGCGCCCTATGGCGTCTTCATGGGACCGTTCCTCGGACCGCTGAAGATCCCTTGCCAGGCACCACCATGGGGCTATGTCGCAGGTGTGGATCTGCGTACAGGAAAGATTGCCTACAAGCGCAGGAACGGCACCGTCTACGATATGACGCCGCTGCCGTTGCCCTTCAAGGTTGGCGTACCGGGCATCGGCGGCCCGATCCTGACGAGAGGCGGCGTTGCCTTCCTCGGGGCCGCCGTCGACAACTTTCTGCGCGCCTATGATGTGACCAATGGCGACCAGCTCTGGCAAGCCCGCCTGCCGGCCGGCGGCCAGGCGACACCGATGACCTATACCACCAGTGACAACAAGCAGTTCGTCGTCATGGTCGCCGGCGGACACGGCTCGATCGGCACCAAGCCCGGCGACTATGTGATCGGCTACGCCCTACCCTGAAGCTTCCGAAACCTGCCGGATGGCCGCCGCTGACGACGCCAACCCAAGCCAGCCGACACAAGCTCCGGGCATGTCTGGCGCACCATTCTCCCACCCATTGTTTCAGGGAGAATTTTCATGAAGATCGGCAGCAACATTTCCAGTACCTATGGATTGACCAACCTCTTCGGCCAATCCGGCCAGCGCAGCAAGCAACAGTCCGGCGATACCGAGGTGAGCGTTCGCCAGAGCGGCACAGCACTTCAGCCAAGCAGCACGCCGACGTCGATTTCCAGTACGATGTGGGCTTTGCAGAGCAGCGGCACCACTAGCATGGATGGCACCGAGGATCCCGCGAAAGCGCGCCATGAGGCTGTTGCCTCGGAGTTCACGGACCTCGCCAACATGACGCCGGCGGAGCGCATCCGCGCGCAGATCCTCGAGCGGCTCGGGCTCACCGAAGACGACCTGAAGGCCATGCCACCAGAAGAGCGCGAGGCGATCGAAAAGCAGATCTCGGACGAGCTGAAGCGGCAGTTGACCGGCGACGACGACAGCAAGGAAAAGTCGAGCGTCGACGAAATTGTCAGCGTCTGAGACCTCAGAAATTGATTCAGATCGATGCGACGGAGATTCACGTTTCCATCGCATCTCTTTGACACGACAGTCTTATCCGACCATGTCGGCCACGATCTTTCCGACCTCGGCGAAGATGGGGTTGATCTCTGACGCCGGCACCTTGGCCTGCGTCACGTAAGCGGCAACCAGGATCGCGCCATGACCGGGCGGCCAGGCAATCGCGATATCGGCAGCACTGCCGTTGTTGCCGGTGCCGGTCTTGTCCCCGATCTTCCATGCATCCGGCAGGCCCGCGCGCAGACGTGCGCCGCCTGTCGTATTCGCCACCATCCATTCGACCAGCTTGTCACGCGACGGTTCCGACAGGGCCGAGCCCAGCGTCAGGTTGCCGAGCGTGTCGACCATCGAATCGGGGGTGGTCGTATCCTGCGGATCGCCGTCCTTGGCTTCGTTGAGCGCCGTTTCCCATCGGTCGAGTCGCGTCGACCGATCGCCCAGCGTGCGCAGCCATTTGGTGAGCTCAGCGGGGCCGCCGAAGCTTTCCAGCAGCAGGTTGCCGGCCGTATTGTCGGAGAGCGTGATCGCCGCCTCGCAGAGTTCACTGAGGCTCATGCCCTCGCCGCCGACGTGCTTTTCCGTCTCCGGCGAGTAGGTGACGAGCTTGTCCTGGTCGTAGACGACGCGTCGCTCGAGAGTCTCCTGCCCCTTGTCGACGCGCGCCAGCACCAGCCCTGCGGCCAGCACCTTGAACGTACTGCAGAGCGGAAAGCGCTCGGTCTCGCGATAGCCGAATGAAATGTTGGTCTCGGTGTCGATGGCGGAGACACCGATGCGACCGCCGATCGCTTTTTCGAGCGCTTCCATCCGCCGGTTGATTTCATCATCGCTGTCTTCCGACCGCGCAATGCGCGGCAGGAACAGGGCGGATGAAAGCAGTGCCGAGCCAAGTAGCGTCCGGCGGCGGATCGAAAAGCCACGCATGAAAATTCCTCTGCCTGAACAAACGGACACAGCGCTAGAGACTGATTGTGGCCCGGATGAGTCGCGTCAAGCGGCCGCCGACTGCGTTACCTCGACGGTAACGTGCGAGAGGCCGGCAACGGGTTCGAGCTTTGCCTTGTAGAAGGCAGGGCTTTCCGGCTGCGGCGTCACGAGAGCAACGATCGCGGCGTGATGGCCGGGTCCGACCTGCCAGACATGAAGATCGGTGATCCGCTCGCCGCCCGTTTCCAGCGCCGAACGAATCTCGCGCTGCAGAGCCGCCTCCCGCGGTACGACATCGAGCAGCACGCGGCCTGAAGACTTCATCAGGCCCCAGGACCATTGGGCAATGATCAGGCCGCCGACGATACCCATCAGCGGGTCGAGCCAGAGCCAGCCATAAAGACTGCCGAGCAGCAGTGCGGCAATGGCGAGCACCGATGTCAGCGCATCGGCAATGACATGGACATAGGCAGCGCGCATATTGTTGTCGGAGGCATGCGCGGAACGAGCATGATCGCCAGGATGGGTATGATCAGCGTGGTCATGGTGATGGTGATGCTGGTGCTCGTGATGGTGGGAATGGCCGTGGCTGTGGCCATGATGGTCGTCCTTCAGGAGCCAGGCGCTCGCCAGATTGACCAGTAGGCCGACGACGGCGACGCCGATCGCCTGCGAAAAGCTGATCGGCACGGGATGCGTGATGCGCAGGAAGCTTTCCCAAGCCATCAGCAAGGCGATCAGCGCCAGGATGATGGCGCTGGCAAAGCCCGCGAGGTCGCCGAGCTTGCCGGTACCGAAGGTGAAGCGGGGATTGCGCGCCTGCCGGCGCGCATAGAGGTAGGCAACGGCGGAGATCAGCAGGGCGCTAGCGTGGGTCGACATGTGCCAGCCATCAGCGACGAGAGCCATCGAGCCGTAGTAGGTTCCGGCGCCGATCTCGACCACCATCATGACGGCGGTGAGCGCAATGACGAACCAGACACGACGGGCGTTGCGGTCGTGATCGGCGCCCAGGAAAACGTGGTCGTGCTCGAGTCTTTCGGTCTGTGCGTTCATCGCACGCTCCTCATGTCGGTTGTGTCAGCGAATGTAGGTCCGCAGGACTTCGGATAATTCTTCGACGGCTTCCATGCGGGCCTTCTCATCGGCGGCGTGCAGCACATGCTCATGCAGATGATCGTCCAGCACCTCGCCGGTCAGGCCGTTCAGGGCGCCGCGGATCGAGGCAAGCAGTTGCAAGATCTCTCCGCAGGGCCGCTCGGCCCCCAGCGCGCGCTCGACAGCCTCCAGCTGGCCCTTCAGACGGCTGACGCGGGCCATCAGCTTTTTCTTCTGATGCGTGGTGTGGGACATGAGGTTTTCCATTTAGTATAGGGGGTTACCCTATATTAATATGAAGCTGATGAAAAGTAGCAATGGCGCTGGCGCTACCGGTTTCCGATGCCGCCGGCGAAGCGATCGATGGCGGCTGCGCCGAAGGCCGCTGCGCGCTTGCCGGCGCCCGCGCGTAAATCCCATTGACAAACGGCGCGTTCTGGACAATCTATCGACGCATGATCAAGAACGCGCACATCACCAGCACGTATTTTTGGCTGTACCTGTAAGGGCGGCCGGACAGATCATATTGTCAACAAGCCGCCGTCAGGCGGCTTTGTTGTATCGGCAGCGTCCTGACGGCAGAACACCACACAAGGACGCGAAGACCATGGTTGAAATCGAAGACAGCGAAATCTCAATGATCCGCCCGCCGGTGATCAATATCCGTGCGGCTAAGCCGCGCGACCTCCCCGAACTCAGCGAAATGATTACCCTGCTCGCCCAACATCATGGGGATGCTTCCGCCTCGAGCCCAGAGCAACTCGAACGTGACCTTTTCGGCCCGGTGCCGTGGATCAACGCGCTCGTTGCCGAGACCGACGAAGGCCTGATCGGCTACGCCATTCTCGTCCCGCTCTACAGGGCGCAGGATGGTGCGCGCGGCATGGATTTGCATCATCTCTTTGTGCGTGACGGTCATCGCGGCCACGGCGTCGGGCAGCACCTCGTCAACCGCGCCCGCGACACAGCACGCAGCGCCGGCTGCGGCTACCTCTCGGTCAGCGCCGCCACGGGCAACGTGCAGGCGCATCGCTTCTACGAGAATATGGACTTCGTGCCTCGCCCGGTCACCGGCATGCGCTATATGCAGGCTTTGGCATGAGCGGCGGTGGCCGCCGCGGACATTCGGCAGGGAGAAACCGATGACCCGACTTGCAATCGTGCTCACCAACGGATTCGCCGACTGGGAGGTCGGGCAACTGACGGCCTCCGCACGTTCCTACTTCGGCTTCGACGTAGTGATCGCAACGCCCGATGGCTCGGAAGTGCGCTCGATGGGGGGCATGCGCGTCGCGGCCGATACCGTCGCGGAAAACCTGCATGCCAGTGCCTTCGACGGCCTCGTGCTCTGCGGCGGGACGATCTGGGAAACGGAAAAGGCGCCCGACCTGAGAACCGTCATCTACGACTTCCTTGCCCACGGCAAACTCGTCGCCGGGATATGTGGCGCAACTCTGGCGCTTGCTCGTGCCGGAGCTCTGAATGCCACCGACCACACCAGCAATGCCGCCGATTTCATCGCCGGTGTGCCCGGGTACACCGGACACGCCCGTTACAAGGACAGCCCGCAGGCCGTGCGCGCTGGAAAACTGGTGACGGCGCCGGGATCGGCGCCGATGACCTTTGCCGCCGAAATCTACCGCGCGCTCGGACATGCCGGCGACGAACTGGACCAATACGTCCTGATGTTCGGCGCCGAGCATCAGCCGAAAGCCGCGTGAACGACGCTACTGCCTTAGCTCATCGAAGCACCGGCTCGCCGTGGAAACGGCGGCGCGACGGCTTGGAAACGCCGAAGCCCACCTCCATCATCAGGCGCGGCTTGGTCTTGGCGACCGTTCCCATATGAAAGCCGAAGGGATCCTCCACGAAGCCGAAGCCTGCTGCGCCGGTCAGCGTCGTCACGCTCTCCTTTCCATAGAAATCCAGGATTTCATTCGCGGGGTGGCCGACCAGGAGGGTCAATTGGTGCTTGATACGCCGCTTGTTGTGGCTGCCCCTGACATAGACATGCGGGCCGGCGCCTTCGTCGACGTCGACGAGATAGAAGAAGAACTTCAGCATTCGCCAGTCGTCGAGATCGAAGTGATACTTGTCCAGCGACGCCAGGCTGCGATCGGCCTCGCTGGCCCTCGTCGGAAAACTCCACCAGATGCGGGTGGTAATGAGGCGGGCTTGGGCGCCGAGATAGCAGCGCGCGATCTCCGACAGTACAGGATCACGCTGGACGGTACGAACCGCCGGGCAATCAAGCGCCCGTTCGAAGTGGTGGCCGCTCAGGATCGATCGTCCCCATTGCTGCTCTGCGTCGCGATGATCCGACGCCAGGAACTCGATCTTCCGATCGAAATTGCCGAAGCACGGTGTGGCGCTTGCAAAGCTTGCGATTTCACTGGTGATCGCCTGAGGTAGCGTCAGGTCGGGAAATATCCCGTCGCGCCTGAGCGCCGCGACGGCATCTGCATGATCCACGCCCTTGAAGAGCGTCGGCAGATTCTCGATCGCGCCATTGCTGCGTCGTGCAGTCAGCCAATGCGCCTTGCGCGCCGGTATGGTGCGCGCCAGCAGGAACATCGGCAGCCAGGCAGGATTTTCACGGATGTCGGCCATGTAGGTCGGTATCCGCACCGCCATGCGCCGCAATTTGCCGCCCTTGCGGGCGACAGACTCGAGATCATCTGCAGGGTTGGCCGACGTGCTGTGCATGCAGCTGTCCTTTCGGAAGACGTGGATGGGCGTCGTTCGGAAAGCGAACCTCGGAAGGGTTCGCCACAGGGCGTTCAGTGTGCACGACCCAGTGGAGTGCTGCAATGCGGCATTTTTGAGATATTGCTAATATTAGCGGTTCGGGACTGCCTTCAAGTAGGCTGCGATCGCCTCGAGCTCCGGTTTCGGCAGATGGGCGAGGTTGCGCTGCACCTCGGCCATCGAACCGCCGGCCGTATCGAAGTCGGGCGTGAAGCCGGTTTCCAGATAGTTGGCGATATCCTCCTGGCTCCATGAGCCGACGGTCTTCGAGCCCGGCGTGATATCAGGGATCCTGCCCTGACCTTCCGGGTTTGGCGCACCCGCCAGCCATCTGTCTGCCTCGAACCCGCCGAATTGATCGCGCGGCGTGTGGCACTCGCCGCAATGGCCGGCGCCTTCGACCAGATATTGCCCGCGCTTGACCTTGTCGTCGACCTTGGCCGCAAGTGCGACACGCGGCTCATTGCTGAAGTACAGGAACTTCCAGCCACCCAGCGCCAGACGCATATTGTAAGGAAACGGCAATTCGTGCGGTGGGGAAACGTTGCCGCTCTTCGGCAGCGTCTTCAGATAGCCGAAGAGATCGTTGACGTCATTGTCGCTCATCCTGGCATAGGAATTGTACGGAAAGGACGGGTAGAGATGCCCGCCGTTTTTAGCAACGCCGCGCCTCATGGCATTGCCGAACTCGGCCAGCGTCCATGTCCCGATACCAGCCTTCTCGTCAGGCGAGATGTTGGGCACGTGGAAGATGCCGAAAGGGCTCTTCAGCGCCAGACCGCCTGACAGCGTGAGCTTGGCGTCCCCCTCCGATCCCGGCGCAGCGTGGCAACTGACGCAACCGCCCGTCCAGAAGACCATTTCACCGTTCTTCAAATCGGGTTCACCAAGGTTGGCCCAGTGACTTTCAGGAAGCGCGTTCGGCGCGGTGATGAAATAGAAAACCGCTCCGCCAATGACGAACACTCCGACGAGACAGAGTAAAAACCGGACGAACCTGCGGACCATTCACCGCTCCTGTTGCCAATAATCTTGTCGAAAACATAAAACGATCCGCACCAGCGGCAAGGCTGCTGCGGATCGTTTGACTGAAATGCCAGGATCGTTAGTCGGTCTTTATGCGGAATTTCTCGTGACAGCCGCCGCAATTGGCGCCAAGCGTCTTCATTGCGGCGCCGACAGCGGCTGGGTCGGGCGGAAGCTGCGCGAGGACCTTGCTGGCATCCGCCGAAAGCTTCGCCGCACGGGCCTTGAAGTCCGCAGGATCTTCCCAGATCTTCGGGCTTGCCGCCTTGTCCCCCTGTTCGGTGCCAGGCTTGAACTGATCCGGGAATACCTTCGCGGTCTCCGAGATCGTCGTCAGGGAAGCCTTGACCACCTCTGCGTCGTAGGGCTTTTCGCCCTTGGCGATCGCCACCATGGCGCCCGCCGCGCCGCCAACTTTCTTCATCAGCGCGGAGCGCGCGTCGTGCGTGCCTTCCTCCGCTGCAATGGCAACGCCTACGACCCCCAGACCGGCGACGAGCACTGCCGCGGCTATAGCTTTCAGTCTCATGTCTCCACTCCTCTTTGATAGCAACGTCCGCGAAGCCCGGCGCTTCGGCAGACGGGCGGCATCATGGCAAATTTTTTCGCCTCAAAAAGTAACAAGTGGGTGAGATTTCAGGAAAATCGGAGTTCTAAATCGTTTCGTATTCGCGCTTCATGCCGCGGCGCGCCAGCCGTGCCACGCCGTGAGGATCGAAACGGCGATCAGGAGCGCACCGGCGATCCGCCCGACGAGGATTGTCGTCTTCGGATTGGACACCAGTATCGTGCGGCTTCGCGCCGCCGTCAGCGCCAGGGTGCCATAGACAGCGGCCTGGGTCGCCATGGTCATGAAGCCCATGACGAGACCCTGTGCCCAGATTGGCCCGTAGACCGGCTTCAGAAACTGCGGATAGACCGCGATCATGAACAGATACGCCTTGGGGTTCATCAAGCAGGTTGCGGCACCCTGGCGAAAAGCCCGCCAGCCCGAGCGCAGGCCGCCGGGCCCGACGCTATCGACGGTGATCGAGCTGCGCATCAGCGTGTAGCCGATCCAGGCCATGTAGGCTGCACCGGCAAAAAGCAGCGGGTTGAACAGCATCGGCAAGAGGACGGCGAGCACGCCGACCCCGATCGCGCCATAGAGCGAGTGCACCGCCCCGCCTGCCATGATGCCGGCGGTCGCAGCGATGCCCGTGCGCCTGCCGCCGGTCAGCGAATTGGCCAGCACGAACAGCATATCCATGCCCGGGACGATGATGATGCCGAAGAGAAGCGTGAAGTAGAGCCAGAGATTTTCGCTGTAAGTCATGTCAGTTGCCCGCTATCCAATTCAAGGTCGATTTCCGGGACCTTGTTGATTTTCAATTCGATAGGAGTGCTATACGACGGCCCAACTGACAGTGTATTGTCAGGAGCCTAGGCCGAAGGAGGCGAAAATGCGCAAGGCCTCACGGCTTTTCGAGATCATCCAGATCCTGCGATTGGCGAGCAGGCCGATGACGGCGGCGGCCATGGCGGAAACGCTCGAGGTGACGGTGCGCTCGATCTATCGCGATATCGCCGCCCTGCAGGCGATGCGCGTCCCGATCGAGGGCGGCCGCGGTATCGGCTACATCATGCGGCCGGGCTTCGACCTGCCGCCGCTAATGTTCTCGGTCGAGGAAATGGAGGCGATCGTGTTGTCGCTGGCGCTGCTCGAGCGCACCGGCGACGAGGAGCTGAAACGGGCGGCCAAGAGCGTCAACCAGAAGATCGCTGGGGCCGTGCCGGCGCTGCTGCGTCAGGCGATGGAACGAAAAGCGCTCTATGCCTGGGGATCGGTTGCCCAATCTCCGGCCGGACTCGATCTTGGTCTGGTTCGCCGCGCCATACGCGACGAGCAGAAGCTGATGCTCGACTACCGCGACGAACTCGGCCGCGCGACGGAACGTAGGATCCAGCCGATTGCGCTCATCTACTACTCGCAAACCGCAAACATTGTCGCCTGGTGCGAGCTGCGCCAGGCGATCCGCAATTTCCGCAGCGACCGTGTCGAGCATTGCGAGACGGCCGACGCCTATTTCCGAGGCGACGGCGACCGGTTGCGGCAACTGTGGACGAGCGGATGGACGAACCCGCCGGCAGCCGCGACCGCCTAGAGCGGGATGCCGAAAAGTGTAAGCGGTTTTCGGCATCCCGCTCTAGCTCCTTGATGTAGATCAGAGGTATGTGCCACCGGAAACTTCGATGCGCTGCCCGTTAACCCAGCGGTTGTCGTCGGAAAGCAGCGAGGCAATCATCGGGCCGACATCGTCGGGCACGCCGGCACGTCCGAGCGCCGTCGCATCGGCGACCATCTTGTTATAGGTCGGATTGTCGCGCACCATGCCACCGCTGAAGTCGGTGGCAATCGCGCCGGGAGCAACGGTATTGGCCGTGATGCCGCGCGGGCCGAGTTCTTTGGCGAGGTAACGGGTGAAGACCTCAACCGCCCCCTTCATCGACGCATAGGCGGAGATACCAGGCACAGCGAAGCGAGCAAGGCCGCTCGAGACGTTGATGATGCGGCCGCCATCCGCCATCAGCGGCAAGAGCTTCTGTGTCAGGAAGTAGACGCCCTTCAGGTGCACATTGACGAGCTCGTCGAAGGCCTCTTCCGTCGTTTCGGCAATCGCTGCGTGATAGCTGTTGCCGGCATTATTGACGAGGTAGTCGAACTGAGACCGTCCAAGACCTTGCAAGGCATCCTTCGCCTTGCCCACGAAGGCCTCGAAGTCTGGGACGCGACCGGTGTCCAATTGCAGAGCGATGACCTCGGTACCGAGCGCCTTGATTTCCAGAACAGCGGCCTCCGCTTCTGCCCGATTTGCTCGGTAGGTAAAGATGACGTTGACACCACGACGGGCGAGGTTGATCGCCGTGTTGCGGCCAAGCCCACGGCTGCCGCCAGTGACGACGGCAACCTTGGATACTGAATTTGCTTGCGTTTCGTTCGGCATGATCTCTTCCTTTGCTGGAGTTGATGCCCTTACGGTACGCCTGCCAGGGGCTGTTGTTGAATGCCGAAACTCTCGAATTTCTTGCCTAATCCTCCAAGCTTCTTGCGGACTAGGCGGCACGGCGCATATCTTCAGTTGCCGCCGAGGAATGACCGAGGAGACCCTGGCAATGTTGGATACTCTGAAGCTAGCAATCCAGACCTACATCGACAGAACTGCCGGTGACGCCGATGGGCGCTTCGAGACCCCGCTCCCGGCGCTTTCTGTGTCGCGCGTCACCCATCCTGTCATGCCGAACCACATGATCTACCGGCCGACGATCTGCGTCGTCGTCCAGGGTGCGAAGGAGATCATGGTCGGCGACCGGGTCTTCGAATACGGCGAGATGCAGTCGCTCATCGTCACCTTCGAGGTGCCCGCCCTCGGACAGATCACCAAGGCCAGCAAGGAAGCACCGTATATCGGCCTGAACATCGATTTCGATGTGACGATCATGCGCGAGGTGATGGCGGCGATGGAGCAGCCGCCGCGCCCGGTTGGCGACGGCGCAGCCGGTGTTTTCGTGCAGAATTTCGACGGGGTGCTGGCCGACTGCGTACTGAGGCTCGTGCGCCTTGCCGAAACGCCGAAGGCAATTCCTGTGCTCTATCCGGCGATCATGCGGGAGATCTGCTACTGGTTGCTGACGGGGCCGAATGCGGGCCAGGTCAGCAAGCTTGCGCTGCCCGGCAGCCATATCAGGCGCATGACCGATGCCATCCACCTGCTGCGCGAAAACTTCGCCGCGCCGGTGCGCATCGAGCAGCTTGCATCCGTCGCACACATGAGCCCCTCCTCCTTCCACCAGCATTTCAAGCAGATGACGGCAATGACGCCGCTGCAGTACCAGAAGAACATGCGACTGCTGGAAGCACGGCGGCTGATGGTGTCGGACGGCGCCAGCGTTGCAACTGCTGCCTATCAGGTCGGCTATGAAAGCGCCTCGCAGTTCAGCCGCGAATATTCGCGAATGTTCGGCACGCCGCCGAAGCGCGACGCGATGGAGCGGAAGGAGTTGCCGATGGTCACGGCGGCCTAGACGGGCGAACCTACAGCAACTCCTTGCCTCTAGCGGAGAACGAGAATCCTATCGGCGTGTGCTTCGTCGCACTCAGGCTTCAAACTCTTCGTCCAGACCGGCGCGTCGGGCCTCTGCCGATCCAAACTTTCGCGATAGCGGACGCAACCTCGCAGCAACTTCGGCCAAGGCGGGACAGCAATGTCAGGATTGAGCTTTTCCGGCAGCATGTCCCAGAGTTGCGAATGGTGCCAGCAAAGGTTGTGACCTGTGGCATCCCGGTGTTCTCTGATTCGCGCCGCGAAAGCGCTTCACTTCCGCGATCAATACATTGCGCGACATAGCATCGAGGTCGGCATCCAGCTTCCGCTCCTTCCGGATTCATCGCTCGTATTCATTCGTTATTCTCTGATAGAGGGATCTCGAGTTCGATCATCACGGGAGCGTGGTCGCTTGTGTGTTCCCAACTCCTCGGCTTTCTGCGCACGCTCGCCGACCTCAGCCACGGGGCAACCGTCGGGCTGAGCAGTAAGTGATCGATCCGAAGACCGGCGTCGCGCTCGAACGAGTTTCGCCAGTACTTCCAGAAGGTATAGATGCGCTCGTTCGGATGCAGATGTCTTATGGCGTCGGTCCAGCCCTGTGCGACGAGGTCGGCATAGGCTTTGCGGACTTCCGGCCGGAAGAGGGCGTCATCCAGCCATCGCTCCGGCTTGTAGACGTCCATATCCGTCGGCATCACGTTGAAATCGCCGGCGAGGAGAGCAGGAATGTCGAGCTCGTGCAGTTCGGCGGCATATTCATGGAGCCGTCGGAACCAGCGGAGCTTGTAGTCGAATCTCGGCCCGGGTGCAGGATTTCCGTTCGGAAGATAGAGGCATCCAATGAGGATACCGTCGATGGCCGCCTCGATGTAGCGGCTGTGCGTGTCATCGGGATCGCCGGGAAGACCGCGCCGCGTCAGGATCGGCGTCGAGCCCTTCGAAAGGATCGCGACGCCGTTCCAGCTCTTCTGTCCGTGCCAGATCGCGCCGTAGCCGGCCCGCTCGAGTGCGCCGCGTGGAAACCGGGCATCCTCGGTTTTCAGCTCCTGCAGGCAAACGACGTCAGGCTTATCCTCCTTCAGCCAGCGAAGAAGGAGTTCCAGGCGTCCGTTCACGCCGTTGACGTTGTAGGTCGCGATCTTCAAGAGCCGAAACACGCTTCGATGAGTTTCGATCGAAGGGAAATGGACGTCACCTGATAAAGTTCAAGGAACTTCCGAGACGTTAGGGGCTTGAAAGAGCGATTGGATTCTCCCGTTGTGGGCCGGTTGGCCATTTACAGCCAATGTTACTGTAACGTTCTTCCGGCTAGCCGACTTTTGCTCAAGGCTGCCCCGCGGATTTGTAGATCAACGGGTCTTAGATCGAGGCAATGGGAGCAGCAGCCATGCAACTCACGAAACGCTGAGGCACGCGCGATTGCCAAGGAAGCCTATATCTACGGCTTCCCGATGGTCGACAGCTACCGCGTCCAATAGACCGGGTAATGGTTCATGACGATGACGCGCTCGCCTGCGGCGCCGGCGTCCTTGATCTGCTCGGAAAGCCAGGCGAACTGCTCGTCGCTCGGCATGGCATTCCAGTCCTGCGCGTTGATGGCGCCGGCACCCCTGAGCGCTGCGAGCCGCTGGGCGGCTATCTCCCGATACGGATGCCCAAGCGGCGGCGCAAAGGTGCTCACCTCGTTGCCGTTCAGAACAATGAACCGCCAGCCCTGCCTGATGAAGCTGTAATAGGGCGACGCCAGGCCGACCCGGCTGGCGACATCGGCCAACCGATCGGCTACGACGGAAAAATCGTGATTGCCGAGCAGGAAGAAATTCTGGTGCTTCAGGCTATCGTAGATCGGGAGGATGTCGTCGAAGCTCTTGAAATCGCGGTCGATGATGTCGCCGAGCGTGATAACGAAACTCAGATCCTCCCCATTGAAAACCTCGATCGCCTCCGACAGCCTGGCGAGGCTCCTGGCATAGTGGCGGTTCATCCCAAGATGCGGCGCCCTCGCTGCGTATTGCGGATCTGCGACGACGCCGAAGCGGAGAATGGGGAGATCGGAAAAGGATGTCATGGCAGCGCTTTAGGCATGCGGCATGACAGGTTTGTGACGGTCGTCGGAACGAAAACACCCGGCGTTTCGAGACGCCGGGTGCCGACATCTTGTTCTTGCGAACTGCTTACTTGGCGGCGGCTTCGTAGCGCTCCAGGACGTAATCCCAGTTGATCAGGCTGTCGACGAAGGCTTCGAGGTACTTCGGACGCGCGTTGCGGTAGTCGATGTAATAGGAGTGTTCCCATACGTCGACGCCGAGGATCGGGGTTGCGCCGTGCACGAGCGGGTTTTCACCGTTCGGGGTCTTGGAGATTTCGAGCTTGCCGTTCTTGATGGAAACCCATGCCCAGCCGGAGCCGAACTGCGTCGTGCCGGCAGCGATGAAATCAGCCTTGAACTTGTCGTAGCCGCCGAGATCGGAATTGATCGCAGCTTCGAGCTTGCTCGGCAGCTTGTTGCCGCCGCCGCCCTTCTTCATCCACTTCCAGAAGTGGACGTGGTTGTAATGCTGGGCAGCATTGTTGAAGAGGCCGGCATTGGTGCCGAACGACTTCTTCACGACCTCTTCGAGGGAGAGATCGGAAAGACCTGCCTCAGCCGCGAGCTTGTTGCCGTTGTCGACATAGGCCTTGTGGTGCTTGTCATGATGGAATTCCAGGGTTTCCTTCGACATGAAGGGCTGAAGCGCTTCGTAGTCATAGGGAAGTTCGGGCAATTCAAAAGCCATTGCGGGTCTCCTTTGGCAATAGTTTGCGTAATCGGCAGGTGAGGCGGAACATAGGAGCGCAAGCATGGAGAGGCAACCGGCGAAATATCAAAAAAGACGGCCGGAGAGGAAAAATTGCCTCCACCAAGGACTTGGCTTTCCAGCCCTAAATCGCTGATCATGGGCGTCTTTCACAACAGCAGGAAGACGAGGCTTTTCATATGCAGAGGAATAAAATCCGCTTTTGCACACTTGCCATCGTGATCGCTGCAGCGGGAGCGGCTCGCGCCTCCTCGGGCGATGCCTGGCAGGAGTTCGCGACCGAGGTCGAAGGCAAGTGCAAGCAGGCGGCGCGCGCCTCGATCGAGTTTCCGCATGCCGTCGTTGATCCGTTCGGCAGCGAACACTTTGGCATCGCTCTGGTGACCGGCAAGCCGAAGGGTGCGAACGGCTTCGTCAGCTATTTCTGCGTCTACGACAAACAGACGAAAGAGGTAGAGCTGGGCAGCGAACTGGAAGCTGATGACATCCGGATTCTGCCCGAGGAATAAGGTGGTCAGTCGCTGTTGCGCAAACGACACAGGTTCGCCCGTCAAACCTGTTGCCCGCGGGATACCGACCCGCATCGATAACCGATCAGTGTCCAGCGACCGAAGAGCCGTTGCGCTACGCCATCCCTGACGTCAACGACTTCGCCGCCTTCGGCTCGGCGCTGGAGGAAAACCAGCGGACGTCGGAAGACCTGCTGTCAAGCCTCTCATCGCTGCAGGAGCGCGTTTCCTCGCTGCTCGGTACGCACAGCCAGTCGCTGAATGAGGCCGGTGCGCTCCGCGCCGAATGCGCGCGCATCAGCTCGCTTCTCGATTGTGAAAGCAACGCGCGCCGGAAGGCGGACCAGGACAACGTTCGCCTGACCGCCGAAAACAAGGATTTTCGCGCCGACAACACGCAGCTTCGCTCCGAAATCGAAGCATTCCGCGATGAGCTGACGAAACGTCAAGGCATTCATCAGGTCACCCGCGAGGAATTCACGATCATCGAAAACCGGCTGCTCGACGCCGAACGTGAGCTGACGGATCGTGCCATCCAGTTCGACGAGGCCTCGACGCTGCTGAAACGCGCCCAGACGGAGCTCGACCAGCGCAGCCGCGAACTCTCGGCCACGCGTGAGAAACTCGACAACGAGGCGACGGCGCACCAGCTGCTGATCGAAACTCGCGTCGCGAGAACGGCATCCAGACACGCCAGATGGCCCGCCTCAACGAGGAACGCAGCCATCTGAAGTCCCAGCCTCACCGAGCAGGAAGCGCAGGTGCGCAACCTGCAGATGGCCGTTGCCAACCTGAAACAGGACCTCTCCTTCTTCGAGGAACGGCACAAGCGGCTCGAGGTCGAGCATGAGCCCTGCAGGCATCCTCGGCGCTGGAGATCGCGCGCCTGACGACGAAGCACGAAGCGATCGGCTCCAAGGCCGAACTCGTCGAGAAGCTCCTCATCACCGCGAATGGCCGCAACAAGATGACGGACGAGGACCTGCAGGCGGCACGCGCTGATCTCAAGCGCATCAAATCGGAACTCGCCACCTCCCTCTCCCGCTCGGAGCGCCTTGCCGTGGAACTGCAGCGGGCGCGCACGAGCGGCGCCGAGAGCGAAGCAGCCCGCCGCGAACTCGCCACGCAGACCAACGAGCTGACGCGGAAGCTGCGTGAAGCCGAGAGCCTGCGCGTGCGCCGCGACCGGGATGCCGATGCGCTGCGTCGCGATATCGACACGCGCATGGATTCCGATCGCTACGAAATCGGTCAGCTACGCACCAGCCTGGAGATCGCCAAGTCCGAAATCCGGCAGCTTCGCGCCGAGCGCGCCATCCTGACCGGCCAGCTTGACGTCGCACGCAGCGAACGGGTGGGCGGCGCGTCACGGGCGGCTGACCCCGATGAACGCGACGAGGCCCGCATGCCGGCCGCCAGCTTCTCGCCGATGATAGACATCTCCGAAAAGTCGCTGCGCGTGACCGGTGGGGCGGCTTTCGAAGCCGAAGCGACCCACAGTGCGCCGGCCGAATAAGCGGCCGAACGAGATCAGGTTTGGCGCCGTCGGCCTGCCCGGTGCCAAGCCTTGCTTTTGCCTGTATTGTAGTGGTTTCTTAAGGGACTAGCCCGGAGGGGACCATGGCGCTCGGCACATCGCATCGCTTGCAGGACGGCGTCGAAGCTGTCGAGACCATGACCCGTTTCGCGTTCGCGATCCTGGCGCTCGCCTCCGGCGTCTACACATATCTCGGCGTGCGAAGCATCCTCGACGGATCGGCAACCGCTGTATTCTTCGCAGCCCTCATCTATTCCAGCGCCGTTTCGGTGGCGATCTACGCCTTCTGGACCTACATGGCCCGCTTCTATCCGCATGTGACCGGGACAGCCGGACGCGCGGCAATGCTTGGGGTCATGGCGCTCGGCTGCGCGATGATCATCGCCATGTCGAGCTGGCTGAACGCGGCGGCGCTCGCCGGTTCGGCCGCACTCGAGCAGCATCTCGCGGAAACGCTCGAGGACTACACGGCTGACCTCGATCAGGCACACCAGAATGCGCTCGCCGCACAGAGCCTGCTTCCCGACATCCAGCGCACGCAGGAACGTTTCCAGCGCCTTGCCGACCAGGAGCGGGAGACGGGCGCGCTGACCGGAACGACCGGGGCCGGCAGCGTCGTCCAGCTTCTGTCGCAGATGGCCTCGCAGCTGACCGAGCTGGAAAACGGCATCAACGCCTCGCGCGAGCGCGTGACGACGCTGTTCGACGAGGGTAGAAAGCATCTCGAGACCATGCGCACGCTGGTTTCCGCGCCGGGTGCGATCAACCCGCGCGCCGATCAATTCTCGGCCGAGGTCGTTGGGCTCTCCGGTGTGATCACCTCGCTAGAGCAGACCTCGATCGCGCCCTCGGTCAAGCGCGCGGCGGAAGACCTGTCGCTCGGCTTCATCGCGCCGGTGGCGGATGGACGCCAGGCGGATCTAGCCACAAGGCAGGACCAGGTCATGGAGACGATCCGATCCTCGGTCGCAGCGCAATCCAAGGTCCTGTCGCAGGCGGCCGACCAGATCCTCGAGCGCAAGCCGGTGGCCGAGCGGCGGTTCGTGCCGCTCTCCTCTGCCGAAGCCGTGCTGCGCTATGCCGGTGATTTCATCCCGAGCTGGGCCGGCGCCATCTCGATCGACATCCTGCCGGCGGTGCTGATCTTCATGCTGTCGATCGTTCATTCGACGCTCCGCCGTCAGGAACAGCGCCTGCCCTTCGCCGAACGCATCACTGCGGCCGAACTCCTGCAAGCGCTGGAGGTACAACGCGAGGTCCGGCGGCACGGCGTTGACATCGAAGCCGCCATGGATGCAGCGGAGCGCACCGAAGCGGCCGATCAGTCGAACATTGCGAGCTTCGATCTTTCCGGCAAGGGACCCCGCAAAGGGCCGCCGGCATGAGACTGGAAACGGCGGGGCAAAGGCTGAAGGATTATCTGCTCTCCGCCGATGACGGCACGCTGATGCGACATGCGTTCCACACCCTGCTCGCGACGGCCGCAATCTTCGTTGTCGTCGACTGGCATGAAATCGGCTCCACCAACGCCAACATGCCTGCCTACGACCCTATGATACCGGGCGCCTTGCCCATACTTCCACCGGCGCTCACCGAAGGCAAGCCACAGGCCGCCCCGGTTGAGATGACGACCGACCCTGAGTTACTGAAAAAGCCGATCCGCTTCGAGTTGCAGGCGGGCGGCGTACTGCTCGCACAAGGCACGATCGAACCGGGCGCGGCCACACGTTTCGACGCCGAGATCAAGGCCCGTGGCGAGTATGTCAAAACAGTCTCGCTCGACTCGCCGGGCGGATCGATCGGCGACGCGATCGCCATCTCCACGCTCATCCGCGAACGCAAGATCGCGACTACCGTCGCCGAGGGGGCGCTTTGTGTCTCCTCCTGTCCGATCGTTATGGCGGGCGGTGTCGTGCGCACGGCGGAGAAGGATGCCATTATCGGCGTGCATCAGGTCTTCAATGGCACCGGAGAAAGGCTTTCGGCCGAACGCGCCATGTCGGAGGTGCAGCGCACCACGGCTGATGTCACCCACCATCTCGACCATATGGGAATCAAGCCCGACCTCTGGATCCACGCCATGGAGACGCCGCCCGACAGGCTCTATTATCTTTCGCCCGATGAAATGAAGGAATTCGCACTCGTTGCGCCCCCTACCGCGGTAGTCAAGAAGGCGAAATAGGCGATCAGTCTTAGGCCCAAGGCGCGTCGCGATCTGTCGGATCGCTGGTCGCGGACATCCAACCTTGCGAAAGTTGGATAGCACGGCTTAAGAGATTGATGGCCTCATCCACCGAAGGGCCTTTGATTGGCGGCGGCTCTCTTCGTTCACAAAACTCGCGCCAGACGAACAGCGTCATTTCCGCCCCATCGGTGGGCGTCTCGCCCGGTCCGTCCGCAAAGGTTTCGAGCAGCCGGTAGCGATCGTCGCTCCAGAAAAGCTCCTCAACCCACGCATATATCGGGATGACATGGAAATGGATCGGATAGCCCGGCTTGGGCAAGGATGGGGAACACATTGCGTGGTCCAGCTGGAAACAGCAGAATGATCGACATAGGCTGAGACCGGATATTTCAATCTCATTGTCGGATTGACAAAACCTGGTTCGTCCTAGGAGCACTCTCAGTGTTCTATCCAAAGGAGGATCATCATGCCGAACACGATACACCTTCACCGGGTCCTGGCTGCCAGTCCCGAGAAAGTCTATCGCGCATTCCTGGAGGCGGATGCGCTGGCCAAATGGCTTCCGCCAAATGGGTTTGTCTGCACGGTACATCATTTGGAGCCATCGCTCGGCGGAACGCATAGAATGTCCTTCCGGAACTTCACGACCGGAGGAAGCCATTCTTTTGGCGGCAACTATCTCGAACTGGTGCCGGGCGAGAAGCTTCGTTACACGGACAAATTCGACGACCCCAACTTGCCTGGTGAAATGGAGGTCACCGTGACATTGAAGAAAGTCTCGGTGGGAACTGAACTCAATGTCGTCCAAGCGGGCGTCCCGGACGAGATACCCCCAGAGGCTTGCTATCTCGGTTGGCAGGAATCGCTCCGTAATCTGGCAAGGCTCGTTGAGCCGGAAATCAACGAATAAGTCTCAGAACCTGCGCGGATTAGAGAACGGCCGCTCGATCGTTATGAGAGCAAAGGCGGGAACTTCGGCCTGACGAGGCGCGTCGGCCCGCGGTCGTAGCTGACGCCGCCGGTCCGCGGCCAAATGACCGCTTTGCGTCACCTTCCGGACATCAGAGGTATTTGGAAGAACTGGTTGCAGAAATGTTCTAGACATTGCGGCCGAAATAGACGTCCACCGAGGCGATCCGGTCGCCCCTGAAGCGCAGGACTTCCATGTTGCGGAACGCTCCGCCGTCATGCTTTTCGGCCCTGTATCGGACGACCACCTCGTCATCCACGATCTTGAGATACTCGATCTCCATGGCGCGAAACGGCGGTGGTTCGGGCCAGCAACGGTTGAAATACGCGATGCGATCGATGTGATCGTCACGCGGGCTGCAGAAGGTGAAGTCCTCCGTCAGCATCGTGCCCGCGTCATCCTTGCGCCCGTCGATATAGGCTTCGTAGAGGCTGCGAACGACCCGCTCGCGTCGTGAGCCATCACCTGCCATTGCACCGGTCCCTTTTCTTTAATTCCGATTGCAATATGCAATCAGTTTATATCAGGTGAAGCCGTTTTGCGCAACCCTTGCTCGGAAAGCAGCTGCGAAGGAGCCGATGGCAGCGGATTGCCACAGGGCGGATTGCCGCTGACAATGACCGAGCACGGCTGACGCGGACAGAACGGCTTCGCAGCCTTCTTGAAGGACGGTCCTTACGGAGGCTATATGGGCGCGTGCCCACCCTGGAACGATCTGCGCATCCACCGCGGGGTAACGGTCTATGCGCTCGATACCGACCGGCTAATGCTTCCCGCGCCTTCACCCGCGCCGATTTTCTTGCCGCCGCAAAGGGCATGTCCTTGCCTCCGGCGCGGCTGAACTGACCTATACGATCAATGCAAAGGCTACGAAATGACAGATACAAAATGGGACGCAGCCGTCGTCAAGAGCGGCTCGATCTACTGGAAGCGCAATCTGCTCATTTCGCTGCTCGGCTCCTTCACGACGATCGTCGCGATGACGCTGCTGCTGCCGTTCCTACCGCTCTACGTCGAAGAGCTTGGGGTTAGCGATCACGCGGCGATCGTGCAATGGTCGGGCATCGCCTATGGCGCGACCTTCCTGGCGGCGGCCTTCGTGGCACCTCTCTGGGGCCGGCTCGGCGATATCTACGGACGCAAGCTGATGCTGGTGCGCGCCAGCGCCGGGATGACGGTTGCGATCTCGCTGATGGGAATGGCCGACAACGTCTGGCAGCTGGTGGCGCTGCGCCTGTTCGTTGGGCTCGCTGGCGGCTACTCGTCCGGCTCGATGGTGCTAGTCGCCACGCAGACGCCGAAGGATCGCTCCGCCTGGGCGCTCGGCATGCTCGCCTCCGGCATCATGGCGGGCAACCTCGTCGGTCCGCTGATCGGCGGCGCGCTGCCGCCGCTGATCGGCATTCGCGGCACGTTCCTGGCCGCGGGTGGAATGATCTTCCTGGCGTTCCTCGCAACCACCTTCCTGATCAAGGAAGAGAAGTCCCCTGCCCGCAAGCAGGCCGCGAAGGCGAGCGGCGGCTGGGCCTCGATATCAGACAAGCGCCCCGTGGTCGCGATGCTCGCAACGGGCCTGCTGCTGATGCTCGCCAACATGTCGATCGAGCCGATCATCACCGTCTATGTTGCACAGCTGGCGGACGATCCGGGCAAGGTGACGATGATCGCAGGCATCGTCATGTCGGCGGCCGCACTCGGCAGCATCCTGTCGGCCTCGCGCCTCGGCAAGCTTGCGGACCGGATCGGCCATTGGCCTGTCATTGCGGGTGCTCTTGCAGTCGCCGGGCTGCTGCTGATCCCGCAGGCATTCGTGACGAACTCCTGGCAGCTGATCATTCTGCGCTTCCTCATGGGGATAGCGCTCGGAGGGCTGCTGCCCTGCATTTCTGCGGTCATCCGGCATAGCGTGCCGGACAGTGCGGCGGGCAGCATTCTCGGCCTGTCTGTCTCCTCGCAATATGTGGGCCAGGTCGCCGGCCCCGTGCTCGGCGGCTTCGTCGGTGGCCATATCGGCATGCGGGCCGTGTTTTTGGGAACCTGCGTGCTACTGATCGCCGGGGCCGCCTGCGCGTGGATGGTGCGGCCGAGAAGCATGGCCGGATAGCCACTACATCAGCAGGTAATTCACCGGAACTGGGAGCGGCGACAGATCCGTCTCTACCAGCGCTTCGCGCAAATTGATCTCATCGTGTCAGCAAGGCCGCCGATCGGCAGCGGCGGCCTTTCCTCCCAATGGCCGACCGAATGGCCGCAGCCATTATACTCAGGTGAGAAGCGCTGGGCTTAGCTGTCGCTTTCGCTGCGGCCGAAGGCCCAGTTCATGTAGAGCTCGAGCGCCTTGCGGGTCACCGGACCTTCCTGGAAATCACGGCCATCGAGGCGGTTGATGCCGACGACCTTGGAATAGTTGCCCGTCGTGAAGATCTCGTCGGCATTCATGAAATCCTCGACCGAGAGCGTCACTTCGCGCACCTCGAAGCCCGCCTTGCGCAAGAGGCCGATAACACGGGCTCGGGTGATGCCGGCAAGGAAGGTGCGGTTGGCGATCGGCGTCGAGACGATGCCGTCCTTGACCATGAAGACGTTGGAGGACGCCGTCTCGGCGACGTTGCCGTTCATGTCGCGCATCAGCGCGTTGTCGAAACCGCGGCTTTTCGCTTCAGCGATGGCGCGGCCGCTGTTCGGATAGAGCGAGCCGGCCTTGGCATCCGTCATCGCCATTTCAGGCGACGGACGGCGATAGGGCGAAACGGTGAGCGAATTCGGCGCATGGTTGCCGAGCGGGGCTTCGAAGAGGCACAGCGCGAAACGGGTGGAATCACCATCGACCGTGACGACGCTGCCGGCCGAGCCGTGCTCGCCCCAATACATCGGCTTGATGTAGATCGGCGTCTTGCCGTCGAACTTCTTGATCCCTTCCCAGGCGAGCGCCTCGATCTCCTCGGCCGTTTTCACCGGCTTCAGGCCCATGTTGACCGCCGAGCGGTTGACGCGCTGGCAGTGCAGGTCGAGGTCCGGCGCGATGCCGTCGAACCAACGGGCGCCATCGAAGACCGTCGAGGCCAGCCACATGGCGTGCGAGGTCGGCCCGATCAGCGGCGGATTGCCGGTAAGCCACTCTCCCTCGGCGTAGGTCCAGGTGTTTGAACGGGGCGATGTATCGACAGCCATGGGCATTCTCCTTGAAAAGTTCGAAGAGCAAAATCCCCGTGCGAAGAGCCGGTCAAGCGGAAATCCGCGCCCGAGAATCCTACGCAAGAAAATGGCGGATGCGTTGGCCTCGGAGTAATATTCGTTCGCGTGACCGTGAGTGCGATCGATGGGTGTATCACGGAAAATCATGGATGGCGCGATTGGAAGCGACATCGGCGCCGTGCCATCATGTGCCGGAATCGTTGCGACTGACAGGGAGTAAAATCGATGAAAGCCATGTTCTACGACGCCTTCGAGAAGGCTCCCGAAATACGCACCCTGCCCGACCCGACACCCAGCGAGGATGGCGTGGTCATCGCCGTCGGCGCGACCGGGCTTTGCCGCAGCGACTGGCACGGCTGGATGGGTCACGATCCGGATATCAAGCTGCCGCATGTGCCGGGCCATGAGCTGGCCGGCAAAGTGGTCGCGACCGGAAAGGGCGTCATGCGCTTCAAGGTCGGCGACCGGGTGACGGTGCCCTTCGTCTCCGGCTGCGGTCATTGCAGCGAATGCCATTCTGGCAACCAGCAGGTGTGCCCGAACCAGTTCCAGCCGGGCTTCACGCATTGGGGGTCGTTCGCCGAATACGTGGCGATCGACTATGCCGATACCAACCTCGTGCATCTGCCTGACAGTATCGACGACGCGACGGCGGCAAGCCTCGGCTGCCGCTTCGCGACATCGTTTCGCGCCGTCGTCGATCACGCGCGCACCGGCCCTGGCGAATGGATCGCCGTGCACGGCTGCGGCGGTGTCGGCCTTTCGGCGATCATGATTGCAACGGCACTCGGAGCCAACGCGATCGGCATCGACCTTTCCGACGAGAAGCTTGCCTTCGCCCGCGAATGCGGCGCGGTGGCGACGATCAACGCAAGCAGCGTCGCCGACGTGGCGGAGGCGGTGCGCGAGATCACCAGGGGTGGCGCTCATGTCTCGATCGACGCACTCGGCCATCCGGTCACCTGCTTCAACTCGATCAAGAACCTTCGCCGGCGCGGGCGGCACGTGCAGGTCGGCCTGATGCTCGACGACTACGCGACGCCGCAGATTCCGATGGCGCAAGTGATCAGTCACGAGCTGGAGATTTACGGCAGTCATGGCATGCAGGCCTGGCGCTACGATGCGATGCTGTCGATGGTCACGACCGGCAAGATCGCGCCGCAGAAGCTGATCGGCCGGCGCATCACACTTGAGGAGGCAATTCCAGGCTTGATGACGCTGGATCGAGCCGAAGGCGTCGGGATCAGGGTCATAACGCAGTTCTGACCGCCAGCCCGGCAACCGGCTTCAATCAAAAAGAGCGCTTCAGTTTATAGTATTATTATGGCTGTAATTCATACTCTCCATGACCGGATAAACCGGTGTGGAGGGGCAAATGGCAACGCGTTTTATTCTTTCGACGACGGCGGCGGTATCCGCGGCATCATTCCAGCCGTCATCTTGGTGGAACTGGCAAAGCAACGTGACGGGCTGCCGCTGCACAAGGCCTTCAACTTGATCACGGGGACCTCGACCGGCGGCATCATTGCGGCCGGCCTGACCTGCCCTCAGCCATCAAAAGCCGGCGAGGCAGCCTGCACACCGGCCGATCTGCTCGGTCTTTACGCAAACGAAGGCGCCGATACTTTCCGGGAGTCCTCTCTTTCCGACGTCTTCAATCCGTTCGGCCTTAACGATCCGAGCTACGATGCTGATGTGCTTGAGGCAAAGCTGAAGCAGCGGCTGGGAACAGCGACGCTGGACAAGGGTCTGTCCACTGTCCTCGTACCCGCCTATGACATAGAAGGAAAACGACGCTCTCGATGATGCCTCGCCGGGCAATATTGCAGCGCTGAAGCCATCGCCGGATCCATCGCCAAGGACAACGCGAAAGCCTGGGAGGAAGTCGCCAAACGCATTCTCGCGGCGCAGAAAGTCGGCCAAGAGAGTGCCGCCGCTTGAAGCGGCAAATGCAAGAACCCATATGCGCCGGGACAAATCGCGACAGCGACGATCGGCGGCTGCGGGTTGCCAAGGGCTTCGGAAAAGTCTAACGGGCTCGCCGCCAAGAAAAAGAAAAGCGAGACATGATGTCCAACTCATTTGTGAAAGCGCCTGCCCAGGCGAGCGCGAAGGTGTTCTTCGTGCTGGGCGATCGGATCGAGCGACGGGCTCGTCTGCAGGGAGCCTGGCTCAACATCTTCGATATTACCGTGCCACCGGGCAGCCGGACGCCGCTGCACCGCCATGCGAGCCCCGAAGTCTTCCGGATCATTGAAGGCCGGCTGACCATTCGCCGCGCGATGGAGAACGGCCTGGAAGAATTCGAAGCCACGGCAGGCAACATTGTCCGCATCGAGGCGAACCAGCCGCACGCCTATTCCAATCCCGGTCCTGAAGCCGCCGTCTTCTCGGCGATCGTCGACAGCGAGATGGCGGAATTCCTGGAAGCTGCCGGCTCGCAGGAACCGCCGAAGGCGACGCCTTCCGCGGAAACGATGGAGCGCATGAAGGCCGCAGCCAACGCCCACGGCATCACCATCCTGGCGGCCTGACATTTTTAAGCTCCGCCCGGGCGGCCCTCTTCTCCCTTTCAGGAAATACTGTCATATAGCGGCGATAAGAGCGAATTCTTGCGGGCCTCTTGCTCTCCGTTCCCTGAATTTGGCGCTCGCCGGCCTCATCCGCTGGTATCAAGCGTCGGCTGCGACGGACGAACCCACTCGCGAGGCCGGATGGCAGCAACATCGACAAGGTGCGCGTTCAGCGTTCCGGGACAGCTGCATAACAGGGAAGAAGACCCATGGCATGGTCTGCCAGCCAGTATGTCAAATTTGAGGATGAACGCACGCGCCCTGCACGCGATCTGTTGGCGCAGGTGCCGCTCGAGCGCGTCCGTCACGCCGTGGATCTCGGCTGCGGGCCGGGCAATTCGACGGAGCTGATTGTCGAGCGCTTCGGGGCAACCGGCGTTTCCGGCCTGGACAGCGACCTGAATATGCTGGAAGCCGCCCGCAAGCGTATGCCCGGCACGCCCTTCGTCGAGGCCGACCTTGCCATCTGGCAACCGAGCGAACCGGCAGACCTGCTCTTTGCAAACGCCGTCTTCCAATGGCTGCCGAACCATCTCGACATTTTCGATCGCTTGATGGACGGACTTGCGCCAGGCGGTGTGCTGGCGGTGCAGATGCCTGACAATCTCACCGAGCCCACGCATCTGTTGATGGAGGAGACGGCACACGCCGGGCCTTGGAAAGCCGCCTTCGAAGCCAAAAGCGTTCGCCGTCAGTCGCTGCCACCACCGTCGACCTACTACAGCCGGCTCATCGGCAAAGCTGCCCGCGTCGACATCTGGCATACCGCCTACAACCATCCCATGGCGGATGCCGCGGCGATCGTCGAATGGGTCAAGGGAACGGGCTTCAGGCCCTATCTTGATCACGCCGGCGAAGAGCACCGTGAAGCATTCCTGGCAGACTATCTCGGCCGCGTTGAAAAGGCCTACCCGAAGATGTCGGACGGTCGCGTCTTGCTGCGGTTCCCGCGGATCTTCATGGTGGCCGTCAAGGGCTAAGGGGCGGTTGTGCCAAGGCGCCAGGGCTAACCAACAGGACGGCGGCTAGCTCGGCTGACATTACCCTGCAATGGGCGAGCGGCATGCTGCTGCTTGTCGCCGCACCAGCATGCACTATAGTCGACGGGAACAGCGAGGAGACCTTCATGGACGCCGCACCTATTCCGCCAGCCACACTTGTCATCTTCGGCGCCACCGGCGACCTGACGCGGCGCCTGCTGATACCGGCGATCATCAATCTGACGCGAAGCGGGCTGGTCGGTGACGACCTGAAGATTCTCGGCGTCGGGATAGACCCTGGCGACGACGCTTCGCTGGTAGCGCGGCTGGATAGCTTCCTCGCGGGGCTGAGCGATCCGATCCGACCGGAGACGGACGAGGCATGGCGGCGGCTGCGCCAGCGCATTTCCTACGTTTCAGGCGATTTCACGCGGGACGAAATATTCCTCGAAATCAAGAAGCACCTGACGAGCTGCAACGCCGCCTTCTATTTCGCCGTGCCGCCGCAGTTCTTCGGACCGCTGGTCGAAAAGCTTGCCGCGCATGGGCTGACCAGGGAGGCCGATGGATGCTTCCGGCGCATTGCAATCGAGAAGCCGTTCGGCACCGACCTCGCCTCGGCCCGCGCGTTGAACGCCCGCATCCTCGGCAACGTCTCAGAGAGCCAAGTCTATCGTCTTGACCATTTCCTGGGGAAGGAAACGGTGCAGAACATTCTCACCGCCCGCTTCGCCAACATGATGATCGAAGCCCTCTGGAACAACAATTATATCGACCACGTGCAGATCAGCGCCGCAGAAACGGTCGACGTCGGCACCCGCGGCAAATTCTATGACGCCACCGGCGCGCTGCGCGACATGGTCCCCAATCACCTGTTCCAGTTACTGGCAATGATCGCGATGGAGGCTCCGAACGGCTTTGGTGCGGAAGCGATCCGTACAGAAAAAAGCAAGGCGCTGAGCGCGCTGCGCATCTACACGCCAGAGGAAGCAGTTGCCCATGCCGTACGCGGCGCCTATACGGCCGGCAAGCTCGATGGCAACGATATCACGGCGTTCCGGGAGACGAAGGACGTCTCGCCCGACAGCAACACCGAAACCTTCGTGGCGCTGAAGCTCTATGTGGACTCTTGGCGCTGGGCGGGCGTGCCATTCTATCTCAGAACCGGCAAGGCGATGACGGCGCGCGATACCGAGATCGTCATAACCTTCCGGCAAGTGCCCTTCGCGCAGTTTCGCGAGACAGATGTCCAGCGCAACCTGCCGCCAAACAAGATGGTCATCCAGGTGCAGCCGGATGAAGGGCTGAGCATGGAGATCTCAATCAAGTCGCCTGGCCTTTCCGTCGACACCGTCCCCGTCTCGCTCGACTTCCGCTATGCCGACAAATTCGACATCGGCAAGATGACTGGATACGAGTCACTTCTCTATGATCTCTTTATCGGCGACCAGACGTTGTTTCAGCGCGCCGACGGCATCGAAGCCGGGTGGGCGGCGGTGCAGCCGTTCCTCGATATATGGGCGAAAAGCAGTGAAACCCCGGAGGCCTATGCACCGGGGAGCATGGGTCCGTCTTGCGCCGAAAATCTCATCCGGCGCGATGGCCGAGAATGGCACGAACTGGGTGTGATCATCCACAACCATGACCGAAAGTAATTTCAGAAATGCACTTTTAACTAAAGTAAAGCGGAAAGGAATTTCGCGATGCTTCCCGCATGACGAGCGGAAATATTGTATCATGAATGTGTTGGCGTGATCCATCGCAGCACATTTACGGTACGCTATACAAAATATGGATGCGTTGACCCTCCCAGCTTGTACGGTGAAGCTTTTCCTGCTGACCGCGTTGCTATTCCAATGCGACAAAGAAGGCGGGGCTCGTCCAACCCCGACGAGCCCTTCTTGCGTTTTTCTATCATTTAGCGAATAAAGTATATATTAGTCGAAATTGTTAAAGCTCGATTAATATATTTACTTGCGCTCTTCCACCGCCTTGCTAAATCTATCTTGAGGGTTTTGGGGTATTGACATGGCAGATACTCATTTGTCTAAGAATCGTTCGATTTCCGATCAACGTATGGAGACTTGCCGGTCGGAGTTCGAGCCCATCCTCTTCGAACTCATCCGCAACGGTGAGAAGCGGGGATGGAAGGCGGCTGAAATCGCGATGGCACTGGCCGACGCGGCTGACGACGTCATCCTTCAGCTGGCAAGGGAAACGAAGAGCAAGCATTGACAGCTTGCCTTGCCGAACCTGATGCAATGACGCTTCAGAAATGCTCCTTCAGCGAGTAAAGAAATCCTTGAGCTTGTCTCGCGTGATTCTCTTGCCGTTTGCGCCAAGCAAAGGAGCCCGATGTTGCAGTTGATTGCCGCAGCTCTTCTTGCCTGTGGATGCGTCAGCCTCGCCGAGGTTGCCGACTGGCCGCCTGCGGACAGCTATGTGCCGAAAATCAGTTGCCACCAAAGCGACGCCGCCGAGCGCTGCGAAGAAATTCGTGCGGCCTGGACCGGCCTTTACGCCGATGCGATCGCCGGCCGCATCGAAAGTCAGCGGAAAGTCTCTTTCTGCCTGAGCACCGGTTGCAACAAAGGCATCGTTGTCGAGCCCGTTCTTGGCTGCGCCTGGCGTCAGGTTATCGCCGCATCGCGCAATCCTCAGATCAACGACGCCGACCGGACCAACATCGAGCGTTACTGCGGGCCTCGCGCGCTTGACGATGCCGGGCGCAAGGCCGCCAGCGACCGGTCGCAAACCTGGCTGACCTTGCTCGGCGTAACGCCATAGCTACAAACGCAAACGGGCGAGAGCAAGCCCGCCCGCCGAAAGTCTTGACTTGTCGCTCAGACGAACTGGCTGAGACCCGGCACCGAGCCAACAACCTCGTCGACGACTTCCTTGCCAGCGTGCTGCTCAGCGACCGCGATGGTTTCCTTGGCAAGCGTCGTGATCTCGGCCATGCCGAGGCCTGCCGACATCAGCTGCTGGCCGAGCGCCATGATGCCACCGCCGCCAAGCGCGCCCATGATGCTACCGAGGATCCCGCCGCCATTGCCATTGCCCTCGCCGTTGTACTTGGCGACGAGATCGGACGCGCCCGGAATGGCCTCGATCATCTTGGCGACCGGACCGTCTGCCGCTTCACGCTGCAGGAAGCCGAGCATCATGCCCACCGCCTTTTCGGCCACCTCTGGAGTGATACCCACACGCGCGGCGATCTGGTCTACGATTTCATTCATTGTCAGCCTCCTATTTTTGACGTTAACGTCAACGTTAATCGAACTCGCGGAGCAACTCAAGCCGCGCGCCGCGGAAGCAGGCTTTATCCCACTTTTCCTTTTAATGCAGACAGTTGTCCGCACTGAACTCCCTGCTTATAACAGAGAGGCGATATTACAATGACCGTGCGGAAAACCATGCTCCGCATTTTGACGCAATCGGCGCCGACGGCCGCAGGGAGAATTTTCGAAATGCTCGAGGATGGCAAGATTTTCGTTGGCGTCAGCCGCAATCCGGACGACAGCATCAACAAGCCGGAATATCTCGACCTGAAATTCGGGAATCGCCACGGCCTGGTGACCGGCGCCACCGGCACCGGCAAGACGGTGACGCTGCAGGTGCTCGCCGAGGGCTTCTCGAAGGCCGGCGTACCTGTCTTCTGCGCCGACATCAAGGGCGACCTCTCGGGCATCGCCGCCAAGGGCGAGCCGAAGGATTTTCTCACCAAGCGCGCCGAGCAGATCGGCTTCGACGACTACGAATTCGACCAATTCCCGGTCATCTTCTGGGACCTCTTCGGTGAAAAGGGCCATCGCGTCCGCACCACGATCGCCGAAATGGGGCCGTTGCTGCTCGCGCGCCTGATGGATGCCTCCGAGCCACAGGAAGGCGTCATCAACATCGCCTTCAAGATCGCCGACCAGGGCGGCCTGCCCCTGCTCGACCTCAAGGACCTCTCCTCGCTGCTGAACTACATGGCGGAGAACGCGACGGAGCTTTCCAGCCAGTTCGGCCTGATCTCGAAGTCGTCGGTCGCCTCGATCCAGCGTGGCCTGCTCGTGCTGGAACAACAGGGCGCGGAGCATTTCTTCGGCGAACCCGCACTCAAGATCACCGACATCATGCGGACCAACAACCGCGGCTATGGCCAGATCTCGGTGCTCGCCGCCGACAAGCTGATGATGAACCCGCGGCTCTATGCAACCTTCCTGCTATGGCTGCTCTCCGAACTCTTTGAGGAATTGCCTGAGGTGGGAGATCCCGAGAAGCCGAACCTCGTCTTCTTCTTCGATGAAGCGCATCTCCTCTTCAACGACGCCCCGAAGGTGCTGATTGAACGCGTCGAACAGGTCGTGCGCCTCATCCGCTCGAAGGGCGTCGGCGTCTATTTTGTGACGCAGAATCCGCTAGACGTGCCGGAGACCGTACTCGCGCAGCTCGGCAACCGCGTCCAGCACGCGCTGCGCGCCTATTCCCCGCGCGAGCAGAAGGCAGTGAAGACGGCCGCGGACACCTTCCGTCCCAACCCTACCTTCGATTGCGCCACCGTCATCACCACGCTCGGCACTGGCGAGGCGTTGGTGTCCACGCTGGAGGCCAAGGGCGCGCCCTCGATCGTCGAGCGGACGCTGATCCGCCCGCCGTCAGGCCGCGTCGGTCCGTTGACCGATCCGGAGCGCCAGCAGGTGATGGACAAGAGCCCGGTGCTCGGCGTCTACGACGAAGATCTCGACCGCGAATCCGCCTTCGAGATCCTAGCGGCACGCGCCAAGAAGGCGTCCGACTCCGACGCAGCCAAGCAGGCACAGCCGACGCAGCCGACCGAGGGCAGTGCCTCGGGCCGCTGGACGCTGCCCGGCTTCGGCGATGACGACAACGAGCAGCAGAGCAACACCGAGGGTCGCGCCCGCTCGTCCGGCTACCAGCGCGAGACGGTCGTCGAAGCCGCGATGAAGAGCGTCGCTCGTACGGTCGCGACACAGGTCGGCCGGGCACTGGTGCGCGGTATCCTGGGGAGTTTGAAGCGCTGACCGGAAAGGACGCTGCCGCCCTCATCCTGCCCCATGCCCAATAGTCCTCCGCCAATCACGCCACTCAACGCTTGCGCACGAACTCCGTGCGCAAGACAAGGCCTTTGATTGTGTCGTGGCGGCAGTCGATCTCTTCAGGGTTATCCGTCAACCGGATCGACCGGATGACAGTACCCTGCTTCAGGGTCTGATTGGCCCCCTTGACCTTCAGATCCTTGATGAGGGTGACGGAATCGCCATCCTTGAGGACGTTTCCGGAAGCATCTCGAACCTCGCTAGTCCCCTGCCCGGCGGCAGCCGGTTCCGAAGCCGGACGCCATTCACCCGTCACTTCGTCATAAACGTATTCGTCGCCGCCGCCTGCCATGGTCTTCTCCTGAAAGCAAGAATTTGCTGATCGAGGGGCTTATAGCAGCCAAACTGCCCTGTGCAAGTTAGGCTCGTAAAGCTGCGTGGCATCCGGCCGACGGCAAGGGTTCGTACTGCGCACGGCGTTTCTGAAGGAGGCCTGATGCAACCGTTTCGGTTGCATTTCTGCATGCGCGATGCTATTTCTCCTATGCACTCAAAGAGAAAGGAGGGTCGCGTGCAAAATTTCTATTTCCGGTTCAACCGGCAGCGTGGCCCAGTCAACGCCCTGCAGATGCGTTTGCAGGGCTGACCAGAGACCGTTTCTCACAAACTCTCTTCCTGGTCTGCCCCTCGTGGCAGCAGTTCGGGCATTCAGTTCGGCTGCAACTATCATCCACCGAGCTTGAGCACACGCATGCGATGAAGGCTGCATGCCCTCGCCCGTGTGATCGCTCGGCAAGACCAGAGCAAGATTATGACCCTTATCAATATCCGTAATCTCGGTGTCACCCTGAGCGCACCGCTCTTTGCCAAGCTCGACCTCGTCATCAATGCGGGCGACCGCCTCGGGCTCGTCGCCGCGAATGGCCGCGGCAAGTCTACGCTGCTGCGCTGCATTTCAGGCGCGCTCGAAGCAACGCATGGTGACATCACGCGGTCGCGTGGGCTGACGATCGGCTGTGTCGAACAGGACGTACCGACCAGGCTGCTTGACGTGCCGTTCCACGATGCCGTCCTGCAGGCGCTGCCCGCCGATCAGCAGGCAAACGAAAGCTGGCGCGTCGACATCGTGCTGGATTCGCTCGACGTGCCGGAAACCTTGCGCAGCCGCCCGGTCGGGCAGCTCAGCGGCGGCTGGCAGCGGCTGGCGATGCTGGCGTGCACCTGGGTGATGGAGCCGGACGCGCTGCTGCTCGACGAGCCGACCAACCACCTCGATCTCGGCAAGATAGCCGCACTCGAGGATTGGCTCAATGCGCTGCCCCGCGATGTGCCCGTTATCATCTCAAGCCACGACCGCGCTTTCCTCGATGCCGTCACCAATCGCACGCTCTTTCTACGGCCGGAGCAATCACAGGTCTTTTCCCTGCCCTTCAGCCGGGCGCGGGCGGCACTCGACGAGGCGGATGCGGCCGACAGGAGACGTTACGAACGCGACATGAAGACGGCCGAGCAGCTGCGCAAGCAGGCGGCGAAGCTCAACAATATCGGCATCAACTCCGGCAGCGACCTGCTGGTGGTCAAGACCAAGCAGTTGAAGCAGCGCGCCGAGAAGCTGGAGGATGCGGCCAAGCCCGCCCATCTCGAGCGATCGGCCGGGGCGATCAAGCTCGCCAACCGCAGCACGCATGCCAAGGTACTGGTGACACTCCACGACGCCGAGGTCCGCACGCCGGATGGCACGCCGCTGTTCCGGACCGGCAAGCAGTTCATCTGCCAGGGTGACCGGATCGTGCTGCTCGGGGAGAACGGCGCGGGCAAATCGCGGCTGATTGCCATGTTGCGAAAGGCGATCGGCAACGCGGAGACGGCGCAGGACGGCATCAAGGCCACCCCCTCGCTGGTACTTGGCTACAGCGACCAGGCGCTTGCCGACCTCAAGGACAAGGACACGCCGATGGAGACGATCATCCGCCGTTTCGACGTCGGCGATCAGCGGGCGCGGGCGCTGCTGGCGAGTGCCGGCATGACCATCGGCATGCAGTCGCGTCCCGTCGGGCGGCTGTCGGGCGGTCAGAAGGCGCGGCTCGGCATGTTGGTTCTGCGGTTGACGGAGCCGAACTTCTACCTGCTCGACGAGCCGACGAACCATCTCGACATTGACGGGCAGGAAGCGCTGGAGGGTGAGCTCATGGACCATCAGGCGAGCTGCCTCGTGGTTTCCCACGACCGCAGCTTCGTGCGCGCCGTGGGCAACCGGTTCTGGCAGATCGAGCGCCGACGGCTCATCGAAGTGGAAAGCCCAGAGCCTTTCTTCGCGTCGGCACGGCCTTAGACTGCAACTGCTGGATACTCAGAACGATGCCGGCGCAGCGCCCAGCAGGTTCAGCTTGCCGCCGCTGAGGGAATAGAGGCCCATCTTGCGCTCCACCGTACCGGCGGGCGTCAGCCGGAAGAGCCCGGTCACGCCGCGGAACCCGACCTTGCTCGTCAGGTTCTGCGCGTTCATTCCCTCCGGCCCCTTTGTCCGGACAATGCCCGAGGCAACGGCCACAGCGTCGTAGCCATAAGCCGCATCGGTGGAGAGCGTGCGCTTGTAGTGCCGTTGGTAGCGCTCGGCGATCAGCGTCGCGCCTTCGGGCTCGACCATGGCGATCACCGTGCCGGCCACCGAGGGATCCGAGTAAGTCTGCGGCGGCCAGGCGTTGGTGCCGACGAAGGTGACGTTCGCCTTGCCGCTGGCTTTCACGGCGCCGGCAACGGTCGTCGTGATTACCGTTTTCCCCAGAACAAGCACGGTGTCGGCGTTCTGCAGATTGGCGCTGGCTCTCTTGGCCGCATCAGCGGCGGCAGCATCGGTCAGATCGTAGCGGGCAAGGCCCAGATAGGTACCGCCGCCGGCGCGGATGGCGCTTGCCAGCCGTTCCTCGTCCACAGCCGGAAAGTCGCTCTGTGCGAAAACCTGCACCTTCTTATGGCCGCTGGCAGAAGCTGCCCGCACGCCTTCGATGGCGCTGTCGATCTCATCGGAAACGAAGTTGTAGACATTTCCGGATGTCGGCGGCACAGGCGCGCCGAGATTGAGCAAAGGCGGTCGCTGGTCAGCCGGAATCGCTGCAACAGCGGAAGTGACGGCCGGCGATGCATAGCTGACAAGAAGCACGGAACCACGCGCTCTGGCAGCGCTGACTGCAGTCGCGGCAGCAGGGGCGCCGGAAGCCACGTCGACAACCTTGACGAAGACCTGGTTGCCGCCGAGTTCGCCGACTCCCAGGCCCGCGCCGTCGCGCACGTCACGCGCAGTGCCCTCGTAGATGCCCGTCGCGCCCTTGGGCAGCATCAGCGTGATCTCCGCTCCGGTTTCTCCAAAGGTCTCGTCGACCTCGCTCGACGGTGCCTTGATGTCGTTGGTCTTCACGTGCTTGGCGACGCCATCGACGTCGGATTGGCAACCCGCAAGCACGCCGCAGGCGACGACGATCGACATTGCGAGAACGGACTTGACGAATTTCAGGGAACCGACGTCTTTCGAAGGCGACACTTGCCGTGTCGAGCGTAAACCATGCGAGCCTTGCACCGGCTCGATTGACTGCACTGTCACCTGTTCCCCCACTCTCGCAATCGCGGCCTCTTCCGGCCTTTTGGCAGGATTTCATATCTGCACAGGCAAAACGGGAAGGCAAACCCTTCGCCCAAACTTGGTTGACGGACGCACTAAACTTTTATGTTCTTTTGAATGGATAATTTATACCGACCTTATCCACGCTTAAATACCTGATTTTTATAGCTGTTTTGTACGTTTCTCTCAACCAACCGAGAGACGACGATCCATGAAGCGCAGTTTAAAAATAAGCAGTATCGCCGCGTTTGCTTTCTCTGCATTCTCCCTTGCGTTCTCGCCGAATATTTCGTCGGCCTCCACACTTCCGTCTTCCCGGATGTCAGGTGCAATGTACTCCGTTGACTTCGCTGCGGATACCGCCCGCGCGCTGACCCTTGGTGGTGTCGCCAACCTCCTCAGCCTAGCGACAAACGCCATCGGCACCATCGACGTTGCTGCGCTGACGCGCTCGCTGCAGCCCGAGCCGGCCGGCTGGGTGAAGGAGAGCGTCGCACCGGAGCAGCCAGCCGCGCGTCCGGCGATTGCTGTGCCGACCGGCAGCGCCGCATTCGGAACCGTCGCCATTCCCTTCAAGCGGCTCGCCGCTCTGAAGAAGTTCGCACCCTCCCTGTCGGAAATGACGGATGGAACGGCAATCGACTGCAGCGCCGGCAAATGCTCCGAGGCCGCGACCGCGATCAAGGTTGCCTTCACTAAGACCTCGCAATCCTCGATCCGCGACAAGCTGAACGCGGTCAATGTCACCATCAACCACACGATCCGCTACAGCCGCGACATCGATACCTACAAGGTGGCCGACTACTGGGCGACGCCCGCCGAAACGCTCTCGCGCCAGCAGGGCGATTGCGAAGATTTCGCGATCCTGAAGATGGCGGCCCTACACGCCGAAGGCATCGATCTCAAGGACATGTCCGTCGTTGTGCTCTTCGATCAGAAACGGCACTTCTACCATGCGGTGCTTTCCGTCGCGGTCAACGGCAATCGCTTCATCCTCGACAACATGCGCGACGAGGTTCTGCCCGATACGAAGCTGCCCGACTACGTGCCGCTCTACTCGATTGCGGACGGCAGGGGCTACCTCCACGGAACGCGCACCGGCGCCAAGCAGGTCGCCTCCGCAATGCCGCTGGAAAAGGTAGCTCCGGGCGAAGGCGTGGCGTTCTGAGACGCTAAAAAAGCGGGACAGCGAGAGTGCGCCACCGCCACCGGCGTTTGGGCGGCGACATCGTCGCAAGAACTCCAACTATCAGGCGCGGTTGAAGAAGTTCGCAATACTGCGCGCCACATGCTTGTGTATCGCGCTTCGCTTGGCGCCCGGTTTGTCGTGGAATAGCTCTGGATCGGCCTTCACTCCGGTTTCCGACCCTTCTGGCAGGAAAGTGTAGTGACCTACTCCGCCGCTGAGAACTTCGAGTGAACTACCGGCCACATTGTTATGCAACCATTCGCAGCAGTCAGTTGGAGGAGCCACCGTGTCCGCATCTCCCCCAAATATCTGAATGGGATTCCGAATGCGTTGCAAACTCACCGCAGCAAGACACAACACCGCACGGCCGGGCGCAATCACAGCAGCGCTTCGGAATCTGGCATCGGAATAATCGCCATGCCTCCGTTCCCATGACTCCCGGAAAATCGGATTGGCCTGAAGCACTTGCAGTTGATTAGCGAGATTGGGGAACTCTCTCGGACCCCAGATTGGGGTCTTGACGGGATTACCCGGTTCAAATTGGGAGTAGGCGACCCGCGCACCCATGATAAGCATCGCGCTATAAGCACCAGCGGAAAACCCAGCGACATTGGCGCGATCGGCAATCGTCCCGCCTAAAGCGAGCCGCCATGACGGCTCGCTCAAGAGCACGCTAAGATCTCTCGCGCTCCCCTAGACATAGAAATCCTTCCGCTCGAGATGGTTCAGCGCCAGTGTGACCGTGGTGATTTACGGCCAAGGCCACATAGCCCCGTTGTGCCAACCGGTACGCAAGCCACGCCAGCGCCGCGGTGCTCGCCCCGCTTCCATGTGACAACAACACCAAGGCGAGAGGTTTAGCAGACGACCGAAGTGGCGCATCACGAGCAACCAGTCTTCTCCTAAACCATGAAGGCTCAGTTGAAACAGCTACTAACGCCGCCGTTCCAACCGGATACCAAGCCGACCATACCAATGGCCGGGCGCCAGTGCCGTTCCAATTCTGTCTCGTTTCATCGAAGGAGACACCCTCCCTGAATCCAACTGGCACCATCATCGCATCGCAAGTCCCGCCATAAGCCACCGTCACGATGTTACAGGGACTCCAAGTGGAAGCCTACCTTGTGGCAAATTCCAAGCGCTGCAGTTCGGTCGGCCTTCCAATCGCAGATACGCGCGATCAGTAGCGCGAGATGTAGCCAATCAGCATCGACTTCTCGTGCGTTGGCGCCAGCGCCAGATTGATCTGCCCCTTCATTGAGGCCGAGCCGACGGCAATGGTGAAGCCGGTGTTCAGCGTCTTGCCGCGGTTGCGATAGAGCGTGGCGATGGCCTCGTCGATCTGCGTGTCGATCGAGAACCGCAAACTCTTCGTCAATTGCGCGGCATCACCAAGTGGAAGCCGCTGGCGCAGCATGGTCAGGAAGGGATCGTTGAAGAGCTGAATCTTCTTTTCCTGCGTCACCAGGATGGTCGGTGACGGCGACGCCTGAATGATGGCGTTGACATTTACCATCGACGAGGCGTCCTCGACGGTATCCAGCCGGCGCAGCGCCCACTTGAAGCTCAGGACGCGCAGCAGCGAGGCGAGGTTGCCGGGCTCGGGCATCTGCGAGGCAGTATAGTGCACGAGGTCGGCAGTGCTCATCTTGCCGGCCGACGACATGCGGCCGAGGCCATCCCAGTAGATCCGTTCGAGGCGGATGCCACGTCGCTCGCCGCCGCGGCCGACGACAGCGCGGAAGCGCGGCTCGATCTCATCGGCGCCGATGGCCGGCAAAGGCTCATCGATCGGTTCAAGCTCGGAGAGTGCATTGCTGCCTGGCTTGACGATCAGCATCCTATCGCTCCGTCAGCGCTTCGCTGCGCGCCTTGTTGATCGGCTTCATCAGGTAGCTGAGCACCGTCTTGTTGCCGGTCATGATCTCGACCGAGGCAACCATGCCGGGGATGATCGGATAGGACTTGCCGTCACGCTCCAGGGCAGATTTGTCGGTCTTGACCTGCACCAGATAGTAGGTCTCACCCTTTTCCTTCTCCACGAGACTGTCGGCCGAGATGTTCTCGACGATACCCTCGAGGCCGCCGAAGATCGAGAAATCGTAGGCCGTGATCTTGACGACGGCCGGCTGGCCGCGACGCACGAAGGCAACATCGCGCGGCGAAATCTTGGCTTCGACCAGCAGCGTATCGGCGGTCGGCACGATACCGGCAATGACGCGGCCGGGATCCACGTAGGCACCGATGGTGTTGACCTCCAGCGTGTTGACGATGCCGTCGACGGGCGAGCGGATGTCGGTGCGCTTGACGCGGTCAGACGCGCCGCGAATGGTCTCGTCGACGACCGAGAGCTCGGCCAGCGCCTGCGCCTTGTCCGTCAGCGCCTGCTGGCGCAATTCGAGGGCAAGGTCGCCAAGTTGCAGCTTGGCTTCCTGCACGGCCGCCTGCAGTCGGTCGATGCTCTCCTGATAGACTTTGAGCTGGCCCTGCTGGTCGGTCAGGTCGCGCTCTGTCTTCAGGACTTCGGTCTGGGCAACCAGCTTCTTCTTCGCCAGCGGGCTGATGAGATCGTATTGCCGCTGGGCGCCATCGATATTCTGCTCGAGCCGGTCGATATTGGCGTGCGCTTCGCTCAGTTCGTTTTCGCGCTGGCGAACCCGTTCCTTCAGCACCCCGAGCTTGTTCTGGTAGCTGGCACGATCTGCAGCAAAAAGCTGCTCCTCGTTTGCGCAGACATCCTTGGCGACGGCCAAAATCTCTTCCGGGCAAATGAACGGCGTATCGTATTGACCGGCTTCCTCGAGCTTCAATCGGGCCACCTTGGCACCGAGCGCGCGTGCCTTGGCAACGGATTCACCAAGGGTGGACGTCGTCGTCGTGTTGTCGAGCTGGACGAGCAGCTGGCCCTTTCGGACAACCTGACCGAGGACGACGGCGATCTGCTGGACGACGCCGGGCTCCGAAGACTGGATGATCTGCGTCTTCGACACCGGAATGACCTTGCCTTCGCCGCGGGCGATCTCGTTGATATCAGCGATCGCCGCCCAGGCGATGAAGCTGGCAATGACGAGGGCCACCAACGCCAGAATGCCACGGGCGAGAAGCGGAGGATTGTCGTGACGATTGCTGAGGCTCATGGCTGTGCCCCCGCCGGTTTGCGCTGCATAGCCTCGATGACGGCATTCTTCGGCCCATCTGCGATGATCCGGCCCTTGTCGACGACGATCAGACGGTCGACAAGCTCAAGCATGCTGTAGCGGTGGGTGGCGATCAACAGCGTGGTGTCGCGGCTGATCGCCTTCGACAGGCGCGCAATCAGGTTGCGCTCGGTGGCCAGGTCCATGGCGCCGGACGGCTCGTCGAGAAATACGATCTTCGGCTTGGTGAGCAGCAGACGGGCGATCGTCAGCGCCTGCTTCTGGCCGCTCGAGAGATTGGTGCCGCGTTCGCCGACCGGCATGTCGAAACCGCGCGGATGATTGCCCACGAATTCGTCGACGCCGGTCATGCGGGCGACTTCAAGGAGATCCTCATCGGTCGCGTCGGCGCGCCCGATGAGCAGGTTTTCCTTGACCGTTCCCGAGAAGAGATCGGACGACTGGCCGGCCACGGCGACCGCCGAGCGCACCTCGGCCATGTGATACTGGCGGATATCGACGCCATCGATCAGTATGCGGCCGCCCGAGGGGCTAAAGAGCCCGTCGAGCAAGCGGCCGAGCGTGGTCTTGCCGGAACCGATGCGGCCGATGATGCCGATCCGTTCGCCCGGCTGCACGGTAAAGGACAGCTTGTTGATTACGGGATAGTCCGAGCCCGGATACTGGAAGGACACATCCTGGAAACTGAAGGCGCCGCGCGTGATCTCCCTGTTGACGAAGCCGACCGTGGACGGGCGATCGTCCGGCTGTTCCATGATCTTGTCGAGGATGCGTAGCGACATGGTCGCCTGGCGGAAACGCGCCAGCGTCATGGCGATCTGGCCAAGCGGTGCGCCGGCACGGCTCGCCAGCATGACGGTCGCGACAATCGCGCCCATCGCAATGCGACCCTCGGAGAACTCGTAGGTGCCGGCAATCACGATCAGGACGCTCACCATCTGCTGGATGAACATCGTCATGTTGATGGCATTCGTCGAGATATGCTTGATATCCTCGCTGGTGCGGCTCGAATACTTGCTTAGCTCCTGCCAGCGGCGCAGCATCGTCGCTTCGGCGCGCAGGCTCTTCAGCGTTTCGATGGTCGAGATCGTCTCCACCAGCAGAGACTGGCGGCGCGAGGCCTCGTTGGCGGCAGTCGCCATGCGCTTGCCAATCGCCGCCTGCGCGTAGAGGCCGATGACGACGGACAGCACGAATGCCACGGCCGGGATGACCACCAGCCAGCCGGCGATCAGATAGATAACTGCCAGGAAGATGAAGACGAAAAGGCTGTCGATCAGTACGCCGATCGTGTTCGAAGTGAAGAACTCGCGAACGAATTCATACTGCGTCACACGGTTGGCATATTCGCCTGTCGACATCGGCCGCGAGGCGAGCGTGGAATTCAGCACCTTGTCGAAGAGCAGCTGCGACAGACGCAGATCCGCCTTGCGTCCGGCATAATCGATGAGCGACGACCGCGCTGTCTTCAGGAGGAAGTCGAAGATATAGGCAAGCGAGATCCCCGCGGCCAACACCCAGAGCGTCGGGATCGCCTTGTTCGGCAGCACCCGGTCATAGACATTCATCGTGAACAGTGGCGAGCCGAGGGCAATCAGGTTGATGAAGAGCGCCGCGACCATGACGCGTAGATAGGTGCGCCAATAAGGCGCAAGCGTCGTCGCCAGCCAATGCCGCTTCTCGATCTCCACGGCATTGCCGACCAGCGCCTCCTCCGAGGCGTTCTGATAGTAAAGCGTAAAGGCAAACGCCAATTGCGGCTTCAGCGCCAGGAATTCTTCGCGCGTCAGGCGGATCGGACTGCCGGCAATCGGAACGATATCCGTGACGTAGGATCCGTCCTCGGCGACCTCGAGCAGCGGCAGCACGCTGCCATCGGCAAACGCGACGATCGCCGGGCAATCGAAATTGCCCTGGCGGCATTCGCGCTCCTGATGCTTGATCACCTGCAGGCCGATGCGCTCGGCCATGCGTTCGACATCGTCAACCTCAAGCGACTCGGTCACCTCATCCGGAAGACCGGAGAAGAGGACCGTGTCGGAGCTTGGTCGGCCATAGAACGCAGCCACGGATTTGAACGCGGCTTTGAATGTCTGCAGCGATGTGCTGCTGGAAGTCTCGAGTGCTACGTTCAGCATTGTTCCATGGCCATCTCGACTACTGCTGTCGAATTGGCGCTAGGAGATCCAGGGGCATGCCAGCCTTTTGATGGGAATCAAGCTCGACATATCCAGGATTCGCGACACTCGCGGGGACAGCAAACTCTTCCCGCGCATAAGGCTTGGACTGATCGACTGGCTTCAGCTTCATCGTCTGAAGCAGATTGCCCGATGCCGCCAGGATCTTGTACTCGGCAAACTGCGAGGCAACGCGCGCGGTATCGGCGAGAACCTGAGTGTTGAATTTCGTGTTCTGCGCATCGAGCACATCGAGCAGCGAGCGCTGACCAACCTTGAACTGCTCGCGGTAGGAACCGACGAGCTGGTTGTTGATCGAGGCCTGCTTGTTCAGGATGCCGGAAAGCTCGCCGCGGCTGACACGTTCGTTCCAGGCGGAACGGACCGACTGCTCGACTTCGCGCTGGACCTGGGCGAGATTATAGCGCTGCTCGCCGGCGCGGCGGATCTGCTCCTGCTCGCGGGCGACATCGATGCCGCCGCGGTAGAGGTTCCAGCGGGCAACGACGCGGACCTGGTAGTCGTTGGTGTTGCCTTCATCGCCATCGATATCGTTGCCGACTCGGGCCGTGCCTTCGAGGTTGACCTTCGGCAGGAAGTTGGCGCGCGCGCCGCGAACGCCGGCATCGGCTGCGTTGACATCCGCATTGGCCGAATAGATGCGCGGGCTGTTCTTGCCAGCAACAAAGACCGCGTCGTTCAATGTCTTCGGCACGAACTTGCCGACCGACGGCGGCGTCTGCGCATTGGTGATCGGCTCGCCAACGACCTGAAGGAAGCGGATCTTCGTCTGCTCGAGCTCTTCGAGCGCTTCACGCAGCCGCGCCTTGGCGGCCTGCAAACGCTCGCTGCCCTGCAGGCGATCAGCGTCCGTCAGGGCGCCGCCCTTGATGCTCTCGTCGATATCGCCGACCATCTGCGTGTGGAAGGCGACGTTCTGCTTGGCAGCGGCCACGATCTGGTTCTGGAGCACGTATTCCAGATAGTCCTGCGTCACTTCGAGGGCGAGCGACTCAGAGCGTTCAAGGACCCGAAAGGAGGCGCCATCGACGCGCGAAGCCTGCTGCTCGACCTGAGCGCGGCGGCTGCCGCCATCATAAAGTGTCTGCGAGATCGTAAGACCAACATCGCTCGGCGACAGATAGTCATTATCATCTCTCAGCGAACCGGAGCTGGCATTCGACAGCCGACGACGCCCGATTCCGCTCTCCAGATCTACCGATGGCAAGTATAAACCGCGCGCTTGGCGAAGTTCAAACTCGACAGCTTCACGATCCTTCGCAGCCTGCAAGATCTGCGGATTCGTTTTCATCGTCTTTTCGATGGCCTGCTGCAGAGATATTGCATTGGCATCAGCATAAAACGAAAAACTTAAAGCAACCGTAGCAGACAATGCTGCAAAAATTCTTTTGCCTTTAAACAAGATCGATGCCCCTCAACATCACAGATTCACCCGGCGTACCCGTATACCAAAGATTTTCTTTAGCAAGTAAGTAACACCAATCTTTCCACATTCCAATCGCGACTTCGAGCATTCCTGCCAAGACAGTTAATCGCGGTGGACAACTGCCTAAAGCGAGAATTTTACAGGATTTTTTAACGGGGGCTTTGCCCGAACCTGTTTATCTGGCATTACTTTCAAACGGACATGAACCGCGATGAATTTCAGCCAGCGTTACTCTTCCGCCACAATCGTTTCAGCTCTTCGGATCGCCACCCTCGGCGCTGTCTGCTTTGCGGCTGGATCCGTCGGCGTTTTACTTATCTTAAACCTTATCGCGCCGGATCGACCATTTTTGGTAGGATTTGCCGGCGCGGGCTTAATTTCACTTCTTGTTGCATTTCCGCTGCTTCTGACCTTGCAGCTCAAGGTCAGCGAGCTCCGGAAACTGCAGGAAACGGTTAACTATACTGCGCGCCACGACAGCGTGACCAAGACGCTGAACGGCACGGCCTTTGCGGCTGCCGTCGAACACTACATCGACCGGCGCAAGCGAATCGCGACCGATGCAGGCGGTGTGATGATCGCGGTCGTCATCGATACGCTCGACGAGATCAACCGGCGATACGGTCCGCAATGGGCCGACACGGTTATGCAGTCGCTTGCCGCAATCATCCAGTCGTCGGTCAGAAAGGGCGATCTTGTTGCCCGCCTCGCCTCCAATGAGCTCGGGGTCTTTCTTCCCGGCGCGACGGTCGAGAATGCCCAGGATGTCGGCACGCGTATCCGCCGGCGCGTGGCCGAGGCCTCCTTCTCGGCCGAAGGCACGCCGATGACGATCGGCGTACGCCTCGGCGGCGCGGTCTTCGAGGGAGCGACCGACTTCAACCACATCCGCCAATTGGCCGACGAAATGGCGATGGAGCGCGGCGGCGAGAGCGAAGACGCCATCCCGATGTCGCGGCTGCCTGCCGCATGAGCTGACAGGAGCCACAAGAACGAAGGTAGGGCGCCGAGAGGCGCCCTTTTCGTTGTTGTTCGCGTCAACGAGCTCGGCGTCTTTCGATCGTCGAGAACGCTCAGGATGTTGGCACCCGCATGTGCGCCAGCCGCTAGCCGAAGCCTCTTTCTCGGCAGAGGGTACGCGAATATCATTGACGCCGTCGGGCACGGCCTTCGAGGGCCACCGGACTTCAATCACATCCGTCTGCAGCCGACGAAATGGCGTGCAGCGGCGGTAAGACGAAGCTCCCTGAGCTGATACCAAACGGAAAAGGCACCGGAGGGCGCCTCTTCTTTTGCCGGTTTGTCCGAACGTCAGCCGACGTGCGGTGCCGTCGTTGTGTCGTGCTTGTCGTCGAACAGGATCTTGACCGCTTCCGTGGTGTTCTGGAGAACCGCCACGTCGTGCCAGCCGCCATTGGCGTTGACGCTGACCACGGTATCCGTGCCGCTGACCGTCGTCTTGATGCTGGCGAGTGCTTCCGCCTCGGTTGCCTCGTGGCCGAGCAGGCTGTCGAGGAGCTTCGAGACATCGAGGGTATCGCCTTCGCCTGCCTTGAAGTCGGTGATGACGTCGGCGAGCTTGACGTCGTTCAGGGCATCGGCATCGAGGACGAAGGTGTCAGCCCCTGCCCCGCCCGATATCGTGAACATGCCGCCGCTGCCCGACAGGGTATCATCGCCATCGTTGCCGATGAGCGAATAGGCATTGCTGCCATTTTCGCTGTCGCCAAGCGTCGTGTCGAAGGCAACCTCGACAAAGTGACCGGCCGAGCCGTCCGTCAGGGTGTAGCTGCCATCGGCGAGGATCGACTGGCCGTTGATCTCCGAGTTGGAGGCGGTCGCATCGAGCGAGATGCTGCTGATCGAATGATCCGCCAGCCTCGAAAGCTCTCCGCTGTCGGTGATGCCGTTGTGGTTCAGGTCCTGCCAGACGGTGAGCTTCGAGAACGTAGCGTCGGCCGCATCGATCTTGCCGTCATGGTTGCTGTCGAGCGTTGCCAGCGCCGCCAGGCCGTCGACATATGTACCCCCGGCAAAGTGCGGCGAGAAGATCTCGCTGCCATTGTCGATCTTGCCGTTGCCATCCACATCGAGCGCCAGGATGCCGTCGCTGCCGGCCGTCCAGGCGATCTGATCCTTGTGACCGTCGACATTGATGTCGAACTGCACGCCATTGTCGAGGGACGTGAGGGCGACGCCGTTGTGGTCGAGGTCGAGGATGATGGGGTCGCCATTCGGCTTAGTGAACGATACATGGAGTTCGTATTGACCACTCGAGTTCTTGAATTGGTCATACGCGTTTCCAGACGAATATTCAGACACGCGGACATAGTAGGTGCCCGCATCTAGCGTTGCGACAATTGCTGCGTCCAGGTTTCCCGTCGAACCCGCATCGCCACCGGCATCATCAGTGGAGGCGATTGGCGGTCCCGAAGCTTTAAATAGCGTTAGGCTGTTGTCGAAGTTCGAATGGTCAATGTCGAGAACGACCTTTGTCCCGTTTTCGGTCACAACAAACTTATAGTAATCATATTCTCCCTGCTGCGTCTTTGCGCTGATCGTGATGGAAGAACTCGTTGATGCGTCCTGAATGTCGGGATCATTCGATTTGACATATACGTATGCACTGTCATTCAAATTCAGCGCCGTGGCCGCGTTGGCACCAGCACTCTTACCGATATCATAGGTGTTAGCGTTGCCTGCTAACTCGTTGACATCGGTCACTGAGATGACAACAGCTTTCGCCGCCGCCGGGTTCACGCCGTCACTAGCATTGACCACGATGTTGTAGGCGTTGTCGTGGTTCGCATCCGCCGGCGCCTCGAAGTTCGGCGAGGACTTGAACGTAACCGCGCCGGTCGAGGAGATGTTGAACAGATCAGCATCCGCGCCCGTTAGGCTGTAAGTCAGAGCCGCGCCTTCAGGATCGTTTGCAACCGTCTGGTACACCACGTTCGACGTTGCGGTGTTTTCCGCTTCGCTTCCTGTCGCGCCTGACGTGATGGAAGGTGCTTCGTTAATATCCGTTACAGAGATGGCAACGGCTTTCGTCGCCCCCGGGTTCACGCCGTCGCCGGCGTTGACCACGATGCTGTAGACGTTGTCGTGGTTCGCATCCGCTGGCGCCTCGAAGTTCGGCGAGGACTTGAATGTAACCGCGCCGCTTGACGAGATGTTGAACAGCGCCGCGTCCGCGCCCGTCAGGCTGTAGATCAGCGTTGCGCCTTCCGGATCGTTCGCGATTGCTTGATACACGACATTGGAAACCGCCGTGTTCTCCGGTTCGCTGCCGGTCGTGCCGGAGGTGATGACCGGAGCTTCGTTGACGTCACCGACTTGGATCGTGAAGGCCTGCTGCTTCGACAAGCCGCCCTGGTCCGTCGCTGTCACGGTCAGGTTGACCGTATGGCCGGCCTCATAGTCCAGCGAGACACCGTTTACCAGCTTCAGAACGCCGTTTACCACTTCGAAGCGGCTGTCCGAGACCGTGTAACTATGAGTAGCGCCCGCGTCCGGATCCGTCGTTGTCAAGGTACCGATCACCGCGCCGGCTGCATTCTCGTTGACCGCGCTGTTCGACAGAACGACCGCAGTCGGCGCATCGTTGGTGCCGGTCACCGTCCAGGAGACGGAAGCAGGCGTCGAGACCGTGCCGTCGGAGACGCCGTAGTTCACCGTGACCGTCGTCGTCTGGCCCGATGCCAACGACTGGTAGGCCGAATGGCTCGGATCGAGCGTGAAGGAATGCGTCGCCGCATCGTAGATCACGCCGGCCGGCAGAGTACCCGGCACGCCGGTGACCGACAGGATCGTGCCGGCGTCGACGTCGCTTGCACTGGCAAGCGCGTCAAGCGTGGCGCCTGTGCCATCCTCTGTCGCCGCGCCAGTGACGGCGCCGCTGACAACCGGCGCATCGTTGGTGCCGGTGATCGTGACCGCAATATCCTTCGTGACCGCGTCGTGATCGCCGTCCGTCACGGTGTACGGAATGTGCAGGGCCGCGGTCTGGCCCGCCGGCAGGCCGTCGAAGGCCGTGCCAGGGACAATCGAGATCGTGTGGCCGTCAGCGCCGAGCGTGATCGACGGTGTACCCAGAACGAGCCCAGCGGGAACCCCGGTGTAGCTCGGCGTGCCGAGGGAAAGAGCAGCGCCAGTCACATCGGCGCCGAAGGTGTAGTGAGTACCTTCGGTCAATGTGATGCTCTTGCTCTCGTTCTCCGACATGGCTGCAGCCACATCGATTGCCGTCGGCAAGCTGTCTGCGACATTGATGACGAACTGGCCGGTGCCGAGCGTCACTGCATCGTGGTCGCCGTCGAACGCCTGAACATAGGCACTGAGATCGAGCGAAAGATTATCGCTGCCGGCGGCGTGATCGAACTCGCCGTGCATTGTGAAGGTCGCCGTGCCATGTGCCGAAACCGTCAGGGTGAAGAGCGGCGTTGCCGGCGCACCTTCGGCATAACCGGTCAGTGTGGTTCCGTCGGAAATCACCTTCACCTGCTGGCCGCCGGCTGTAACCGTGCCGAGATTTTCCGCGGTTGCGATGGTTTTCAGCGCGAATACCGCCGCGCCGTTGGCATCGTCAGCACCAACGGAAACCAGCGAGGAAAGATCGATAGTGTCAGACGATACATCGTGGCTGGCCTCGATCTCGAGGCTCCAGTTGCGCAGGGTGCCTACATCGGCCCCAAGATCGTCCCTTATTTCCAGCGTCCAGGTTCCCGCCATACTCTTCCCGTCAAACAGGGAAAGCTGGTCGATCGCCGGACGCCATGTACCGGCATATGGCTGGGTGGCAGCGGTAAAGAAGCTTGCCGCTTCGTCGTCGAACTTGATGGTGCCGTTCGGGTCTCCACCTCCGCCATTGTCGTCAACCAACCGAACCCTCGTGCCATCCGGGGCAATCAGCGTGATCTCAAGGTCTGCCATGAACGTGTGAGTGAGATCGATCGACACGTTGACGTCGTGAATACTTCCACCAGCGGGTACCGTGATGGTCGAGGTGATCGTGCTGACGTCCGGGATGGCAAGATTGACCGCACCCGACGCGAAGCTGTGCGTTTCAAGCGTCGAGCCACCTTCCACGACGTCGCCGGACACCGTCGTGTTGGCAACCAGCGTCGGAGCGCTGTCGGCAACATTGATGGTCAAGGGCTGGTCGACGTAGTCGCCATCGCCGTCGAAGACGCGAGCGACGAGGTTCAGCGAGATATTGTCGCTGTCAGCCGGGTGATCGAGGTTCTGGAAGAGCGTCGCGGCAAAGCTGCCGGGATGCAAGACGCTGACGATGAAGACCGGATGATCGGCCGTATCGCCGGCCTTGAACGCAACGATTTCCTGATCGACGCCATTCGCCGTGCGAACGAGGTATTCCAAAGGCACGCCGTCGGAGGTGAGGTCGTTGTTGATGATCGGATTTCCATTACCATCCCTGCCGATCTCTATATGGGTATTCTTGCTGTCGGCGCCGATATTGATGTTTAAGCTGGCGAAATCGACGTCGACGACCGGAAGGGCCGTTTCCGACAGGGTAACCGTCTGAGCCGCGCCGGTGGCAACCGGCACGTCGTCGTTGATCGTGACGATCAGCTGACCGTTGAGCGCGACGCTGTCGCCGTCGCCGTCGGTCACCGTCACCGTCGAAGAAAGATCGAGGGCCAAGGACGTGTCGCTATCGATGGCGACGATATTGTCACCGTGGCCCGGGTTGACCACTGTATTGCCGTTCGGAGCGCCGCTTCCGTCGAGATCGAACTTCGTGCTGTCGGCGACATTGCCGACATTCACATACCAGGTGGTGTGCGCCGGAATGTTGAGGACGTAGTCCGGTCCTGCGCTGTGGTTGTCGAGGGTCCAGGTCCGGTCCGTGTTGCTGTCGTTGGTGACGCGGATAATTGCGTCGCCGTCGGCCAATCGGCCTTCGAAGGCGAGATTGCTGCCTCCCACGTCCGCAAGCGCGAAATGGGAACCGGGGGTGTCAAGCGCCGTAGCCGGGGTGATCGCGTGACCGTTGATCAACAGTCTATCGACATTGTCGAGCGCACCCACCTGCGTGAAGGTATAGGCTCCTGTCTGCGCATTGACGGCGAACGTGAAGATCGTCGCCAAGCCAGCTTTGGCGATCAAGGTGTTGTCGACCACCGTATAGGCGAGTGCGACGCCGTTTGAGGTCAGCGAAGTCAGGCTCGGGGAGAGAGTGTTCAAGTCGACGCCATACCGTCCGACGCCATCGGCGCCGGTCGAGACCAGAGCCTCAAGGCTGCCTGTGATCGAAGAACCTGCCATGTCTTCGTCGATCGATATGTTGATGATCGCGCCGGTGGAAACTGGCACATCGTCGACGACATTCACCGTGAACGTGTTCGACGCCGTGTCGGCATCCGAATCCGTTGCCGTGTAGTTGAAGGTCAGCGACAGCGTGTTTTCGCTGTTGGAC
>NZ_JACIFT010000009.1:0-239418 GCF_014197575.1 Rhizobium sp. BK538
AGACTACTGCGGCCGGATAGAGCCGGATCTCGCTACCAATGCGCGCACGTTCATCGGTCTTGCCGTCGTCAATGCGCATCGAAAATCGCGCTTACTGAGATCCCGTGATGAAGGCGCAGGAACGCCGGCCTCAAACCGCCGGCGCTAAGCTACAATCCCATTGCCTCTTCGCGTCAACGCCTGAGGCGTGCCTTTAACCTGCTATCGGCGTGGGGATCGAAATAGTGGTAGAGAGCCGTTGCGCGCACGGTGTCGGGATCGCATGGTTCGTTTGCGTGGATGCTTCGGTAGCCCCAGAACAGATAGAGATTTCCTGGAACCATTTTGATCCTCGTGAATGACGCGGGATCGTTCAGGGCTCGGGTTCTCAATGACTTTTGCCGGATCTTGTCCACCATTATTTTGTCGACAAGATTTCCCGCATAGGTTTCCCGGACGGGTCTGGTATTCGGCACGAGGAGGAGATCGCCGGCCCGACCGGTCGTGGGGATAACAATGGGAATCAATGCCGTGACGAGGTAGGAATCATAGTGAAAGTTGAGAGAATGCTGCATCATTCCCTTGCCGGTCAGGCATCTCAGCAACTGATAGAATTCGACAGCAGGAGCCGGTTTGTTGCGGCTCGCTACATAAAGCCGCGAAAAGATCGACTGGAACCGCGTGGATTGTGCCAGTTCATCAAGTCCGGATCCCTTTACGGCTTCGGTGCCTCTAAAGACCACATATTCGTTCTGGGAACTGCGCACGGACGATGCGACAAACTCCTGCATCGTCATCAAACTGGCAGGTGTTAGGAAATCCGGTATGCAGCAATACCCATCCCGTTCCATAGCGGAGAAAAGCGATCGCAGCCGGTCGTCGGAGATTTCGGGTGTGGTTGCATCAAGCGCACTTACGGTATCCATGGCGGACCTCGAAGCGTTTGAACCTCCCGACTAAACAATAGGAGTCGTATCCAGGGTTGTCTACACGAAAGATCGAAGCAACGAGGCGTCACACGGTATTGAGCTGACATCGGAGGTGTTCGGCGGCCCTGCGCCTCCGCCGGGCGATCGCAACTCACAGGCAAGGGTTGCAGCACGGCAAGTGTATTCTCCAGGCAAGTGACATCTCCCACAACATAGGGTGGCGGGAGTAACCGCTATAGCAGGCGACATCGCGCCATATACTCTAATCATTCAATATCGGAGTTAGGCCGGCTATGTGCTCGTTTCTGAATGCAGTGAATGGGGTGTTGACGAGCATCTATCCCGGCGAGGTGTTCCCCACCGAGGTCCGGGGCGTCGGCACCGGCTTTGCCACCAGAGACAGATGACGCACGTGCATGTCGGATGGTTGATTTGCGAAGCGGGTAGACGCGACAGCGAAACTTCCTCTTCGCATTTTCCTCATGGCATTATTGGCAGCGATGCGTGGCGGTAGTTGAAGTGTAGCAAAGCCCATCCTCCTCATTGTTCGCATGCTTCGCTGTCAACGGTCCGCAACTCTTCTTAAGTTTCATGAATGGGGTGCGCAGCAGAACCTTCATCAACCGCTCGGCGAGCGCTCGAAGTCGAAAATTCTCTGCGTCGCAAGCGCGGCAGCGCCCCGTGCCCATGAACTTGGGACCCAATCGGTGACGAGTTCCGGCTTGGTGAAGAATGCGAATTCCTCCATTGTTTTCCGGATCGGGGCGAGAAGGGCATCACCGAATTGCACGGCTTCTCCGCCCACGACGATGATCTCCGGATCAAACAGATTGACCATGTCGGCCAGGTGTCGCCCGATCCGAGAACCGCAGTCCGATAAGATGGAAAGCGCCAGATCTTCTTGATGCTCAACGGACTGAGCGAACTGATCGCGGCTTATGGGGGAGCCCGTCCGGCTCTGCCATTCGTCCAGCATATAGGGCTCTGCTGCATGCGCCATCAGGCATCCACGCCGACCGCATTCACACAAGCGACCATTCACAACGGAGGTCGTATGTCCCAGCTTACCGGCGGCACTGTGGCTTCCATGATAGATCTCGCCCTTGATCACAAGCGAACAGCCGATACCGGCGCCAATCGCAAGCGCTGCGAAGTTTTGGTGATCCCGGCCGACGCCGAACAGTTTCTGCGCGACGGCGAAAGCGTTCACGTCGTCGTCGGTCCAGACCGGAACATGGACGCGTTTGGCGAGCAGCTCCGCGAACGGCAGGTTCTTCCAACCGAAGCGGGGGCTCTGGATGCACATGCCGGTCGATGGATCGATTTCTCCGGGGATCGAAACACCAATACCCATGATTTCCGTTCCCTGCCGGTTAGCCTGCGCGAGGAGCTTCGGGATCGTCGCCGCAATGGTTTCGATCATGCCCTGCGGGCTCGTATCGGCGACGTCCGCTTCGCGCGATGCAAGGGGGGTCGTGGCCAGATCGGTCAGCACGCAGTCGATGCTGTATCGGTTGAGCTTGAAGCCAAGCGCAAGATGGGCTTCGTAGTTGATGTCGACTGGTACGGGGCGCCGGCCAGTGGTTCCAGCAACCGCCTCGCGCTCCACGACCAGTGCCTCCTCCATCAATTCGGCGACCACGAACGTGACGGCCGCAGGGCTCAACCCGGTAATTTGCGCCATCTCGGCGCGGGAGATAGGGCCGCGGTTGCGCAGCAGGTTCAGGATAAGGCGCCGGTTCAGGGCTCGCGATGTGCTGGCGTTGCCTCTCACTTCATCTCCTCATTAATTTATTTCGTAAATTAACTATTGCGTCGACCCTAAAGCTAGGCTAACTTCGCGCCGTTGGCAATCGAGGAGGAGTTCGCCTGCCGCCACATCGCACAGCAAGGCGACGCTCAGCACATTCATCGAACTTGGCCTGTCCGAGCAGACGGTTGCTCGGCAATGCCGAAGCTTTGTCTTGGGAGGAGAGAATGGCAATGAAAGATCTAACGTCGTTGATGGAAAGCGCGGCCTCTTCGCGACGCCAGTTCATGATCGGCGCCGGTACGGCGCTGGCTGGCGTGGCACTTAGCTGCCCCGCGCTGGCGCAGAGCAAGGAGCTGACAATCATCTCCAATATCGGCAACGCCGCGCAGCGGGAGGTGCTTCAGCGCATCGCAAGCGAGTATGAGAAGGCGGGGCGTGTCAAAGTCACCATCAACAATATGGACCATGAGGCCCACAAAACGGCTATTCGCAGCTATCTTGTCGTGGGTGCGCCGGACCTCTGCTTCTGGTTCTCCGGTAACCGCATGAAGGCCTTCGTCAAGCGTGATCTGTTCGACGACATTTCCGATCTTTTCGAACGCGAGAACTACAAGAGCGTGCTCGGCCCATCGACCGCAGCGGTCACGGTGGATGGTAAGCAGTATGGCTTGCCTCTCGGGGGCCTTCTCTGGGGCCTGTTCTACCGCAAGGACGTCTTTGCCGAAAAGGGCTGGACGGCGCCCAAGACCATTAAGGATCTACTGACACTTGGCGAGCAGGCGAAATCGGCAGGCATGATCCCGGTCAGCATGGGCACGAAGGAAATGTGGCCTGCCGCCGGGTGGTTCGATCACATGAACCTGCGCATCAACGGCCTCGACAAGCATATGGCGCTGATGGATGGTCAGATGTCCTATACCGACGATGCGCTGAAGCCGGTGTTCGACACATGGGAGGAACTGATCAAGGCTGAGATGTTCAGCCCAAACCACACCTCCTTCGGCTGGGAGCAGGCTGCCGCCGCACTGGCGCAGAAGAAAGCCGCGATGATGGATCTGGCCGGCTTCATAAAATATGGCTTCCCCGAGGATCAGGTCGACCAGATCGCGTTTGCGCCGTTCCCGGAAATCACCTCCGGCATGGCACGCTATGAGGATTTCGCACTGAATTCGATCCACGTTCCGAAGAATGCCAAGAACAAGCAAGGCGCACGCGACTTCCTTGCCTATTTCTATAAGACCGAGAACCTGTCGGCCTTCCTCGAAGCGGAAAGTGCAGTGCCACCCCGCAGTGATTGCCCGCCGAGCAAGGATCCGCTGGTCAATGCTGCCGTGGAATCGCTGAAGACCGTTGCGGCCACTGCCCAGTACTACGACCGCGACACCGATCCCGACATGGCACAGGAAGGGCTGAAGGGCTTCCAGGAGTTCATGGTCAAGCCAGAACGGCGCGAGCAGATTCTCGAGCGGCTTGAAGCAACCCGCAAGCGCGTCTTCAAGGCGTGACCGCGATCGCCTGCGGCCATGCACCCTCCCTGCGCTGGCCGCGCTTCGGACAGGAGATGCTTACTTCACGCACTCCTGTCCGAAATCCGGCAGCGCCGGCAAGCATCGACCGCACGTAACCAATTCCGACCCTGGAAAGCAGAAAGAGATGTCCAGTTTCTGGCGACGCCATCGCTCTTGGATGGCTCCAACCTTGTTCATTTTCCCCGGAGCCCTTCTGTTCGGCATCGTCATCATCATGGCCTCGATCCAAACGGTCTGGGTCTCATTCTTCGACTGGGATGGCGTCAGCGAGATGCGGTGGGTGGGCCTGTCGAACTACGCACAGCTCATCGATGACCCGCAATTCTATGTTTCGCTCAAGAACAACCTGATCTGGCTCGTCATGTTCATGCTGGCGCCACCACTCGGTCTCGCATTGGCACTGCTGCTCAACCAGCCGATCAGGGGCATGCGCGTCATGAAGTCCCTCTTCTTCGTGCCGCTGGTATTGGCATCGGTGACGGTCGGCGTGGTCTTCACTTGGGTCTACGATCCGAGCTTCGGCCTGCTATCGCTGATCTTCGGCTATTTCGGAGCCACCGCACCGGCGCTGCTTTCTGACGAGCATTTCGTTACGTTTGCGGTCGTAGTCGCAGCGCTGTGGCCTCAGACTGCCTTCTGCCTGGTGCTGTTTCTTGCGGGTCTCAATAACCTCAGCGAGGATCTGATCGGCGCCGGCCAGGTCGACGGAGCGCGTGGCTGGCCGATGCTGTGGCACGTGGTGCTGCCGCAATTGCGGGAAGTCAGCTTCATCGCGCTTGCCGTCACCGTGATCGGAGCGCTGCGTTCATTCGACATGGTCGCGGTCATGACGTCCGGCGGACCGTTCGGCTCGTCTAGCGTGCTCGCCTATCAGATGTACGAGCAATCCATCTTCTCCTATCGCTTTGGATATGGAGCCGCCATAGCCACCGTGCTCTTCGTCATCATGGCCGTCTTTATCGCCTGGTACCTGCGCACCCTGCTCAAGCCTGAACGGGAGGCTCTTTGATGTATCCGCGTCCGATTTCCGAAGAATCCCCACTTCGCCGGGCAGCCTATGCCGGCATGGTCGCGTTTGTCCTGATCCTCTGGCTCGTGCCGCTGATGGCAGTAATGGCAACATCGCTCCGGTCGTTCGAGGAAGTGATGGCCGGCAATTACTGGGGCTGGCCGAAGAGTTTCAATTTCGTCGAAAACTATATGGCCGTCTTCACCCAGACGGCCATGGCCCGCTACTTTCTCAACAGCCTGATCATCACGTTGCCGTCGGTTCTGGGAGTGCTGATCCTTTCGACCCTCACAGGCTACGTGCTGTCGCGCTACCGTTTCCGGGGCGCCAACCTGATGTTTGCGCTCTTCGTTGGTGGCAACTTCCTGCCGGCGCAGATCATGATGATCCCGGTGCGCGACCTGATGGTGTCGTTCGGCCTTTATGATACCTACACTGCGCTTATCCTCTTCCACATCGCCTTCCAGACCGGCTTTGCGACGCTGTTCATGCGGAATTTCATCGCGGCTTTGCCGGACGAACTTTTCCAGGCTGCGCGAGCTGAAGGGGCTTCGCCCGGCCAAACGCTGATCCATGTCGTCTTGCCGCTGATCCGTCCGGCGCTGGCAGCACTTGCGATCCTGACCTTCACCTTCGTCTGGAATGATTATTTCTGGGCAATCGTGTTGACCCAGAGCGATACCGTCAAGCCGGTGACGGCGGGCCTCAGCAACCTGCGCGGCGAATGGGTTTCGGCATGGAACCTCGTGGCAGCCGCCACGATCATGGTCGCGATCCCGCCCGTCGTGATGTTCTTCCTCATGCAACGCCATTTCATCGCCGGCCTCACGGTTGGAGCCGTGAAGGGCTGATGCGCAAAGATCAAAGGATGGCTCAATGGCCAGCGTAGAAATCCAGAACGTTCAGAAGCACTATGGCAAGTTCCATGCGCTCAACGACATCAACCTCTCCATCGAGGAGGGCGAGTTCGTTGTCATGGTCGGACCATCCGGCTGCGGCAAGTCCACGCTTCTGAAGACAATCGCGGGTCTCGAGACGGTAACGTCGGGCCAGTTGCTGATCAAGGGGCGGGATGTCACCCGGCTCGAGCCAGGCGACCGGGGCATCGCCATGGTTTTCCAGTCCTATGCGCTCTATCCGCATATGACGGTGGCGCAGAACATGGGTTTCGGCCTTCGCATGGCCGGACGGCCCAAGGCGGAAATCGATACGGCGGTGGCGAGGGCGGCAAAAATCCTCCGGCTCGAGGAGCAGCTCGACAAGCGGCCCAAGCAAATGTCCGGCGGTCAGCGGCAGCGTGTCGCCATCGGCCGGGCCATTACCCGTTCGCCCGACGTCTTCCTGTTCGACGAGCCGCTGTCCAATCTCGATGCGGCACTGCGCACGCAGATGCGCGTCGAACTGTCGACCCTGCATGCTGAGCTTGGTTCGACGATGATCTATGTGACGCATGACCAGGTCGAGGCGATGACCATGGCAAGTCGCATCGTCGTGCTCAATCGCGGTCGTATCGAGCAGGTGGGTGCGCCGCTCGACCTCTATGCCAATCCCGCCAACCTGTTCGTCGCGGGCTTCCTCGGCGCGCCGCGCATGAACTTCGTGACCGGCACGGTCGCGGAGGTCTCGGGTCGCAGTGCCAGGGTCGCCTGTGCCGACGGGCTGACGGTTTCCTTCGACGATCTTAGAGTGCCAGCCGCCAAGAGCGACACGGTCACGGTTGGTATCCGCCCCGAAAAGCTCACGATTGATCAGGCTGGGTGCGCCTTTACCTTCTACGGACAAGTGCGGCTCACCGAATATCTCGGCCGAGAAACCATCGTCTATGTCGATGCCGGTGATTTGGTGACAACCGGCTCCGACAGCGGAACCGGTGTCTTCACCGCCCAGATCGGCGACATCCGGCCATTCCAGGCAGCTGCCTCGGTTTCCATCGGCTTTGACGTGCGCGATGCCTACCTCTTTGCGGCCGACGGCCGAACCATCAGCTCTCCCAAACCCGTCGCAAGTCTCTGAACAAGGATAAGAATGACATGAAGCGCACAGCTCCTGCGCCCCTTTCGGTGTGGCGCACCCTTAATCTTGACGATTTTCTCATCGGCGTCCCGCATTATCCGGAACATGTCGACGAGAGCTACTGGGAGCGTGACGCCGAGCGCATGGCCGTTGCCGGCTTCAACGTCGTGCGTTTGGGCGAGTTCGCCTGGCACATCATGGAGCCGCGCGAGGGCGTGTTCGACTTCTCGCTGTTCGACAAGGCGATCGACGTCCTGGGCGCCTGTGGCATCGAGACGATCTTCTGTACGCCGACCGCCACGCCGCCCCGGTGGCTGAGCGCGACCTATCCGGAAGTGCTACGCGTTGACGTGAACGATCGCGTCGCAACCCATGGCTCTCGCCAGCATGCCGACACCAACAGTCCTGTTTACCGTGCGCACAGCCGCCGCATCACGGAGGCGCTCGCCAACCATTATCGCGACAACCCGCACGTTATAGGCTGGCAGACCGACAACGAGCTCAACACCACGTCTTCCACCTCTTATTCAGAAGCGACAGAACGCGAATTCCGCCGTTATCTCAGGGATCGTTACGAGACGATCGATGCGCTCAATTTTGTGTGGGGTGGAAATTTCTGGGCAACAGCATATGACAATTTCGACCAGATCACCGCGCCGCGTGCCCACAATCCCGGCTTTCCGAGCCCTGGTCATTTCCAGGACTATCACCGCTTCCTGGCGCATGCGACCGCCGCATTCCAGCACGATCAGGTGGAAATCCTGCGTCGGACCAACCCGGACTGGTTCATCTTCCACAATCTTGGCCGCCTGGAAGACATCGACTTCCGCGGCCAGTTCGGTAGCGACCTGGACTTTATCGGCTTCGATATCTATCCGATGCTCTACGACGAGATGCGTCGCACTGGCGGGCATGCCGCAACGCAGGCGCTGCATCTCGATGTCTGTCGCGCCTACAGCGGCAATTTCATCGTTCCGGAGCAAGCTTCGGGCTTCGGCAGTCAGCCGGGCTTTTCCACCATGACCCCCGAACCGGGCGAGATGCGCCGTATGGCGCTGAGCTCTGTGGCGCGCGGCGCCGACGGCTTGATGTTCTTCCGTTGGCGTCCGGCGCATTACGGCGCCGAAATCTATTGGATGGGCCTCATTGACCATGACGACGTGCCGCGCCGGCGCTATCAGGAAGCGATCGAATTCGCCGGCGACGTCGCCAAGATCAAGAAGGACCTTCTGGGCACGACCGTCCGCATGGATGTCGCCATCGCCGGTGCCGATTTCGACAACCAGGAGGCCTACAAGACCTATCCCATGGGTCTGCCGAGCCCGTTGGAGGATGGTGTTCATCTGCACCGCTATTGCCATTCCAGGGGCATTGCTTGCGGTTTCATTCATCCAGAAGATGATCTTTCGCGGATCAAGCTGCTCTATGTTCCCCATTGGGCGATGTGGAAGCCGGAGTGGAACGCCAATGTCGAGGCCTTTGTCAAGAATGGCGGCACGCTGGTGATCGGCGCGATGACAGGAACGCGGGACGAGCATAACCACATTCCGACGGTTCTCGCGCCCGGCCGCGGTCTTTCCGAACTCTGTGGCGTGCGGGTCGAGGAATTCGGTCGCGTTGCTGAACCAGGCGCCGATGGCCTGTTCGGTCTCAATGGCACGGAGTTCGTACTGCACAATCCCGCAAAGCGACTTTCGGCCGGCTCGGCGGCCCGACGGTACAAGTTCGTGCTCGGCAATCAGGAGCACGAGGCCGCCCATCTCTACGAACTGCTCGACGTGGATCCAGACGTCGAGGTGCTCGGTCGGTGGAGCAACCGCTTTGCGAGCGGGCGGGCGGCCATTACCAGCCGCAAAGTAGGCGAGGGCAGTGCCATCTACATGGGCACATATCTCACCGCTGCACTGGCCGAGAGCCTTGCAGAACAGGTGTTTGCGCGCGCAGGCATCGCACCCCTGGTGGCCGACCTTCCCGCCAACGTGGAGGTGACCGTCCGCGAAGCGGCCGACCGCAAGCTCCTGTTCGTGCTCAATACGGACGGAGCCGATGTCGAAGTGAAATGCTTGCCAGGTGGTGGCACAGATCTTCTTAGCGGCAAGGAGGTCAATGATTGCCTTTCACTTGGGCCGCACGGATGTGTGGTCATTCGCTTCTGAGCAATTCGGGTCAACCAATGATCGCGCGGATGGCCCATCGGCGCTATTTGCGCGGCAGCTCCTCGCGCCGGTCCTGCCGAAAATGCGAACGCGGCCATCTTTTTCCGCGACGCGCAATATCCTCGATATGGGCTAAGCTGCTTGATCTGCAGACAACCGACGTGGATGTGAAAGTGAAAGCTTCCGCCGTCCGCACGTTCGACCTATGATCGGCTGTGGACCCAAAGATCTAGCCATGCCAGATCCGTCAGACATCAAGAGGTTGCATTGCACGACGTTTTGCCTATCCCCGCCGGCGCCGTAATCCGACAGGGTGGACGGGCGTGTTTCTACCGCCTCGTGAACACGTGTCCTTTGCTGATCCAGGTTCGATCGGGAACAAAGATCGTTACGGCCCACGACATGCCGTTGCGCCTTGCCGCCGGAGAGTTTGGCCTCTTGCCAGATAATCGTCCGCTGACCATGGAAAACATACCGAAGGCGCCACAGAGCTATGAAACGCTTGCACTTCCCGTTCCGCGCCAACTATTCGAGGACGCATACGGTCGCATGGGTGCCATAACCCGTCCGTCAACGGCAGTTCCCGCGAAAGTGTCTGACATGCCCGAGCAGGCAGCGGCACTCTTCGAGTTTTGCAGCGACTCGGAAAACCTGATCAAGCTTCCGGTGCCGATTGCCGCGGCCCGCTTGATGGAACTCATCACATGGTTCGCGCTTGCAGGTGCCGTCTTGGGCGAAGCCCAAAGTTTGTTGCTGCGAGACCGGCTGCGCCACATGATTGAAAAGAACCCTGCCTTCGACTGGACGCTGGGGCATGCGGCCCGTTCATTCCACATGAGCGAGGCGACGCTCAGACGTAAGCTGGCTGCTGAAGACACGAGTTTCAGCGAGACCTTAAGCGACACCCGAATGACGAGGGCACTGGGCCTCCTGCACACGACCAGTGTGCCGATTGCACACATCGCGCTGGAGGTGGGCTACGACTCGCCATCTCAATTCGCGGCGCGGTTCAAGGAACGGTTTGGTATCAACCCGCGCCATGTGCGCAGCAACCCTGACGTCTTTGAGCGGACCAGGACAGAAGTTGAGCATCTCGGGGCAGACGCTCTTTCTGGGGGAGGATAGTTTCCCGGCAGTATCAACCAGGAAAACATCATGCGTCTCATAGCAGCACTGCTTGCCTCGTCACTTGTCAACGTAACTGTCGCTCACGCCGAAATGAAACTGAGCTCCAATGACCTGAGCCCTGGAAAACCCATGGCCAGCGCGCAGGTGTTTAACAACTTCGGTTGCACGGGCAAGAATATTTCGCCGGAACTGGCCTGGTCAGGGGCGCCTGAAGGCACCAAGAGCTTCGCCATCATGGCTTACGATCCGGATGCGCCGACAGGCTCCGGCTGGTGGCACTGGACTGTGATCAACATTCCCGCAACTGTTTCCAAGATTGCGACCGGCGCAAGTGGCGACAAGAAGCTTCCGGAGGGCGCCGTGGAAGGCCGCACCGACTTCGGCACATCCGGCTATGGTGGCGCATGCCCGCCGGCCGGAGATGCTCCGCACCACTATCAGTTCACCGTCTACGCGCTCTCTGTGGACAAGCTTGCGCTTCCCGAAACGGCGCCTGCGGCCATGATTGGGTTCTATGTACGGGCAAATACGCTCGGCAAGGCGACCGTTGAGGTGACTTACGGTCGCTGATCCTGTGTTTCAGGCAAGGTATCGAAGGAGGTCGGAGGCAAGCTTGCCTTTGCCTTCGAGCCGATGGGCGATCAGCGGGTCAAGAACATCACTGAGCCGATTGCCTGCTATCGTGTGAATTTGGATCGGGGCTCACCGGATCGCGTTGAGCCCCAGTTGCCGAACGGATATGCCGCGCTCAAAAAACGTCGACCGCGGTCTGCGCGCGCCTATGCGGGCATCGCACTCCAGCGATCAAGGCAACAGGCGCTATACGCCGCACACCATCGCTTGCTGTTTGGTCGATTGCTTCCGGTTCGTCCAGGGCGATCGCGACAATGGCGGAGGTATCGATGACATCTCTTTTTGTCAAACGCTGCTCAGCAGAAGGCTCGTTTCGCTGTTGGCAACGCCATCGATCATGCGCACCTCGCGCAGAACGCGGTCGAAATCCGCAAGGCTTGCCGCCCGGATATTGGCGACGAGATCCCAATTGCCGTTGGTCGTGTGCAACGCGGAAATCTCCGTCAGACCGCGCAGCTTGCGAATGACCTGCGTCGTCGACTTGCCGACGACCTCGATCATCATCACCGCATGCACCGCGCTCAGATCGTAGTCTTCTCTCACCCGCACGGTAAATCCGAGCAGCGTCCCTGTCTCGATCAAGCGGTCCAGTCTGTTCTGCACTGTCCCGCGTGCAACGCCGAGCGCATGCGAAAGCTTGGTCAACGATGCCCGTCCATCCGCGCGAAGATGGCCGATGATGCGGCGGTCGAGATCATCCGGGGAATATTTCGCGACATCCATGCTTCCCGCTCCTGGTTGATAAATTTATGCAAACCGACTGAACAAATTGTACAATCAGCTGCCGGAACTAGCACAGTTTTGCGCTTTCGGCCAACACTTGGGAACGCTAGCCTCTCTTCATCAGCCCAGCGCCAGAGGATTTCGTGATGTCGTCACCCCTTCCATCGGAAAAAGCCTTCGTTCCCTTCGTCAGCGTCGAGAACATGATGCGGCTCGTCCACCATATCGGGCTGGAAACCTTACTGGCCGAGCTCACCGACGTCATCGAGGCGGATTTCCGCCGCTGGGAGCTCTTTGACAAGACACCGCGGGTCGCCTCCCATTCCCGCGAGGGCGTGATCGAGCTGATGCCGACCTCGGATGGCGAGATCTATAGCTTCAAATATGTGAACGGCCATCCGAAGAACATGGCGCAGGGCCTGCAGACCGTCACCGCCTTTGGCCTCCTGGCGGAAGTCTCGACCGGCTATCCGGTGCTGCTGACTGAAATGACGCTGCTGACAGCGCTTCGCACCGCCGCCACCTCGGCCATGGCGGCACGCCATCTGGCACCGAAGGGTGCCCGCACCATGGCGATGATCGGTAATGGCGCGCAGGCGGAGTTCCAGGCGCTTGCCATGAAGGCCATCTGCGGCATCGATCACATCAGGCTCTACGATATCGATCCGCTGGCGAGCGCAAAGATGGTGCGCAACCTGTCGGGCGCCGGATTGACGGTCACCGCCTGCACCTCGGCGCAATCCGCAATCGAGGGCGCCGACATCATCACCACCTGCACCGCCGACAAGCAATATGCGACGATCCTCACCGACAACATGATCGGCGCCGGCGTCCACATCAACGCCATCGGCGGCGACTGCCCCGGCAAGACCGAGCTGCATCGCGATATCCTGCTGCGCGCCGACACCTTCGTCGAATATCCGCCGCAGACGCGCATCGAGGGCGAGATCCAGCAGATGGAACCGGACTACCCTGTTACGGAATTGTGGAAGGTCATCACCGGCCAGGCGCAGGGGCGGCGCAATATCAGCCAGATCACGCTCTTCGACAGCGTGGGTTTCGCGATCGAGGATTTTTCCGCGCTGCGCTACGTCCGCGACAGGCTCAGGGGCACAGGGCTCTACCAGGACCTCGACATCATCGCCGACCCCGACGATCCGCGTGATCTCTTCGGCATGCTGCAGCGGGCAAGGCAGGCGTAGGAGCAAAACGATGCCTGGACATTCAGCCTACTCCATTCAAGCGCCCTCCGCGGTGGTCATGGTGCGCCCGCACCATTTTAGCGTGAACACGGAAACGGCGGCCGACAATCATTTCCAGACCAGTCAGGACATGAGGGAGGATCTGTCGTCCGTGGCGTATGGTGAAATAACTGAGGCCGCCGACACGCTCGGACGTCACGGCGTTGAGGTGCATCTCTTCGAGGATACCGGTCGGCAGACACCGGATTCGGTCTTTCCCAACAACTGGTTCTCGACCCATACCGGCGGTCACCTCGCGATCTATCCGATGAAGGCCGTCAGCCGCCGCCGCGAACGGCGCAGCGACGTCATCGAAATGCTGAAGACCCGCTATCGGGTGCAGGAGGTCATCGACATTCGGGCCTTGAATCCGACGGGCTCTTTCTCGAGGGCACCGGTGCTATGGTCTTCGACCACATCGACCGGGTCGCCTATGCGGTGCGCTCCGATCGCACCGATCCGATCGCGCTCGAACGCTTCTCGACCCATTTCAACTACGAGCCGATGGTGTTCGACGCCCGCGACGAAAACGGCGTCTCGGTCTATCACACTAACGTCCTGATGTGCATCGCCACCGATTTCGCCATGATCGGGCTGGAGATGATGACCGATCCTGCCAGGCGGCAGGAGATCGTCACCAGACTGGAGCGTTCCGGCCGGAGCATCGTTGCGCTGACGAACGAGCAGATTTCGCACTTTGCCGGCAACGCCCTGGAGCTTCAGGGAAGGGACGGCCGTATCCTGGCGCTTTCGACCACCGCACTCGCATGCCTCGACCGGCATCAACTTGCCGTGATCGAGGAAAGCGTCAAACCCGTCGCCCTTGATATTCCGACGATCGAAAAAGCGGGCGGATCGGTCCGTTGCACCTTGGCAGGCATCCATCTGGTAAAGCGCTGATAGGCGCAAAGCCTCAGGGCGCTAACCAAACCAAGTCCTGCCTTTTGAACGCCGCCGCCCCAATAATGCTTGCCATGGGCTGACGCATATTCGGCCTGGCAATTTCTAAATGGTGCTCTCGGTTCTTCGTCACCTGGAAGCCAACAGCGACAGCGCTCGCCAACCCGCATCCACATCGGCGAGGTCCAAAGCATGGCTTGCGTACCGGGATGGCGTCTACGTGCGCATTGCGCTCGCGGAGCGTCATGACCGGTTCCACGAATGTTACAACTGGTCCATTACGCGTTCAGCCGAAATTATGCCGCTTGGATCGGCTTTAGGTGGCTCGGTGTTTTCCGGAAAGCGATTCTACAGATCGATCAATCGCTGGGCGGTGAACTTGTCGGTCACCAACATGCCGATGACCCCAAGTCGCAGCGCGCCGGCAATAGCGGCCGTCTTTTTCAAGCCGCCAGCCAAAGCGATGACGCGATCGACCCGCGCAAGATCCTCAAGCGGGATGCCGATAACGCGCTCGTCCAAGGGCGTCTTCACCGCTTTGCCGTTTTTGTCGAAGAAACGGAGCGAGATGTCGCCGACGGCACCTGCATCTGCGAGATCAGCAAGCTCCCGCGACGAAAAGATGTTGCCCGACCGTGCGAGAAGTTCTGAGGGTTCGACGGCTCCGACGCCGACGATCGCAAGCGTGATGCTGCCAAACAAGTCCATCGTCTCTCTGACAAATGGATCGGACTGCATGAGGAGCTTGGCCTCTCGCGAGGTGGTCACTCCCTGCACAGGAAGAAGCTTCGGCTCCGCACCGGTCAGCCGCGCAAGCCGTGTCGTAAGTTGGGTCGCGTGGGTCTGTACCGATGGATCGCCCATGCCGCCTAGCGTCTGAACGACGTATTTCGCCTGCGCGCTCTTCTGAGGGTGGATGTTTTCCACCATCTTGAAGATGGTTTGACTCCAACTCGAAACCCCGATGATCTCTCCGGGGGCAAGTGTGACCTCCAGGAGATGAGCTGCCGCTTCTCCGATCCGGGCCATGATGGCTCCGTCGCGGTCTTCCGTACACTCCACAACAACTGCCTCGGGCAGGTCGTACCTTTCACGCAGGCCCGCCTCGAGTTCGCTGTAGGTGCCAACAGGCGGGATGACGCTCGTCCGGACGATATCCTCCGCCTCAGCGCGCTTCAGCATCCGGGAGACTGTTGCCTGCGACAGCCGAAGATGCTGTGCGATTTCCGCCTGTCGCCGTCCCTCGATGTGATACATCTGGGCGACTCTTGAAATGAGGCGGAGTTCGTTTAGGCGAGACATCGCTGATCCCGGTGTGAATTTTTATTCACCTTTAGCCGGTGTTTGGCGCGACGTCGAGCGGGCGAGAGCATCATTCCAGGTATTCAGGAGCGCATCCCGATCCACGCGTTCCGGGGCAATGACCTGCTTGCTTCGAGGCAGTCCCGCGATGACCCCGAGATCGCTCCACAGGCCGAGTGATAGTCCCGCCAGATATGCGGCACCGAGCGCCGACGCCTCGGGCGCCTCGCATTGGATGACGGCGTGTTCGACAAGGTTCGAGACGCACTGCATCAGGAAGCGGTTCTGGCTTGGTCCACCGTCGACATAAAGGGCGCCGAGTTCGCCGCCGCTCTGTGCGCGCATGGCAGCGATCACGTCGTGGACCTGGAAGGCGATCGAATCCGTCACTGAGCGTGCCATCTGAGCACGCGTCGTGCTGAAGTTGATCTGCGAGAAGAGGGCCCGCGCGTCGGAGTTCCAGTAGGGTGCGCCCAGTCCTACGAAGGCGGGCACGAAGCCTGGTCCTCCTGGTTCAGCGGTCGCCGCCAGGTCGACCAAGGCGGCCACATCGGGGAGGCCGAGAATGCCCGCCATCCAGGGGAGGCTTGCGGCGGAAACGAGAATGTTGCCTTCGAAGGCGAAAGTCGGCTTTCCGCTGATGCGCCATGCGACAGTGGTCGTGACGCCGTTGGACGGGGCGATGAACCGAGGAAGTGTCGTCATCACCGAGGAGCCCGTTCCGAAGGTTACCTTGCCATCGCCCGGTTTGAACGCTCCATGACCGAACAGGGCGGCATGGCTATCGCCGATTGCGGCCCTGATAGGTGTGCCGTCCGGTACGCCCGGAAGCCCATGCGTCGCGCCGAAATCCGCAGAGCTGTCGAGCACCTCCGGGAGGAATGCGGTATCGACGCGGAAAATCTCTCCGAGTTCCTCACTCCATCTCTGCTGCTGAAGGTCGAACAATTGGCTTCTGGCAGCGTTCGAGGCATCGCAGACGTGCCGGGCCCCGCTGGTCAGGCAGTGCACAAGCCAACTGTCGATCGTTCCAAGTCGGACCGATCGGCCTGTCGGCACACGGTCGAGCAGCCATCGGAATTTCGAACCGGGAAACATCGGGTCCAAGGGAAGGCCGGTGAGAGCCTGTACACGGTCAAGACGACCTTCGGCGACTAGACGCTCGCAATCTTGCGCCGTGCGTCGGCACTGCCAGCTCAGCACCGGGCCTAATGCTTCTCCCGTGTCGGCGTCCCAGGCGGTGACCGACTCGCGTTGATTGGAAATCGCCACGGCTTCGATGGTCACATCGGGTACGGCCTTCAAGCAGGCGTCGATTGCTTCGCAGACAGAGGCGTAGAGCCGGCGTGGATCTTGTTCGACCCAGCCGGGCCTTGGATAGGAGATGCCGACAGGAGCCGAGCCTCTGGCGACGATTTCACCCTTTTCGCAAACGAGAACTGCCTTGGAATTGGTCGTGCCCTGGTCGATCGCCAGAATAACCCGCATCGTATCCTCCCAGATCATTCGGGCCGGGGCGGCGAGTGCGCCCCGGCTTGATTAGGTGCTACCAGTTTACTTGCGCTTGATCAGCGACTGCGCGGCGTCGGCGATTGCAAACGGTGCCATGCCGAACTCGTCGAGCAAGAACTCCGCCGATCCGGTCGGAGCGTAGATGCCGGGAACACCCAGACGCTTCATCGGGACTGGAGCATTGTCGACCACCACTTCAGCGACCGCAGAGCCAAGCCCCCCAAAGATCGAATGCTCTTCGGCCGTCACGATAGCGCCGGTTTCTATCGCCGCGGCGATAATGGCCTCCTCGTCGATCGGGCGAACCGTTGCAAGGTTGAGCACCCTGGCGCTGATGCCGTGTTTTGCAAGGATTTCGGCTGCTTTCACCATGCGATGGGTCAGAGTGCCGTTGGCAATGAGCGTGACGTCCGAACCGTCGCGCAGGAGATTTGCCTTGCCAAGCTCGAACCTGTGACCTTGCGCAAGAAGGTCGGGCACACCCACGCGCGAAAGGCGCAGGAAGCATGGCCCATGGTAGGTCGCCGCCCACTCGACGGCCGCGGCAGTCTCGATGCGGTCGCATGGCGCGATCACAGGAAGATTGGGCAGGACGCGCGTCCAGGCGAAGTCTTCGATCGAATGGTGGGTCGGCCCCAGCTCGCCATAGGCCATTCCAGAGGAAATGCCCACGAGCTTGACGTTTGCATTCGAATAGGAAATGTCGGCCTTGATCTGCTCCAGCGATCGCCCCGTCAGAAAGGGAGAGGCGCCGCAGACGTATGGAAGGCGCCCGCCGTTGGCGAGACCTGCTCCAACGCCGACCATGTTCTGTTCCGCGATGCCGACATTGACGAGGCGGTCGGGAAACTTCGACTTGAAGCCGCCGAGCTTGGAGGAGCCTACGGAGTCATTGCAGACCGCGACGATCGTTTCGTTCTCGGCTGCCAGGCGCTCGAGCGTCGCTGCGAACGCGTCGCGGCAATCGTGGAGGTTGGGTGCGTTTACTGGCGCGTTCATCACAGTGCCTCCGACAGTTCTGCCAATGCGATTTCGTACTGTTCCTTGCTCGGGACCTTGTGGTGCCAGTCGACGCGGTCCTGCATGAACGAGATTCCATGACCCTTGTTGGTGTGGGCCACGATGCAGTGCGGCCGCGATCCCCTGTGTTCGAGGGCCGGGACGACCTCGCTCATATTGTTTCCGTTGACCTCGGTGACTTCCCAGTCGAAGGCTTCGAGCTTCGGGCGCAGCGGCGCGAGATCGTTGGTGTCGGCCAGAGCGGCACCCTGCTGGAACCTGTTGTGGTCGATGACCAGCGTCAGGTTATCCAGCTTGAATTGGGCCGCGGCCATGATCGCCTCCCAGTTGGAACCCTCCTGCATCTCTCCGTCGCCGGTGACGACGTATGTATGATACTTTGCGCCGGAGAGCTTGGCGGCCTTCGCCATACCCACCGAAACGGGCAGACCATGGCCAAGCGGCCCGGTGTTCGTTTCGACACCCGGAACCTTATTACAGTTAGGATGCCCGTTCAGTCTCGAGTGCGGCCGCAGGAAGGTGGAAATCTCCTCTTCCGGAATGAAGCCGCGCTTTGCCAGGGTCACGTACAGGGCACACGCCGTATGGCCCTTCGAAAGAACGAACCTGTCCCGAGCGGGGTGCTTTGGTTGGTCCGGCCAAACGTTCAGCACGCGGAAATAAAGGGCCGTCAGGATATCGATGACCGACATTTCCCCGCCGATATGGCCGGCACCTGCTTCGAAGACGGCCTGAAGATCGCGCAATCGGATCTCGCGAGCGAGGCGCTCGAGTTCTGTCGTATCCATGGATTCCTCTTGTGCATAAATATTCACTATCCAATATTTTTGCATACGAACACGTTTAGTCAACCCCCTCAGACAAACATCGTGCCATGACGGGCACGGACAAATCCTGTTGACAGCCCTAAAGCAACTTGTTAATGAATTTTCCGGCAGGCGTGAATAAATATTCTGCATTGAACAAATATTGACGACCGACGAGATCCAGGGAGGAACGATGGTGGCGCTCGACATCAATGAACAGAGGCTCTCGTCCGGCACCTGGCTTGCCAAGCTCAGGGGCGCCACCGGCCCACTCGTGGGGCTGCTCGCGCTTTGCGTCTTTCTGAGCTTCAGCACCGACGCGTTTCTGTCCGTTCGAAACGGCCTCAACATCCTCGATCAGATCACCGTCCTTGGCATCATGGCGGTCGGAATGACCTTCGTCATCCTGATCGGCGGCATCGACCTCTCGGTTGGTTCGGTGCTTGCCCTTGCTATGATGGTCATGGGCTGGACCGCTAACGTTGCCGGACTTCCGCTGCCTGTCGGGATCGCCTTCGGGCTGGTCGCATCCGCCGTCTCCGGTCTGATTGTTGGACTCCTGGTGACGCAATTCCGAGTGCCGGCGTTCATCGCCACTTTGGCCATGATGTCCGCAGCTCGCGGCGTCGCAAACATGATCACGGATGGCCAGCAGATTGTTGGATTCCCCGACTGGTTCATGATGCTCGCGATCGATCGCCATTTCGGGGTGCTGACTGCCACCGTATTTCTCATGCTTGCTGTCGTGCTTGCAGCCGGGCTCTTCCTGCGCTTCCGGTCCGAAGGCCGCATGCTTTACGCTGTCGGCGGAAACCCGGAAGTCGCTCGCTTGGCCGGTATCAACGTCCAGCTCGTGACGATCGGTGTCTATGTCGTGAGTGCGGTCCTTGCCGGACTGGCCGGCATCGTACTCGCCGCCCGCCTGGACTCTGTCCAGCCTTCCAGCGGCCTGGGCTATGAGCTGGACACCATTGCTGCGGTCGTCATCGGCGGGACGTCGCTTTCGGGCGGCGCCGGAGGGATCGGAGGAACGCTGATCGGCGTTCTTATCATCGGCGTCCTTCGCAACGGCCTCAACCTACTCAATGTTTCGCCGTTCCTTCAGCAAGTGATCATCGGGATCGTCATCGTACTTGCGGTTGGCGCGGAGACCATTCGTCGACATCGCGCCTGACGAGTGGGTCCGCCGCGTCGGCGGGCTCGTGGAATTCCGCCCCAAGTCCTGGAGCGGATCAATACCCCGAGGGGGAGGAAATACCCGAGGGTTCCATCAAACAACGGAGGAAATACAATGAAAATTGCGCGCACCATGCTCGCGTCTGCCGCACTGCTCGGTCTCACGCTCGGACCCGTACACGCAGCGGAGCTGAAGAAGCTCGGCCTGGCGGTTGCCAATCTCCAGGCAAACTTCTTCAACCAGATCAAGCAGTCGGTCGAGGCCGAAGCTAAAAAGCATGGCATCGAAGTTGTCACCGTCGACGCAAAAGGTGACGGACCGACACAGGTCAACCAGATCCAGGACCTTCTGACCCAGAACATCGACGCGCTGATCTACATTCCGGCAGGTGCGGCGGCTGCGACCGTTCCGGTCAAGCTTGCCAAGAGCGCCGGCATTCCGGTGGTCAACGTCGACCGCAATGCCGACGGCGCACCAGGCGACACCTTCCTTGCGACGGACTCCGTCGCATCCGCAAAGTCCGTGTGCGACTTCATTCTGAAGCAGGCCGGCGGCAAGGGCAAAATGGTCATCATCCATGGCCAGAAGGGTACGACGCCCGAAGTTGACCGTTCCAAGGGCTGCGCTCAATCTCTCAAGGCAAACCCGGACGTCAAGGTCGTGGCCGAGCAGTACTCGAACATCTGGAGCCAGGATGAAGGATTCCAGATCATGCAGAACATGCTCCAGGCAAATCCGGACGTGTCGATCGTCTTTGCCCAGGCAGACGCACTCGCACTTGGTGCTGCACAGGCCATCAAGGTTGCCAATCCTTCTCAGAAGATCGTGGTTGGCGGCTTTGACGGTGATACCGCTGCCCTCGAAGCCCTCAGCAAGGGTGTCTTCGACGTGACTGCAACGCAGCAGACGCAGAAGATGGGTCGCGACGCGGTCGAAAACGCCGCCAAGCTTGTCGCCGGCAAGAAGGTGCCGCCGGTCCAGCTCCTGGACGCTACGTTGACGACCAAGGAAAACGTCGCAGGCTTCATCGCCAACCATCCGTAATGAAGTCGAGGTCTTGAGGAGGTGTGCCGTGACTGATGCGGTTCTTTCGCTGAGGGGCATATCGAAGCGGTATGGACCGCTCCAGGTTCTGAAGAATATCAGCTTGGACGTCCATCCGGGCGAAGTGGTCGCACTTCTCGGTGAAAACGGAGCGGGCAAGTCGACGCTTTCCGGCATTATCGCCGGGTCACGCACCCCATCCGAAGGTTCCATGACATGGCTGGGGCAGCCTTATGCCCCAGCCACCCCAAGAGAGGCGATCGACAATGGCGTCGTCCTGATCCATCAGGAGCTGCAGCTCCTGCCGCAGCTCTCCATCGCGGAGAACGTCTTCATCGGTCGCTGGCCTATGAAGAACGGCGTGGTCGACCGTCAGCAGATGGTTCGTCGCGCCCAGGAGCAGCTCGCCCGACTGAACCTGCACATACCAGCGATGCGGAAGGTCGCCGGCCTTTCGACCGCAAATCAGCAGCTCATCGAGATCGCCAAGGCGCTGGCTTTGAACGCCAAGCTCCTCATCCTCGATGAGCCGACCGCGGCCCTCGGTGGCGCGGAGACCGAAGCACTTTTCGAACAGGTCCGGAAGCTTCGTTCCGAGGGGGTCGGCATCATCTACATCTCTCACCGCATGGAAGAGATCAAGCAGATCACCGATCGGATCGTCGTGCTTCGCGACGGCGAGCGTGTGCAGGAATTCGCTGACAGCTCGACGCCCGTGCGCACGATCGTCGAGAGCATGGTCGGGCGCTCGCTCGACCGCATGTTTCCGACACTGCCCGATCCAACGGATCGCCCGGTCCTTCAGGTGTCCGGTCTCAGCTCTTTGGACAACTCGTTCCGTGACATCACCTTCGACGTCAAGGCAGGCGAGATCCTCGGAATTGCCGGATTGGTCGGTGCCGGTCGCACAGAGCTTGTCCGCGCGATTTCGGGCGCCGATCCGATCGGCGCGGGCTCGATCAAGCTGGAAGGCGAGGAGCTTCGACTGCGCGATCCTGCCGACGCGATCGCCAAGGGCATCGTCATGGTTCCCGAGGACCGCAAGGAGCAGGGCTTGGTCGTCGGGCACCGTATCGGGGAAAACATCATCTATGCCAACCTCGACAAGCTGGGCGGGCGTTGGATCACACCGCGCGTCAGGCGCTCGTTCGCGCAAAAGGCGGTGGCCAAGTTCGGCGTCAAGGGTCGTGCGGAGCAGTATGCCTCCGATTTGTCCGGCGGCAACCAGCAGAAGGTCGTGATCGCCAAGTGGCTGATGCGCGATCCCAAGGTGGTTGTGCTCGACGAACCCACCCGCGGCATCGACGTCGGCGCCCGCGCCGGCATCTACGACATCATCGTCAACCTCGCCAAGCAGGGCGTTGCGGTCATCGTCGTAAGCTCCGACCTCGAGGAAGTTCTCGGCGTCTCAAATCGCATTCTCGTTCTTGCCCAGGGCAAGCAGGCAGGAATTCTCAATCGTGACGAGGCAAACGACGTCTCTGTCATGGAGCTAGCTACGATCTAAACAGACAGAGAAAGGAAGAGCGGTGTCCGACATCACTCTCAACGCCCCGAAGCTTTTCGATCTCAGCGGCCAGGTTGCCATCGTGACCGGTGCTGGGAGCGGGATTGGGCAGCGCATTGCCATCGGCCTAGCACAGTGCGGCGCCGACGTCGCACTGCTCGACCGTCGCACCGACGACGGATTGGCCACAACCGCCAAGCACATCCAGGCCGCCGGCCGTCGTTTTCTTAAGATCGCAGCCGACGTCACCAGCAAGTCTTCCCTGGGAGACGCGGTGGCTCGCACAGAGGCTGAGCTAGGCGCACTGACACTTGCCGTTAACGCCGCGGGCATTGCCAACGCCAGCCCCGCAGAGGAGATGGAGGAGGACCAGTATCAGGCGTTGATGGACATCAATCTGAAAGGGGTCTTCCTTTCCTGCCAGGCCGAGGCTCGCGCTATGTTGAAAAACGGGCGCGGCGCCATCGTCAACATCGCTTCCATGTCCGGCGTGATCGTCAATCGGGGACTGAGCCAGGCGCATTACAACGCCTCCAAGGCCGGCGTGATCCACATGTCGAAATCCTTGGCGATGGAATGGGTCGACCGCGGCATCCGCGTCAACACTATCTCGCCCGGATACACCGCGACGCCGATGAACACGCGTCCGGAGATGATCCATCAGACCAAGCTCTTCGAAGAGCAGACGCCAATGCAGCGCATGGCAACGGTCGACGAAATGGTCGGCCCGGCCGTGTTCCTGCTGTCGAATGCGGCAAGCTTTGTGACGGGCGTTGATCTGCTTGTCGACGGCGGTTTCTGCTGCTGGTGATGCGATGAGAAAGCTGATTGCCGGCAACTGGAAAATGAACGGTCTCGCTTCCTCCCTGGCTGAGATCGAGGCGCTGAAGGGACTAACGGGCGAGGCGACGTGCGATATCGTCGTCTGCCCGCCCTTCACGCTGATAGAAAAGGCCGCCGAACGCGCAAAGGGTTCTGTCGTTATTATTGGCGCCCAGGACTGCCATCCGCAGATATCAGGCGCCTACACCGGAGACGTATCAGCGGAAATGCTCGTCGATGCGGGTGCGCGCTTCGTCATTCTCGGTCATTGCGAACGTCGCGTATTCCATTGCGAGAGTGATGCCGTCGTTTCGACCAAGGTCGCCGCCGCTCATGAGGCCGGACTGACCGCAATCATTTGTGTGGGCGAGACCCGCAGTGAACGCGATGACGGCAAGGCGATCGAAGTCGTCGGTGGACAGCTACGCGGTTCAATTCCAGCGGGTGCCACCAGTTCGAACGTGGCCATCGCATATGAACCGGTCTGGGCTATCGGAACTGGTCTGGTCCCGACCATAGATCAGATCGAGGAGATCCATTCTTCGATTAGACAAATGCTCGAAGAGCGGCTTGGCCTAGACGGGCGCAGGGTCAGGATTCTCTACGGTGGCTCCGTGAAGGCCTCGAATGCCGCCGACATCTTCGGGGCGGCAAATGTGGATGGAGCCTTGGTCGGAGGCGCATCGCTGAAGGCTCTAGAGTTTGCCGGGATCATTTCTGCAGCCGCTTGAAAAGGGGCATGACGCACTTGGGTTGCTTTGCGGCCGCCCGATATCGTCAGGCACCGCGAAAGGAAGAAACTATGAAACGCTTCGAAAACAAGACCGTCGTCATCACCGGAGGCAGTCGCGGCATCGGCGCTGGGATCGCCAAGCGCTTCGCAAGGGAAGGGGCCAATCTAGTGGTCTCCGCCAATGAAGAGACGGTCCATGCAGTCTCCGCGCAGATCAAGGTGGATGGCGGCAATGCCATTTCCTTCGTTGGAGACGTCACTGACAAGACCAGCGTCAAGGCACTCTATGACGCGGCGGAGAAGGCTTTCGGTACCGTCGACGTGTCGATCCAGAACGCCGGGGTCATCACCATCGCCCGCATCGAGGACATGACGGAAGGCGAGTGGGACAAAGTCATGGCGGTCAACACAAAGGGCGTATTCTTGTGCGCGCAAGAAGCAATTCTGCGCATGCGTAAGCATGGACGCGGCGGCCGCATCATCAACACCGCCTCCGGCCAAGCGCGCGACGGCTTCATTTATACGCCACACTACGCCGCATCGAAGATGGGCGTCGTCGGCATTACCCAGAGCCTCGCAAAGGAAGTCGCGACCGAAGGTATCACCGTCAACGCGTTCTGCCCTGGCATCATCGAGACTGACATGTGGGCCTATAACGACCAGGCGTGGGGCAAGCTCCTGGGCAACTATGGCCCTGGGGAGCTGATGAAGGAGTGGGTCGAAGGTATTCCGATGAAGCGGGCCGGATCTGGCGAGGACGTCGCCGGTCTGGTCACCTTCCTTGCCAGCGACGACGCCGCCTACATCACCGGCCAAACCATCAATGTCGATGGCGGTTTGATCATGTCGTAACTTCATTCGACAATGGGGAACGGTGCGTTCACCAGGAGAACCGGGTTCCCGATGGTTGAACTGCTGGAAGCCTCTTGCAGAACCAGGCACCGATTGCTTATGTTAAAGACGTTCTCAGGGCGGGGTGAAAATCCCCACCGGCGGTATCGAGGCAACTCGGAGCCCGCGAGCGCCTTCGCTAAAACGAAGGGTCAGCAGATCCGGTGAGATGCCGGAGCCGACGGTCATAGTCCGGATGGAAGAGAGCAACGCAGCGGAACCGCGTGATGAGCGGCGTTTCCTATGCTTGTTCGCCCAAGGGAAAAACGGTGGCTCTAACAGGCCATGCTCGCCGCTAAAAGCGGCTAACCCTTGAAAGGCAAAAGGATGGCAATTTCCAAGATCGACGAGGCGGTGGCCGCAATTACACGTGGCGAGATCGTGGTCGTTGTCGATGATCGCGACCGGGAAAATGAAGGCGATTTGGTGATCGCTTCGCAAGCAGTTACGCCGGAATCGATCGCGTTCATGATGAACTACGCCCGCGGCCTTATCTGCGTCGCGATGGAAGGCGAGAGGCTCGATGAACTCGACATTCCATTGATGGTGCCGCGCAATACCGAAGTTCTCAAGACTGCATTCACCGTCTCGGTGGACTACATCCCTGAAACGACGACAGGCATATCCGCTGCCGATCGCGCTGCAACCGTGCGAGCTCTTGTCACGGACGGCTCACGTCCAGAGGATTTTGCACGGCCGGGGCATATCTTCCCGCTTAGAGCCCATCCGCATGGCGTCCTTTCCCGCCCCGGGCACACGGAAGCGGCCGTTGACCTTGCAAGGCTTGCGGGGCTGTTTCCATCAGGTGTGATTTGCGAGGTTGCCAACGACGACGGAACAATGGCTCGATTGCCAGAGCTTGAAGCGTTTGCCGAACGGCACGGTCTTCATCTGATTACGATCGAAGACCTCATCGCATACAGGGCCGAGAGCCTACCCGTCAAGGCAGCCTGATCGACCCTGCGGAGTGCCAGCTGGTACTCGTGGCCTCAGCATGGTGGCGCGCCGGAGGCGAAGCAGTTCTTCTCGCGCCACCAACAAAACGTTCGCAGTCGAGTAAGCGTGTTTCCGGTCTGGCAAGGGTACAGCCCAACGCAAACGTGAAGGATGTCGCGAACGTCCCGAGGCCAAGACCAGCGATTTCGGTAGGGCAGCACATTAACATTCTATCTGCAAACTCTTGCAGTTGCTTATGGAGTCTTCGCCCGCTGAGCGTAGGATCGTCCGGTTTTCACGTCCTTTTATGCCATATCCTTGCGGAGCCGCAACCGGCCCTCTATGCGGATGCCTATCCGGCCGCGGCCGAGGCGAACCAGCCGTATCGGAAGCTGCTTTTCGTCCAACCGGCGACGCAGAAGAAGCAGCCGCGTTTCCAGGTTGTCCTTGAACTGCGGCAGCTTCAGTGCCGCATCGAGCCGGATCTCGCGGTTGGTGAATTCGAGCGTGCCGTTTGCCAGATGCTGTTCGAGCATGGAGACAAGAAGCCGGCCCGCGATTCCCTTGATAACATAGTCGCCGTCGACGAAAACGCTGTCGTCAAAGCTGTGATGAACGACCCGAATCATCTGTTCCGAAGCCGAGTGTTCGGCCGGAGCGACCCGGTGAGAGCCGGTCTCCAGTGAGAGCTTTTCGCCCAGCGCCAGAGCCACCGCCGCTTGTCTGGCGACGATGGAAAGCGCGACCTCGTCCTCGGCGGTGAAAGCCCGCCGTTCCGCGCTTTCGAGAAAGAGAACGCCGCGAACCGTGCCTCCGGCGACAAGCGGCAACGGCAATCTGGCTCATCGCATCCGGCATGCCTGGGAGGCCGGCCCGCCTAAATTGGTATCCAACGGCAAGGGCTCTCAGTCACGACGTCATCGCTGAAGCCGGTTCCTTCGCTCCAACAGGAGCTCGTGCTCGACCAGCCGCTTACCTGCGGCACTGAGGCCTGTTTCGCCGACCATTTCCTCGGTTATGCCGAGCGCCTTGAATTTCCGGCCCTGATCGGTCGCAAGGGCAGCGTGCTCGCGCCTGTAAAGCTGCAAGAGGCTGCTCCATTCGGCGTAAGTGAAGTCTCTCCGTGCGATCATGATAAGTGCCTCTCTGTCCAGATCTACGATAGCACGATTTCTCTTTTGAAGGCAGTGCACAGCCTATCATCGAATAGGTGCTCAATTACCGCCCTCTAGGCTCCAGCGGTCGCGGCAAACCGAGGGCGATGGGCACAGCTCATGTCGTTGCAGTTGTCGAAGAGGACGACCTGACCCCTGGTCGCAGCGAAGAACCGCAGTGTAGGATCCTCAAACAAAGCGCCGTCGTCAAGAGGCGGCAAGCACTCGAACGAGTACGACGTAAAATTGCATAATTCGATCGCTTTGGTAGCATGGCAGTGGAATGTCGTAAGGCGACATTCCACGAGGGCGGCTTCGCCGTCGCTCATTCTGGCGATCTGGGAAAGCTAGGGGAGACCAGCGAGTTCTATTGAGCTTTGATCCGCGCCTCGATTAATCTCAATTCGAAGCGGTGATAGCGTTGCCGCGCAAAATATCCGTTCAACTCCTGCAGAGCCAGCGACGTAGGTTCGCCTCGAAGCGATGCACCTGAAATCCGCGCTTCTTGGGCCGCGATCTCGATATCATCATGTTTCAGGTATTTTCGCGCTAGCGCCAAGTCGGCTTGTAATTGATCATTCTCTGAAGAGACAGTCTCTTGGGGCGCCGCAGCTTGCAAGGCGGAGCCTGCGTGTGTCTCGTTTGCAGCAGGAATTCTGGTCATTGGAATACCCTGAATAGCTTGGCGATTTTTGTTGATGGGTTTGTACAGCACCGTTTCCACCGGAACATGGCCGAAGTGCTTTCCAAGTTCGCCGGACAGAACACCACGGTCCGTGATGCCTTGCCTGACCAACTTCACCAACAGCTGCGCGGCCGGGTCGAGCTGGTCACCGTCCGTGGGTGTGACCTGTCCGGTGTATCCGGCCTCCTCTAGCACGCTTTGAACAAGCGTTTCCTCTTCGTTCGTTTGGCCAGACTTCTTTTGATCGTAAGGCATGCTGCCTCCTATTCCGCGGTCCGATATGCCACTGCGTTGAGTTGGCTTATTTTCTCGAGCTTGGCTGCCTGCTGAACTGAAAGGCGGCGAGGGCAGATATGGCTCGATGAACGATCTGGGCCGAGCCGATCGCGTTGTTGCCAGCAACATGGCTGCAATGGGCCTGTACGATACGCTCGATTTCGTCCAATCTCAGGGCCATGATGCTGTCGCCAGCCGCAGCGGATTTTTTCGACCCAAATCTCAGGTACGACGACAGTTGTTGAAGGACTGCAATGCGCTCGTCTACATTCATCCCAGTAATTTTGGGTAGATCATCCATCGTATTGTCTCCAGCTTCGGCAGGGAGATGTCCGATGGGCGATCCAGATGAAATGCTTTGAATTATCCGTCGGGTACAGACCCATATTCATAAGTGGCGTTGATCCAGTAGCAATACAATGGAGGGTGCCAGAAATACGCCGCCGGGCCGGGCCAACTTACCTTTTGCAAAATTCACCACGGAGGACGCCTTACGTTCGGGCGCGGGCGACTCTACTTGCAAAGATCCAGTATCGCCGCCTCTGCGTATGGCGCAAAAGGGTTACTGTTGCCAGCAGAGGCTTCGGCGATAAGGAAATACTCAGTCTTAGCCCGAGGGCGAGTTTGAATTTGCTGGTAAGAACTGCAGCCGAACGGGCGAGGCCAGATAAAGGACATAGCGCTCGGCAGCATCCGCCAGCGCCAGCGCTGCCTCCCCCTCCCGCCATCCTGCATTTATTGCTGAAATCGCAATGGTCCGGGCGATCTCATCAAATACACGACAACACTCTGCCTCTCGGCGCAGATCATCAACATTGAAATGAGGTGATGTAATTTTTTGCATATTTTGTCTCCGTGCGTCAGGAGCGGTATTCTAGCGCCACGCCGCGAATAGCGACCGGGCCTATCATGACCGCCAGATAGACCTTGACCAATATTTTGCGGCTATGTTTGAGGATAAAAGTCGGAAGACATGGGTGTCCTCCTTTCGGTCGGGGCAAGGGTGGGGGACCCTAAACAGCAGAGCCCTGATAATTGCTGCCGAGGCCGAAAAGATGCGCCTTCGAATGAAGTGAAGCAAGTTTATTTATGCGAGTTGTCTCACATGCCCTTGAACGTTCGACTCGCCGCAGCGCATTGTAGCAACTGCCACCAGCACTCCGATCGACTCCCGCTGATCGCGCTCGTATGGTCCGCGGCATGTTCAGGATCATACGAATACGCCAACGCTGACCTTCCGCTCGCCGACCCGGCGAGGTCCCGTCGTATCGCGTATATTTCTGGGAATTGAACATGGTCTCCGACAACCTGCCGTCCGTCATTCCGCAGCCGCGCAAAGCCGCGCCCGATCTGGAGGTTCTCCGGAGGGTGGAAATATTGGGGCAACCAGCACTTCCTGCTGTCCCCGTATTGCCGGACGTTTACGCTTAACCATCTCCGGTCGTTCGACGAAGCCAAGTCCTACAAGGCCTTCTGCCTCATCCGCTGGCCGGCGACGGAGGGACGCCCGACCTGCGTCCGTTGCTCGCACGCGACCTGCTGGGAGATCCGGCGTCGACGCTTTAAGTGTCAGGCCTGCCGCCGGGAGTTCTCGGTGACGACGGGCACCGTATTCGCGTTCCGTAAGATGAGCTTCCAGGACATCCTGGCGGGCCTCTGGTTCTCGGTGAACAGCGTGAAGGGCAAGAGCGCCCTTCAGCTCTCCCGTGAGCTCGGCGTCCAATAGAAGACGGCCCGGGTCCTGCTTATGAAGATGCGCGAGGCCGTGGCGACCAGACGCTTCCGGATGATGCTCGAGGGCGAGATCCACATTGACGGCAAGTATGCCGGCGGCCACGTCAAGCAGAAGAACCGCAAGGAAGAGCGGATCGACCGACGCCGCGGCGAGTACCAGAACTTCAAGCGCCTCACGATCCTGACGCTGCGCGAGAAGACGCCGTTCGGCCGCGGCCGCGAGCAGACCCTGACGCGCGTCACCCGGAGCGAGGATCCGAACGAGGCCTGGGAGTTCTTCAAGAAGCAAGACAGCAAGGGGTCGCGCATCCATGCCGACGAACACTTCTCGTACGACGCCCTCGCTGGCCTGCAGGACTTGTTCCGTGTCAACCACAGCAAGGAGTACCAGACGAAGGGCGGGGTCAACACCAACCACGTCGAAAGCTTCTTCAGCCGCATCCAGCGAGCCTACGTCGGCATCCACCATCGCTTCTCGGTCCGGTATTTCGACTGGTACGCGGCCGAGATCGCCTGGCGTGAGGACAATCGCCACGTCGACAATGGCATGCTGCTATGGGGAATGATCCACTTCGCCATGTCGGGGAAGACGTCGCGGAACCTGTGCGGCTACTGGCAGGGAAACCATCCACCAAACCTTGTATGGGAGGGCGGGGAGAACCCCGATGAACAGGCGGCCGATACGCATGTGCGAAGGCTTTGGTAATCTCCTGATTGTTATAGGAAAGTCTTCGCACGTTGCAGTGTCAGATCACATCAAAGAAGAAATTATGAAGCCTCGGTTCCTACTGAGTCCACTGGGACTCTTGATCAATGGAAGGTCTTGCGAAACACACGATCTATAACGCAAGTAGCAGAAATTATGGCGCATACAACGCCACCATCAAAACGCAAGATGGCGAATTCTACACGACGTTCTTCACCATGGAGCGTCAGCGTGGCAGTTGGGATGGACAGCGTCACAGGTTCATGATGACAGTAGAAAGCGCCTATTTCGATCCGCAGCTAGGCCATAATAAATGGGTAACGCTTGCGGGCGTCTTTGCAAAGCTAAACTGAGCTTTTGCTAGAAAGCATCAAGGGGGCCACCTTTCGGTAAGCCCCCTCGGGGTCTCGACAACTCTTCGAACTTGCGTTCTATCCGCTATACCAGCCGGATCGCTTTCGCGACGGTGAGAACGCCTCCCAGTCGATCAGCGTCCCTCGTTTCAACATCCAATAGACAATGCCGCCGCCCTATCCAGTCAAGCCCGCCGGTACTCTGGATCGAATGAAATCAGGAGGCTAGATGGCCACCTCCCAAAGGTAACGATGGCCATCGACCTTTCCGGCCCGTCGCACGCGGTTTGCCCTAGCAAGCTGGTCGAGAGTCTGCGAAAGGCTGTTGCCGATCTTGCCAAGCCGGATGTCGTCCGTCTGCAGTCCGATCTCTCGGGCAAAGACCATGGCGCACTCCGCAGTCGAGATTGGATGTCCCGCCTCGCGGAGCGTGCGTAGCAAAAAGCCACGGCGGTCATAATCCCTGAATAAATCGGAGACATCGTTATCGCGCTGCCTGCGCCGCCGTACTACACCAGATTCCGTTGCCGGGGCGTACTCTGGCTCGTAAGTTCGGATTACGATGTCGAACGCGGACCGCTGCTGCTCCAGTGCCGCAATCTCCTTCCGCATTGATGGATCGTTTGCGTAATGATCCGGTCTTTCAGCAAAGCTTGCGATGTTCTGACAAGTCGAACCGGGCCCGCTGTGATTTCATCAGAGTAAATTTCGTTCGTCTGGCAGATGTCGTCCGTCAAATCTCTCACGACGGCGTTCACGTCGAGGATCGGCCGCACAAGCTCCGCATGTCCATCTGCCGTCAGCGGGTGTATGCTGGTATGCGAGTGAATCCCGAAGGTAGAGCATAAGTACCCGTCGCTCCGAAACTGCCAGCGCCGAAGGCTTCCTCAATGCTGGTTCAGCGTTGAACGCCATGGCCCAGCCTCCTGCTACACCTCCAAATAGGCTCTGGGCCGTCTTATCAACCCGTGATGCCCGAATGGGGTTGCGATGGGCTTGCAAAGAGCGCATGGTTAGTGATTGGCTGGCGTCATACCGGCAAAGTCACCTAGGAATAAAGTCCTGGATCCAACAAGGAGGACTCAATGTCTTCCGAACCTAGTCAATTCTTCGACGTCGCAAATCTGAGGATGCTGGATCGCATCTTGATGAAAGCTGGCTTTCGAGGTGAGCAAATCTCTGCTGTCGACGACAAAGAAATCAGCGCTTAGAATGTATCTCGCAACAACAAATCCGATTGTGCGACCTCTATCGGAGGGCGACGGTTCGCTGGCGCGGTGGCTGGACGACGGCGGCGCTCCGGTGAGAATTCACACGCACACACGGTTATGGCTGCAAGACGAACCAGCTCGCCATGGCGACCCGGTCGCTGTCGCTTTCCGGGCCGGTCACCAACCTGGTGCAGGCCGCCGTGTTGCCAAGTATGCTGGAGGTCGATGGACCCCATGGAAAACGATCACTGGATCGTCGACGATTTCGGAATGCATTCCGAAATGCGGGACGGAACGTTCGAAATTGAAGCGCACAGACTTGCCGAACTGACGTCTGTTGATGACCGCGATATTCTTTACTGGCCCGTCTATATCGCCAGCGAAACTCGGTTCGACATAGAGCGCTTTCTCGAAGCTTATGAGGCGGCGCTTGTAAAACACGCAGGCAGATACGCAGCGGTCATCAATCCGTCCCTTCTGGCCGAGAGCACGGAGGCGGCTCGCGACATCTGGGGAGAACGCCCGGTTTGCGGGTAGGCGCGACCATGACCATCTTCTCCGTTCGTCACGTCACCTCCTATCGCTATTTGCGCGAAGTTGCTTTCGGCGAGCACCGGGTGATGTTTCGGCCCCGCGACAGCTTCGATCAACGGCTTATCGATACATCCCTGGCGACCGACCCCAAGCCGCATCGTGTGCGATGGATACATGATGCTTTCGGCAACTGTGTCGCGCTGGTCGATATTGCATCTTCGGCTCGCGAGCTGCGTTTCGAAACCCGGATCACGCTCGATCACACGCCTCAACTCGCACTCGATTTCCAGATCGATCATGCCGCCTTGACCTACCCGTTTTCGTACGATGCGGACGAGGTTCCCGATCTCGCGCCGGCAATCCAGCGTCACTACCGCGATTCTAGCGACGAGATCGGACGTTGGGCCCGCCAGTTTGTCCGTTGCGGCCAGCCGACGGAAACCGGCCATCTGCTGATGACACTCTGTTATGCCATCAGCGAGAGCTTTTCCTATCGCCGGCGCCTTGAACACGGAACACAGACGCCGGTTCAGACCCTCTCGCTGCGTTCAGGATCCTGTCGCGATTTTTCATTACTGATGATGGAGGCAGTCCGCTCGCTGGGACTGGCCGCGCGCTTCGTTACCGGCTACATCTACGTCGCCGACCGCGATGGCAGCCCAACGCTTGGAGGAGGCTCCACACATGCGTGGTGCCAGGTTTATCTTCCCGGCGCAGGCTGGACCGAGTTCGATCCGACGAACGGCATCGTGGGCAATCGCGACCTTATTCGCGTGGCAGTCGCACGTGACCCCCGCCAGGCGGTTCCGTTGAGCGGCAGCTATGATGGCAGCCTTGCCGACTTCGACGGCATGACGGTGCAGGTCAACGTTACGACCCAATGAACTGAAAGCGCAAACTCGCGGGAACTCCGCAATGCCGTCGACGTTTCGCAATTGCGTTCCGTGCATGGCCGATCTCTCCAATAAGGAATGTAGGATGAAAATACGTGCCGGATTTCATATAGGCTACGAGTGTATACAGCCGACCCCGATGCTTATGGTCTTAAACATTCATCCCTCCCGCCGTGTCGATCTTCTCAGCGATCAGATACTGACCTTCGACAGGCAAATCGAGGCCTGGAACTATACCGATGTGTTCGGCAATGCCTGCAGCCGCATTGTCGCGCCGCCGGGGCTGATGACGATTTCCACCGAATTCGAGATTTATGACAGCGGGCAGCCGGATATCGTCCCGGAAAGCGCCGTTCAGCATGCGATCAACGACTTGCCGAACGAGGTGCTGATCTTCCTGCTCGGCAGCCGCTACTGCGATACCGACAGGCTCGCCGATTTCGCCTGGGCACGGTTCTCGTCAACGCCGCTCGGATGGCCGCGTGTGCAGGCCATTTGCGACTTCGTCCACAATCACATCACCTTCAATTACCTGGAGGCCGATCCACTTCGAACCGCATATGGCGGCTTTACCCACAAGACTGGCGTTTGCCGGGATTTTGCGCATCTTGCCATTACGCTGTGCCGTTGCATGAATATCCCGGCGCGATATTGTACAGGCTATCTCGGAGATATCGGCGTGCCGGCCGATCCCAATCCTATGGACTTCAGCGCCTGGTTCCAGGTCTATCTCGGCGGTCACTGGCAGACGGTGGACGCCCGGCACAATACGCCGCGCATCGGGCGAATTCTGATGGCAACCGGTCGCGACGCGACGGATGTTGCCCTGTCGACAGCGTTCGGGCCCGCAACGCTTTCCCGTTTCGAAGTGATAACCGAGGAAATGCAGCAAAGCTGAACTGCTGACCGGCACAAACGCAGGAGACCCACATCACACTTCCGATGAGTAGTCACCGGGGCGTTCAGGGACGGCGCGCGTCGGCGTCTGCTTCCTTGGTCATCAGCGTCGCCATGTGGGCTCGAAGCTCCTTCTCGCCCTGAGCGAGGATCTTTATTATAACGTCCTCATCGCCCGCTGCCGGTGAGATCCGGCCGCCGATGAACGCGCCGCCGCCGAGGATCACGCCGACAATCGACAGCAGCGTGTAGCGCAGCGCGATATTGGCGTCGGCTGAGGTCAAGCGATTTCCACTGTCTGCGCCAGCCCGAGAACCGCGCGGCTGCCTCTCGTCGAGGCCGCGCGCGATGATGGTTGAGTTGGTTTGAAGAGCCTCCCGTCGTCCTGCGTACCTGCGCTAACAGTCGCTCGTGATTTTGAGTTTTAGCGGCACTGGCTGAAAGCGGGCTGAAAGCTTGGCCTGATACCTTGGTCGTCGCATCGTGGAGGAGACACGAGCCCGTGTGTTATTGGCGATGCTGAAATTATCAGGAGGATACAGTCTATGCGTTGTACACGCGCACTTCTTCATTCCGCTCTCATTTCCGCCTTCTTTGCCGGCGCCGCCATGGCAACCGCAAATTCGGCCAATGCTGCTGACAAGATCACAATCATGGTCGGCGGCTACGAAAAGCAGATCTATTTGCCGGCAAAGCTCGCCGAGGCGCTTGGCTATTTCAAGGAGGAAGGCCTCGACGTCGAACTTCTGAATGAGGCTGCAGGCGTTGATGCAGAAAATCAGCTGCTTGCCGGCGCCGTGCAGGGGGTTGTCGGCTTTTATGATCATTGCGTTGATCTGCAGGCGAAAGGCAAGTTCGTCGAATCCATCGTCCAGTTCAGCCAGGCGCCGGGCGAGGTTGTGCTTGTTTCGAGCAAGCACCCTGAAATCAATGCCCCCAGCGAATTTAAGGGCAAGACGCTCGGCGTGACGGGGCTTGGTTCCTCGACCAATTTCCTGACCCTTTACATGGCCTCGAAGGCTGGGTTGCAATCCGGAGATGTCGTCACCGTTCCCGTGGGCGCAGGAGGCACCTTCATCGCCGCCATGCAGCAGGATCAGATCCAGGCGGGTATGACGACGGAACCGACAATTTCGCGCATGGTCAAGACCGGCGAGGCATCGGTTCTCGTCGATATGCGCACCGTCGAGTCCACACGCAAGGCGCTCGGCGGCACCTATCCAGCTGCCTCTCTTTACATGGAAACGGCCTGGGTCGACGCACATAAGGAGGACGCTCAGAAGCTTGCCAATGCGTTCGTAAAAACCCTGAAATTCATCAATACGCATTCTGCCGCCGAGATCGCCGAAAAAATGCCGAAGGATTTCTACGTCGGTGACAAGGACGGCTATATCGCCGCGCTCGGCGCGGGCAAGGGTATGTTCACGCCGGACGGCGTCATGCCGGAAGACGGCCCGAAGACCGTTCTTGCCGTACTCTCGGAATTCTCCAAAAACGTCAAGGGCAAGCAAATCGACCTTTCGAAGACCTATACGACGGAATTCGTGAAGAACGTCGACTAAGCGCCCCTTCGCTGCGCGTCCGGTCGAGCCGGAACCGGTTCCCTTGAACAAAAGCACCCGTATGCGCCGATAGGCATGCGCGAGGATATCTCATGACAGAGCATATAACCCATGATCCAGCGATCGAATTGATCAATGTGAATCGCCGCTTCGTTTCCCCGACCGGCAAGTCTCTCACAGCGCTTCGCGATTTCAACATGACTGTCGAACGCGGCGAGTTCGTCGCCGTGGTCGGCCCGACGGGTTGCGGCAAGTCGACGACGCTCAATCTTGTCACCGGCCTTGCGCGACCGAGCGCCGGCGAAGTCCGCCTGATGGGCGGGCCTGTATCTGGCATCGATCCGCGCGTCGGCTTTGCCTTTCAGACTGACGCTCTTTTTCCCTGGAAGAACGTGATCGACAATGTAATGGCCGGCCCCTTGTTCCGTGGCAAGCGGCGCGACGTTGCGGAAGCATCGGCCAAGCGCTGGCTGGCGCGCGTCGGCCTTTCGAAGTTCATGAACCACTATCCTCATCAATTGTCCGGCGGCATGCGCAAGCGCGTCTCGCTTGCTCAGACTTTCATCAACGAGCCGGAAATCCTGCTGATGGATGAACCCTTTTCTGCACTGGACGTGCAGACACGCACCGTCATGCACGAGGAATTGCTGAAACTATGGGCTGAGCGCAAGGCATCAGTGGTATTCGTCACGCACGACCTTGAGGAAGCTGTCGCTCTTGCCGACAAGGTCTATGTCCTGACCGCCGGGCCTGCGACTGTCAAATCGGTCTACAAAATCGACCTGCCGCGGCCGCGCGTCGTGTCGGAAATCCGGTACGAACAGCAATTCATCGACTACTGCAAGACCATCTGGGATGATCTGCGACAGGAGGTCGAAACCAGTTATCGCCGCGCGAGCGAAGCCGCATAGGAGGATCTAGTAATGGCAAACGTTACCATGGAGACAACCGGCACCGTTTTTCGCCCCGGCACGTCTGACGCCGAAATTGAAGCGACGGCGCTGAAGTCCATCAAGCGTCGCAAGCAGACGGTTTTGTTCTGGCAGATCGCTATTCTCGTCGCGACACTCGGGCTTTGGGAGCTGTCCTCCACAATGCTCTGGATCGACCCGTTTTTCTATGCAAGCCCAAGCGCGATCGCAGAACGGCTTTACGACTGGGCGCTCAACGGCACGACGGAAGGTTCACTTTGGTATAACCTGTGGGTGACTATGCAAGAAGCATTGATCGGCTTTTTCGCCGGCTCGATCACGGGCGTATTCGTTGGCGTCGGTCTTGGCCGCAACCGCTTCCTATCGGACATCTTTTCCGTTTACATCAAGGCGATCAACTCGATCCCGCGCGTTGTGCTTGCACCGATCTTCATCATGATCATGGGCCTTGGCTTGCCATCCAAAGTCGCGCTCGCTTTCATCATGGTGTTCTTCGTGGTTTTTGCAAACGCTTTCCAGGGCGTGCGGGAGGCAGACCGCAACATGATCGCCAATGCGCGTATTCTTGGCGCCTCCAATTGGCAGGTAACCCGCAATGTTATCGTTCCATCGGCGATGAGTTGGATCTTCGCCAGCCTGCATGTTTCGTTCGGCTTTGCGATTATCGGCGCAATCGTTGGCGAATTTGTCGGCGCCCGCTTTGGCATTGGTCAGCTGATTTCGATTGCCAAGGGCACGTTCGATGCCGCTGGCATGTTCGCGGCGATCATCCTCGTGATGATCTTTACGCTGGTTGCAGAGGCAATCATGACCGTGATCGAGAACCGCCTGGCCAAATGGCGGCCACAGCAGGTTGACGTTCAGTAATCCTCCCAAGCATTGCTGGAACGCAGAAAGGGCCGGGTGCACGCTCGGCCCTTTTGGTTTTTACTGTCCAAGCGGCAATGCTACACGGACAAGAAGTCCTCCGGCTTTTCCATCTCTGAGTTCGATCGTGCCGCCGGCGCTATCGACCACTTCCCGCACGATTGCCAATCCGAGGCCGCTACCTTCGGTCTGTGTGCCCATCACTCGATAGAAGCGTTCGAATACCTGCGCGCGCTCGCCTTCGGGAATTCCCGGGCCGGTATCTTCGACCATCAGGATTGCTGTATTTTGGAGCGATTTGACAGCAACGGTCACCGAGCCGCCAGGCGGCGTATAGCGCAGAGCATTGTCGACCAGGTTCACCACCAACTCGCCGAGCATGGTGGCATCGCCGGTCACATTCACTGGACCGCCATTGTCGAAACCGAGATCGATGCCGCGTTTCAAGGCTTCTTCGGCGATATTTTCGAGCACGGAACGTGTGAGGGACGCCAGGTCGGTATTGTCCAAGCGTGGACGGAGGTTTCCGGGCTCGGCCCGCGAAAGGGCAAGCAGCTGCCCGGCCAGCCGGGTAACTTGACGCGTGCTTTTCTGCAGAGCCTGAAGTGCTTCATCGCGTTGACGAATGTCAACTTCCCTGGCCGCCACGGCAGCCTGCGTCGCGATCAGCGCCAGCGGGGTTCGCAATTGGTGAGCGGCGTTGGCAACAAACCGCCGCTGAGCCGCCATCTGATTTTGCACGCTCTCCATATGGTCGTTCAAGGCGTGAACGAGCGGCTGCAGTTCTGTCTGCACCATGGATGTCGGAAACGGATCGAGGCGGTCACGACCACGTTGGCGCACAGCGTCTCGCAGACGCAATATGGGCGAAAGTCCTCGCTGGAGACCGATGATGGTGACAAGGCCTGCCAGTAGGACAAGCGCAAGCTGTTTGCGAAACCGGAAAGCCACAGCTGGCGTCGAATTGCATATTGGCTGCCATGAGTGACACCGACCGTCACAGCAATCGTTCCGTCGCCCCCAAGTCCCACGACTGGATGGTCAAGCATGAGGGCACGAATGCCGTGATCACGAAATGTCAGATCCTCGCCCTTCAGCGCAACGAGCGGCGTTGGCAGATCGGGATATCCTGAGAGCAGGTTGCCCCAGGGCGTGGTCACTCGATAGAACACCTGATCGCCGAAACCCGTGTCAAACATCTCCAATGCGGCGGGGGGAATTTCGACCTCAACGGAGCCACTGTGGTCGACGTGCACGGCCTCGGCAATGACACGAGCCGATGCCAGCAAAGTGCGATCGGCGACGAGCTGGGCGGCGGCTGTGGCAGAACGGAAGCTCAAATAGAGGTTGACGCAGATTGCCCCGGCTAGCGTCAAGACGACCCATGAGACCAGCTGGACGCGCAGGCTGCGCCTTAGCCGAGCAATTCCGCCTCTCAGCCTTCGGGCGAGCGATCCTGAGCTGCTAAACATGGCGCAACAGATAGCCAAGGCCGCGCAGTGTTACGATCTGGATGGAGCTGCCTTCAAGCTTCTTTCTCAGTCGATGGACATAGATTTCGATTGCACTCGGATCGGCGACGTCGTCGAAGCCAAAGACACCTTCGGAAAGAGATGTTTTCGTCACGGTCGCCCCCGCTTTCATCATCAGGTGCTCGAGCACGGCGTGTTCGCGGGGCGTGAGCTGTAGTGGTTGGCCACTCAGCGAAAATTGTCGTGTTTTGCCGTCAAGGATTAGCTCTCCAACCGCAATTTGTGGCGCGGCGACGTCATGACCACGTCTGATGACCGCGCGGATTCTCGCTTCAAGCTCCGCAATTTCAAACGGCTTGGCGAGATAGTCGTCCGCACCGCTATCAAGACCCGCAACACGACCTTCGAGACTGGCGTTTGCAGTGAGAATGATGACGGGCACCTTGTTGCCGGCGCGCCGCAACTGCTTCAAGACCGTCATGCCGTCCAACTTGGGAAGGGAGAGATCGAGGATAACGGCCGAATAGGTCGCAAGACGTAGCATATGCTCAGCGTCAGAGCCGTCCGCAGCGATATCTACAGTGTACTGCGTTTGTCTGAGGGCCTTTGCGAGCCAGGCAGCAAGGTCGGCGTTGTCTTCCACAATAAGCAGGCGCATTTTCTGTGCTCACGTCAACAGGCAACCACCAACCTATCATTGGTCAATGCTGATCAGAACTCCTTGGAATGACAATCTTCCGCCCTGCCTATTTTCCCACGATCGTGACGGGTTTGTCACGTTGTCAGCGATAGGTTGGAGTAGCGACGTCAGACGCCTCGCGCCTGCGACCGCTCATGATGCACTTACTGCATGCCGCTGAGACACTCAGCCGGTTCCGCAAGAAGGTCGCAAAGCGTGGCGAGGCCTCGTCAATGCCGGTGATGGGGCAATGCATGAGCCGCGAAAGATCGCCAAAGTCTGTGTTACGCGGTGGAATTTTTTTGAGCCGCTCTATCCGAGTACCGCGAGGCGACTGGCCTTTAAACAGATCGGCGACGGTGCCGGGGCGGGTCGCTGTCGCAATCTTGATGCCGTTTGGCACGTTTCCGCTTCGGCGAGGACGAACGGACCGGACGTTCGTGCAGATTGAACAGAGCCAGGACGTTGTTTAGACCGGCGACGACGTCGTGCTGGCCGACGCCGCATCAGTTAGCCTCCCGAAGCCGCTCCTTCACGAAGTCTATGAAACGTTGTGTCTTCGCAGGCAGCAGCCGCGTCTCCGTGACCGCGAAGATCGGCTGCGCCGCGCCCTGCCAATCCGGCAGGATGCGCTGTAGCCTCCCTGCCGCGACGTCATCGGCGACGATCCGTTCAGGTAGGAATGTAATGCCCATCCCCAATACTGCCAGCTTGCGGATCATCGAGACGCTGTTCACACGAAAGCGGCTTTCGACCTTGGGATCGGCGGTACCTGCAGCGGAATGTACGGGCCAGCTCGGCATGGTGGGCATCGTCAGACACTGGTGCTGCTCGAGATCTGCCGGCTTCGAGGGCTCGCCGTTGACCTGAAGATATTCCGGTGCAGCGTAGAACTGTGCGGAAATCCGGGTGATAACGCGGCTGATGAGCGTTGCGTTTTCGGGCGCTCTCATTCGGATCGCCAGATCGAAAGGCTCTCCAACGAGGTCCACGTTGCGCGGCGTCAGATCGAAATCGAAGCTGATCCCGGGATAGAGTGCTGCGAATTCCGGTAGCAACGGCGCGACGTATGTCGTCGCGAAATCGACGGGCAACGAAACTTTCAGAACGCCTGTGGGCTGCGCGACCATGTCGCCAAGCTCCTCGTAGGCAATTCGAGCTTCGTCGACGATGCGGCTGCACCGCTCGTAGTAGAGCTGCCCGGCTTCGGTGAGTTCAATCTTGCGCGTTGTCCGGTTGAGCAACCTTAACCCGATGCCTTCCTCAAGGAGAGCGATCCGACGCGAAAGGGTCGAGTTCGGCATTCTAAGAACGGCGGCAGCACGGCGGAAGTTCCGCGTCTTCACCACCTCGACGAACAGTGCCATGTCGTTCAGGTAATCCAAAGCATTGCTCCACTGGATGGATAATGTTTCCCATTTTCCTAGGGTTATCCCGTTGGATGAGCAAGTCCATATGAGGGTGACCAACGAAGGAAAAACGGCAATGAGCGATATCTTTACACCTGTCACCCTGGGCGGCATTGAACTTCAGAACCGTCTCGTCATGGCGCCCATGACCCGGTCCCGCGCGAATGCCGATGGCACACCAAGCAAACTGGCCGCCGAATACTATGCGCAGCGGGCAGCCGTCGGCCTGATCGTCACCGAGGGCACGCAACCCTCCGACGATGGGCAAGGATACCTCACAACTCCGGGCATCTACACGGACGCCCATGTCGAAGGATGGAGGAAGGTGGCCGACGCCGTCCACAACAACGGCGGCCGCATCTTCGTGCAGCTGATGCATGCGGGCCGCATGTCGCATCCCGACAATACGCCGCATCATCGTCAGGGCGCAGCGCCTTCGGCCATTGCGCCGGGCGTTCCCATGTTCACGCCCACGGGCATGCAGGACATTCCCACACCACGCGCCATGACGACGGACGAGGTTCGTCAGACCGTGGCTGACTTCCGAGACGCTGCACGTCGCGCGATCGAGGCCGGAGCGGACGGCGTCGAAGTTCATGGCGCGAACGGCTATCTGGTGCAACAGTTTCTCGCCCCCAGCGCCAACACCCGCACCGATGAATACGGTGGCTCGATCGAGAACCGTTCCCGTTTCGCGCTGGAAGTCGCCAGAGCGATCGCGGAAGAGATCGGCGCCGACCGTACCGCCATCCGTTTGTCACCCGGCATCACGATGTGGGGTATCGACGAGGGTACCGAGGGGTCGGCCCTCTACCGTCACCTCGTTGGCGCACTCGACAAGCTAGGACTGGCGTACCTTCATATCATGCACAGCGGCGTCGAAGAACGATTGGTGGACATTCGCAAGCTTTGGCATCGAGCCCTGATCATCAACAGACCCGGACGTCCTCGCGATGAGATCGGCGCAGACATAGCCACAGGACTGGCCGATCTCGAATCTTATGGCCAGATGGCGTTGGCTAACCCGGACTTCATCGATCGGCTGAAGGTTGGGGCGCCAATGAATGAGGCTGACCGCGCGACGTACTTCGGTGGGACAGAGAGGGGCTTCACGGACTATCCCACATTGATCGATGTGGCGACGGACAAGGAAGCCGTCTGATGAAGCGGGACAGCTCGATCACATGGGGCGCGCGTTGAAAAGAATTCGTTCCGACGAACAGCAGGAGCAGATAGGGCAGGAGCGGGTGGATATGAAGGCGAGACATAAGAATTGACTTCCCAATATCGTCCGAACCGATGGTTGGAACCGTTCGCGTGGGAGTTAAGCAGAGTGCAGAATTGTCTCCGGTCACCCGCGGAGTGCCGGTGCTGGCGGCTGGCGGTAGGCGAGGATGGCGGGCACGGATGAAATCAGTGCCGCAAAGGCAAACAGCGCTGCTGCGAACCCGGCGTCTTCGCGCGCGAAGCCCACGGGCATCATGACGCCGCTGCCGCCTGCCACGATGCCGGCGATCGCTAGTGCTGCCGCGTAGCCGAGCGCAAAGCCGAGAACCAAGCCCAAGGCCACCAGCACGAACAGCTCCAGCCAGACGATCGAAAACAGTGCCCGTCGCGGTGCACCGAAGGCTCGGAGCGCACCGATCTGCCGCCGCCGCTGGCCAACATGCATGACAGTGACCAGCAGCAGGGACGCGGCGACCAGTGTCTGCGATCCGGCGGCAACGGCAAACAGCACGCGCTTGGCGTCACCAAGTGTCGCATAGAGCCGGGTCAGCACCTCGGCCGGGAAAACCGCGACTGTCGCGCCGGCGCGGTATTGCTGCCTGAGCTTATAGGCGTCGGCGATGGTCTTAGGTTTCACCAGAATCGCTGGCAGGCCGGGAACAGCTGCGTCCCAGGTTTCATCGACGGGCGCATCCGGATCAACGGCATGATGCTCGTCTTCTGCATGGATCTCGACCACCTGGTCATGCTCGTCGTGGTGATCGCTCTCCTCGACCTCATCGTGGTGGCCGCCCATGCCATGGATATGCCAGACGGCCTGGATCGGCGCCAGCACGGCGCGATCCCAAGCAGTGCCCGTTGGCTTCAGACGGCCAACGACATGATAGGCAGGTTGGGTATGGGTATGTCCCCCTTCCTCCGCCGAGCCGTGCATTGGCTTGATCTGGTCGTCCAGCTTGAGGGTGACGCTTGCGCCGATCACGGCCTCGCCCTCTCTGGCAAACATCTTGCCGTCGCTCAGGCCGCAGTGAGACTGTGTACCAACGCCGTCGTCGTGCCGACGATCGGGTAGCCCCTGAAGGAATCGCCGAAGCCGATCGGGGCGGCCCAGGCGACACGCGGATCGGCAGAGAGAGCGGTCAGCACCTGGCCGTCCATCAAGGGCAGCGGCGAAGCCTGGAGGAAGACGCAGGAGAGTACCAGCTGGTTCTCGCTGCCGGCAGCCCCGATAACCAGGTCGAACCTGTCGGCGGCGCGCGCGCTGCCCAGCCGCAACGCCCGCTCCTGTAGCGTAACGGCAACCCCGAGCGCGTCTGGTCGTTTGGGACTTTGTGCGATCGTCCTGGTAAGTCAGACGTCTCCTTGCCCAGTGGATGTCGCCAAACGCTGCACGAAGTCCGCGATGAAGAGCGAGGCGTTGGTGGCCCGTTTGTGCACCGCGATCGTCTGAGGAATTCGCGAAAACACTCCGTCTACCATCCGGAAGCCTTCCATCCGCTCCGAGGCGTTGAAGAGGAATTCGGTCAGTCCAGCCGCCGCGTCGCATTCTCGGTCGGCGAGAAAGTCGAGAGCCGCCGTGGGGCTGTCGGCATGTAGCACCGTCGCTCGTTTGAGTGTTCGCTCAAGCTGCTTCGTATAGGCGGCGCTACGCGCGGAAGCGATGCGAATTCCGGTGCAATCCAGCTCGTCCGCCGTCCGGTAAGGTGAAGCTACCGGAACCAGGTAGGTGGCTTCGACCGAGATATAGGGAGGCGAGAAGCTGAAGCGATCGGTTCTTGATGGGTCTGACGCCATGAAGGCGATGTCCCACTCACCGCCGTCGGCAGCGCAAAGAATATCCGCAGCCGATCCGTATCGCATCAGAGAAAGCCCTCTATTAAGTTCGTGGGCGATCCTATCCGCAATTTCCGCGCTAGGTCCCACTAAGGCGCGGGCGTTTTCGTCCCAGCGAATCAACGCTGTGTTCGACATGTTGACGGCGGCCCTAATGGTTCCAGCCGGTGCTATCTCCGACCGGACCTGCTCCAGATTGAACATGCTACGTCTCCCTAGCGCGAAAACCTGGACGCGAGTGCTTCCGATCCTCTGGCAAGGAGGGCAACGTCTACGCCAACCGCCGTGAATAGCGTTCCCTGCGCAATGCAGCGAGCCGCAAGCTTCTCGTCAGCCGTCAAGATGCCCGAAGGCTTACCGACGGCTTTCAAGCGCGCGATCGCATTCTCGATTGCCGAAACTACCTCGGGATGTCCTGGTTGGCCAGGATGGCCGAGGCTGGCTGCCAGGTCCGCCGGACCGATGAAGATCCCGTCGACTCCGTCGACCTCTGCAATGGCTTCAAGCTGATCGAGCGCCTCTCGTGTCTCGATCTGCAGCAAGAGGCAGATGTCCTGTTCCGCAATCTGTGCGTAGTTCGGCACGCGCCCGAAACGGGTGGCGCGGGTGAGGGCGGATACGCCACGAATTCCTCGCGGTGCGTAACGAGTCGCGGCCACGGCCGCCTTCGCCTCCTGTTCATTCTGCACATATGGAATGAGAAGCGTCTGGACGCCAATATCCAGAAAACGCTTGATCAATACAGGGTCGTTGAAGGCCGGGCGCACCACGGGGGAGACGTCGTACGGCGCGATCGCCTGCAACTGTGGAAGCACAGTGAGGACGTCGCTGGGAGAATGCTCGGTATCGAAAAGCAGCCAGTCGAAACCGGACGGTGCGACGATTTCCGCTGTATAGCTGCCCGGAAGGCCGCACCACAATCCGATCTGACTTTGACCGGCCTGGAGTTTTCGCTTGAAGCTGTTTACGGGAAGTTCCATTAGATCCTCACACGAATGAGACGCCGATTGAGCCGACGGGGCCATAGTCGGCCTGGATCACGTCGCCCTGGGCGATGTCCACAGGGCGGGTGAAAGAGCCGGCCAGCACGATCTGCCCCTTTTTCAAACCGCCGCCCACTGCATGGAGCTTGTTTACCAACCAAGCGATCCCCGCCGCCGGATGGCCCATGATTGCGGCAGAAACACCGGATTCCTCGATAATGCCGTTCTTCGAGAGGGTGGCGCCCACCCAGCGGATGTCGATGTCCATGGGGCGAATGATGCGACCCCCTACAACGATCGCCCCAAAAGCGGCATTGTCAGCGATCGTGTCGGTGATCGCCCTCGGAACCTCGGTGCGATAGTCGATGATCTCGAGAGCCGGAACTACGAATTCAGTCGCCCTCATCACGTCGTAGATCCGCGTACCGGGCCCCTCAAGATCCTCGCCCATCACAAAGGCGAGCTCGACTTCGAGGCGGGGTTTGATAAAGAGGTCCGCCTTGATCTGTGCTCCGTCGTTGAAGAGGGCGTCGTCGAGGATGACACCATAGTCGGGCTCGGTCATCTTGGATGCCATCTGCATCGCGCGCGACGTAAGGCCGATCTTGTGGCCTACGACCCGAGCACCCTTCGCAGTCCGAGCCTGCGCCCAGAGCGCTTGAATTTTGTAGGCGTCTTCAAGCTCCAGACCGGGGTAGGTCTTGCTCGGTTGAACGATTGGCTTGCGGTCGGTTTCTGCCTTCAGAAGGGCGTTGGCCGCCTCTTGGCGTTCCTGTTCTGTGATCATCGGTTCGGCTCTGTCGTTGGTCATTTGATTGGTGGGCGCGGTAGCACGGCTTCGCCGGGCTCCATGACGTAGGTGTAGTCGAGTGAGAACCAGGGGCCGCCGACGCCGGGTTCGGACGGATGCGGTTCGTGATGGAGGACGAAGTCGCCGGTCAGGGCTGCCGTCACTCCAAACTGAACGTCGGAATCGATGTTCGGATCGCTTGGATCGAAGACCTGGGAAATCAGCGTCTTGTATCCCTGCTTGAAGATCAGGGCGTGAAGATGCGCTGGTCGGTTCGGGTGACGTCCCTGCGCCTTTAACAGTCGGCCGACGACGCCGTCGACGGGGATCGGGTATCCGACCATCTTCACGGTCCTGAACCAGAAGCGGCCGCCGACGTCTGTGGTGAACTTGCCCCGAAGGTTCATCTCAGCCTGATCGGGATCCTGATTTTCATAGAGCCCAACAGGAGAAGCATGCCAAACGTCGACCTCGGCACCAGCGATCGGCCTGCCGTCCCGGTCTACCACCCTGGCGCGGACATATAGTGGCGTGCCTGGCGTGTCGGAGCGGACGATCGTACCGCCGTTTTCGACACGGGGAGAGTTCAGGCGCCAGAACGGGCCGAGAAGAGACTGCGACGTCTCCGTCTGGCCGCCGTCGCCGTTGTTCAAAAGGCAAACCAGCGAGGATACGCCGAGGGATCCGGCCATGAGAACAAACTCGTTGTGGCTGTCCGTCTGCAGTTGTCCGATCTCGTTGAGTATTGCCGTAGCTTCGCGGAACTCGGCTTCGGACAATTTCACCTCCCGCACGAATGCATGGAGATGCTTCACCATCGCTCCGAGGATTTCTCGCAGGCGTGGATCCTCGGTTTTGTTCATCACCGCGAGGACGGCAGGCGTCAACTCGCCTTCAGTTTTTATGGCCATAGGGCTACCTCCCAATGGCTCCGACTATTAAAAATAATCGATTATTTGTCAATGAGTGTTACGACGACCTTTTCCGCGGGTGGGGAGGAAATTGGCTCATCATTACATTAAGATATTGAAGATATTGACTTAAAGTCATGAAGCAATCTGGCTTTAGCTACAAAACGGACTCGCCTTCGTTTTCTCGTTGACATGAATAATCGTTTATCATATCGATCATCGACAGTTGATCAAAATTGCTAGGGAGTAGGGATGAGCTCGACCGACGACAGCGCCTCTGCGCCAATGACAGACGAGGAGACAGTGTCCGCGGGTTTTTCCGATGATGGCAAGAACACTATCGGAAGCCAGCTGGCGTCGCGTCTGCGCGAGGCGATCATCTCTGGCGAGCTGAAGGCCGGCAGCAAGATCAATCTCGACAAGGCGCGACGCACGTTCAACGTTAGCTTAAGCCCTCTGAGGGAGGGACTTGCCCGCCTCATCTCCGACGGCCTGGTGGAGTTTCAGGACAACCGCGGCTATCGCGTAGCTCCGATCTCGCTGGCGAATCTGGAAGAAATCACGACGCTGCGCGAAGAGCTCGAAGTCTTCGCGCTGCGGGAATCCATACGTATCGGCGATGTCGAGTGGGAGAGCAATATAATGCGCTCGCTCCATCGCCTGAACCGCACGGATCGAGATGCCTCACGGCCTGAGACGCTTGAGCAATGGGAGGCACTTCACCGGGAATTCCATCTCACGCTCATTTCCGGCTGCGGCAAACCGCTCCTGTTGCATTTCTGCGGCCTCTTGCTGAACCTGAATGATCGATACCGCCGGGTCTTCCTCATCAGGACTTCCGGCGACCGGAACGTCGGGCAGGAGCACAGCGAGATTGCGCAAGGAGCGGTCGCGCGGGATATCGAATACGCCAGCGAGAAACTGCGACAGCACATTCACCGCACTGGGACGAACCTTCGAAATCATCTCGCGACGAAAGGGATCGTGTGATGGTGGTGCCTGGATCAAAATCAGAGCAAAAGATTGGCGTGGCGCACTTCTCCGCCATCTCCCTGACGCCGAGCGATTTTGCGAAGGCCGCAGCGGGGGCGGGCTTTTCCAGGGTTGGACTGAGGCTGAATCCGGCCTTTCCTGGTGCACCGTACTACGAGCTGCCTGTAGGCGGCCGCGCAGCGGAAGAATTGAAAGCCGTACTGCGCGGCGAAGCGCTCGAGGTCTTCGATATCGAGTTCTTCGTCATCGATCCCTCGTTCAACGCCTCGTCTCTAGAACCCATAGTGGCTGCGGCTGCCAACATCGGAGCCAAACGTCTAAGCGCGTGCGGCGACGATCCGGAACGGAGCAGGCTACAGTCGAACTTCACCGAATTCTGCGGCCTTGCAAGCGGCTACGGATTGGCAGTCGATATCGAGAACATGGGCTGGCGGACGGTCAGAACCTTCGCTGACAGCGTCAATCTCCTGAAATCGAGCGGCGCGCCCAATGCCGGCGCACTCGTTGACGGAGTGCATTTCTTCAGGAACGGCGGAACGTTGACATCGCTGCGCGCCGAGATCGACAGGGTCAAGCACGTCCAGTTGTGCGACGTCGCCGGACCCGCTCCGAGCACTGCCGAGGCCATGATCGCGGAGGCCCGAGGCAAGCGTCTTGCTCCCGGCGAGGGCGAATTGCCGCTGGGTGAACTGGTTGCAATAGCCGACGGGGCCGCATCGGTCTCGGTCGAAGTACCTCTTCCAGGCTCGGCAGACGCGGAGGAGCATTTGAAACGCCTGTTCGAAGGGGCCTTACGAATACTTAAGCTGGATCGGTAATCGCGGCGCCGGCGGGGCGAGAGCCGCGCCGAGTGGAGGAAGCCAACACATGGGTTACAGGTTTGATTTTGGCGCGGTCTTCGACCGCGCCCCGGAATTGGTTTGGGGTTCGCTTGGAACGTTGGGTCTCGCCCTCGCCGGGATGCTGCTCGCTCTCGTGATCGGAATCCTGGGCGTTGCAGCAAGAACCTCGAAGACCGCGTGGGTTCGCGCTCCGGTCGTCGCGTTCGTCGAAGTCGTCCGCAACACGCCGTTCCTCGTGCAGATCTTCTTTATCTACTTCGCCCTTCCGCTTATGGGCATCCGCCTGAACCCGACGGTCACCGCAATCATCGCGCTGGGGATCAACGGAGGCGCCTACGCTATCGAGATCATCCGCGGGGGCGTTGAGAGCATCAACAAGGGACAGATCGAAGCTGGCTTTGCGCTCGGGCTGCACAAGGCCGACGTCTTCCGGCTCATCGTTCTCAAGCCGGCACTGCGGGCGATCTATCCATCTTTGACAAGCCAATTCGTGATGCTGACCTTGACCACGTCGGTGTGCACCTCGATCGCCGCATATGAGCTGACATCCGCGGCGCAACGCATCGAGTCCGATACGTTCCGAAGCTTCGAAGTCTACTTCACCGTGACCGCAATCTACCTGGTCATCTCAAGCCTAATGATGGGAATCTTCGCTCTGATCTCCCGTTCCTACTTCAATTATCCGACTCGATAGGAGGCGCTCATGGATTCCATCGGCGAAAACGAGCTGTTCTTCCTCCTGCAGGGTCTGAAATGGACCGTATTGCTGGCGATTATCGGTTTCACTGGCGGAGGCGTATTCGGCATTTTGATCGCGCTTATGCGCACGTCGAAGCATCGGTTCGCCCGGCTTGCATCATCTGGCTACATCGCGCTCTTCCAAGGCACACCGCTCCTGATGCAGCTCTTTGTCGTCTACTACGGCGTTGCCTTGCTTGGCATCGACGTCAATGCCTGGGTCGCTGTCGCGATCGCGTTCACTCTCCACGCGAGCGCCTTCCTCGGCGAGATATGGCGCGGCTCGATTGAAGCCGTTCCCAAAGGGCAGACCGAAGCCGCGAACGCTCTTGGCCTGCATTATGTCTCCCGAATGAAGGACGTGGTTCTGCCACAGGCTTTGAAGATCTCGATGCCTGCGACCATCGGCTTTCTTGTGCAGCTCATTAAGGGGACGTCGCTTGCGGCGATCGTGGGCTTCATCGAACTGACCCGGGCTGGTCAGATCATATCGAACCAGACCTACCGCCCGCTGCTCGTCTTCGGGATCGTCGGAATAATCTACTTCGTGATTTGCTGGCCTCTTTCCCATGTCGGAAGCGGCCTTGAGAAACGGATGGCAAAAGCCGCCCGCTAAACCTGCTTCGGCAGAAGTAAACAGCACAAGAGGAGGAAAGTGCAATGAATACCAATCGCAGGAAATTTCTCGGTCTAGCGCTTGCGACCGCTACCTTCGCCGCCGTTGGCGCTGCGGCAGCCACTGCGGCATCTGTTGAGGAGATCAAGTCGAAGGGAACGCTCGTCGTGGGCATCCAAGGTGACAACGCGCCTTGGGGCTTTGTGAACTCGAGCGGCAAACAGGACGGCTTCGATGCCGACGTGGCGACGCTGTTCGCCAAGGAGCTCGGCGTGAAAGTCCAGTTCCAACCGCTCGCGGTAGCGAACCGTATTCCCGCGCTGACGACCGGCAAGGTCGATATTCTCTTCGCCACGATGGCGATGACGCAAGAGCGCGCCAAGTCGATCCAGTACAGCAAGCCTTATGCGGCCAACACGATTTCGCTTTATGCCGCCAAAGCCGACACCGTGAAATCGCCGGCCGACGTGGCTGGTTGGGAAATAGGCGTGCCGAAGTCCAGCTCGCAGGACAAGGCCGTAACCGACGCGGTCGGATCAACGGCCACCCTTCGCCGCTTCGACGATGACGCGGCCACTATCCAGGCCCTGATCTCCGGACAGGTAAAGGCAGTGGGTGGCAATCAGTTCTACGGGCAGAGGCTCGATGCAGCCAGTGCCGGAACGTATGAACGAAAGATCGACTTCCTGACGACTTACAACGGCGTGGGAACGCGACTCGGCGAGCATGACTGGAACGAGACCGTCAACGCCTTCCTCGACAAGATTAAGGGCAACGGCGAACTCGCGGCCATTACCAAGAAGTGGATGGCAATCGATCTTCCCAAGTTCCCTGAATCCATCCCCAACATCCCGTTTACGGTCAAGTAAAGCATAAATGGAGGGCGCTGTGCTCAATTCTCCCAACGATCAATCGACCTTGATATCCCTGGATAAAGTGGAGAAATGGTACGGCTCCTTCCACGCCCTGAAGACCATCGATCTGTCGGTTCGCAAGGGAGAGAAGATTGTCCTTTGCGGACCGTCCGGTTCCGGCAAGTCCACCTTGATCCGTTGTATCAACGCCCTTGAGCCGATTCAGGGCGGCAATATCGTGGTGGAAGGTCAAGTGCTGGACGGCACCACCAAGGCGGTCGACGCCATTCGACGTGAAGTCGGAATGGTTTTCCAGAACTTCAATCTATTCCCGCACATGACCGTCCTGCAAAACTGCGCGCTTGCACCCATGAGAGTGCGGGGCGCAAGCCGTGCCGACGCAGAGAAGTTGGCTCGAAAATATCTCGAGCGCGTTCGCATCCTCGATCAGGCGGAAAAGTATCCAGCACAACTCAGCGGCGGACAGCAGCAGCGCGTCGCCATCGCCCGCGCCCTATGCATGGAGCCGAAAGCGATGCTTTTCGACGAGCCCACGTCCGCCCTGGATCCCGAAATGGTCAAAGAGGTTCTCGACACCATGATCGGCCTCGCAAGAGACGGCATGACTATGATCTGCGTGACTCATGAAATGGGCTTCGCCCGGCAAGTCGCTGACAGGGTCATCTTCATGGCTTCCGGAGAGATTATCGAGGACGCCGAGCCCGAAACCTTCTTCAAGAACCCCAAGCACGACCGGACGAGGGCATTTCTCGGCGAAATCCTTGCGCATCACTGATCGGGCAGAGACATGGACAACAACAAATTCCTGGTCGGCCTAATCGGTGCCGACATCCAAATGTCAAAGTCGCCGGCGCTCCATGAAACGGAAGGGCGCCACCTGGGACTTGATTACGAGTACGAGCTCGTGGACTTGATAGTGCGCGGATTGCCTCCTTCCGCGCTGCCAGATCTTCTGAACGAACTGGAAAGCCGCGGCTTTGCGGGAACCAACATCACCCACCCATGCAAACAGACCGTGCTGGCTCACCTGACGCGCCTGTCCGAAGATGCCGAGATGCTTGGAGCCGTAAACACGGTCGTGCTTCAGAACGGGGAGCGGATCGGACACAACACCGACTGGTATGGCTTCTACAAGAATTTCGAGTGCGGCTTGCCCAACGTCGCGAAGGCTCATGCTGTTCTGCTTGGCGCTGGTGGTGCTGGGGTGGCCGTCGCGCACGCTGCCGTGAAAGTTGGCATAGAAAAACTCTCGATTTTTGATCAGGACGAGCGCCGGGCCTCTACGCTCGCCGATCAGCTCAACGAGAGATTTTCAGGAGAGGTCGCAAGGACGGTCAGAGACGTCGGTGCTGCGCTCGCCGCCGCAGATGGCCTGATCCACGCCACGCCGACTGGCATGCGAAGCCATCCGGGGCTTCCGATAGATCCCGATTGGATACAGCATCGTCACTGGGTGGCGGATATCGTCTACATGCCTTTGGTGACCGAGCTCCTTGCACTGGCAAAGCAGAAGGGGTGCCGGACGCTCCCAGGAGGAGGAATGACCGTGTTTCAAGCGGCCGCGGCCTTCGAGCTCTTTACAGGCCTGTCGCCCGACACGGAGCGAATGTCGCGCCATTTCGACGAGCTGTGCCGAGTGACGGCCTGATCGGGGGGACTACTCCATGCCGCATATTATCATCGACTACAGCCGAGGCGCAGCGCAACGTATCGCCATCGACGAGTTGACCCGCGCGGTTCATCGCCGAGTCCGCGACGGTGGGCTGGTCAAGCCAACCGTGGTCCGCACGTTCGCCAGAGAAGCCACCGTCTCATGCGTCGGCGACGAGCATCCCGACAACCACTTTGTGCAAATAATCGTACGCTTGGCCCCAGGTCGTCCTCCGGAGGTCAAACGAGAGCTGCTGAAATCGGTGCTTGAAGCTGCGCGTGACGTCGCAGCTTCCGCACTGGAAACCGGTCGGCTTGGGCTTCGCGCAGATCTCTACGAATCCGACCCGAACTTCGCGTTTCAGGACATAGCGTTCGCCTGATCCCGGCAACGCCTAACAAGGACAAATGCAATGAGCCTCATCTACGTTCTCAACGGACCAAACCTAAACCTCCTCGGCAAGCGCCAGCCGCATATCTACGGGCACGAGACATTGGTTGACGTCGAGGCGGACTGCCGAAAGTTGGCGTCGGAACTGGGGCACGAGATCCGTTTCCATCAAAGCAACCGCGAATACGAGATCATCGACTGGATCCATCAGGCGCGCGAGGACGGTGCTGGCATTGTCATCAACCCGGCCGCGTTCACTCACACTTCGCTCGCTATCCTCGACGCACTGAATACCTTTGAAGGCCCCGTCATCGAGATCCATATCTCCAACGTCCACAAGCGCGAGAGTTTTCGCCACCACTCCTTCGTGTCCCACCGGGCCGACGGCGTCATCGCTGGTCTCGGTACCGAAGGCTATCAACTCGGCATCCGCAGAGTTGCGACCATGCTCAAGACCGAGAAGAAGGACTGATAGCGATGGCGACCCGGGTCAAGCTGGCAGTCCTTGGGGCGGGGCTAATCGGCAAGCGTCATATCAATCATGTGATGGAAGAGCCGGCCGCAGAGCTGACGGCAGTTGTGGATCCCACACCAGTCGGGCAAGCAATCGCTAGTGAGGCTGGTGTCAGATGGTTCCCCAGCTTTGCAGACATGATGATTTCCGAGCGCCCCGACGCAGTCATCATCGCGACGCCAAATCAGTTGCATGTCCAAAATGGGTTGGAAGCCGTCGAAGCCGGCGTACCGGCGCTGATCGAAAAGCCGTTCGCCCACGATATCGCCGCCGGCGAGAAGCTTGTGCAAATGGCGGAGGCCAAAGGCGTGGCGCTGCTGACGGGACATCACCGCCGGCATAATCCGATGATGCAGAAAGCGAAGGAGATCATCGACAGCGGGACGCTCGGTCGGATCCTGATCGTGAATGCGATGTTCTGGCTGTTCAAGCCGGACGAGTACTTTGATATCCACTGGCGGCGAGAGCGTGGAGCGGGGCCGGTCTTCCTCAACCTAATTCACGACATCGACAACCTCCGTTTCCTTTGCGGCGATATAAACGCCGTACAGGCGCATGAATCCAACGCAGTGCGGAGCAACGCCGTCGAGGAAACCGCGGTCATCCTCATCGAATTCAAAAGTGGTGTTCTCGGTACTGCTTCCGTGTCCGATTCCGTTGTCGCGCCGTGGAGCTGGGAGATGACGACGGGAGAAAATCCCGCTTACCCAAAAACCGAACAGACTTGCTACATGATCGGCGGAACACACGGATCTCTGGCCGTGCCGTCGCTGGAAATATGGCGCAATGCCGAAAAGCGAAGCTGGACCGAGGCATTTGAACGCGACAGGGCAGCATTCGAAAACGAGGATCCGCTTGTCATGCAGATCCGTCAGTTCTGCAAAGTCATTCGGGGCGAGGAAGCTCCTTTAGTCAGCGCTCGGGAAGGCTTGGAGACATTGAAAGTCATTGAGGCCATCAAGCGGTCGGCCGCGATGGAAAGACGCGTCGTCCTTTAGCCAGGAGTCCCGGCAAGCGGCGAGAAAACGCATAGCTGTTTCATAATAGAATCTTAACCCTGCGAAGCGCCTACGACTCAGTACGTTAGATAAATTTCAGAATGGGTCGTTGGTTCGCATCCCTTCAAGGCGACAGGTTCAGCTTGGCTCACTGTAGGTCACACGGCTGAGCACCTGAACAAGGGAAGGCGGAACACTCATTGATCGGCAATGCAACAGGCAGGGCCGGTTATCCATTCTCGCTAACTTGCTTCGCCATCATGCAAGGCACGATTTGCTTCGATTTCCTGCAGATGGTTCAGCACCCACATGGAGAGCTGTAACAGAGGGTCAGAGAGGGAGCGGCCGAGATCGGTCAGGCTGTACTCGACCTGCGGCGGTATGGTCGGGTAGACCTTGCGCCTCACCATCCCGTCGCGCTCCAAGGCTTTCAAGGTGCGGGTAAGCATCTGCTGGGAAATGCCGCCGATCAGCCGTTTCAGTTCGTTGAAGCGTCGCGGCCGCTCGGCCAGCATCGTGATTGCCATGACGGTCCACTTGTCGCCCATGCGGCCGAGGATCTCGTTGACCTTCCGGCAGCTCGGGTCGGTGCCCGGTTCATTGGGCGGGGTAGGCATATGCATGTGACCAGGCCTCGAAAATATGCGTTCTTGCGACGTTGGTGGTCAGTATATCAATTCTAGTCAGTAAAATATACCATCTCAGGAGTATGTTATGACTGACAGAAAAACCATTGCCCTATTCGGCGCCGGTACCGGGCTCGGCAGCTCGCTGGCCCTGCGGTTCGGCCGCGAAGGCTATCGCGTCGCGCTCGTTGCGCGGCGTGCCGGGCCGCTCGAGGAGCGCGTGGCCGAACTCGCCAAGGCCGGTATCGAAGCCGCGGCGTTCCCGGCCGATCTCACCAATCTCGACGGGATCGCGCCGCTCGTGCGCTCCATCGAAGAACGCTTCGGCTCGATCGACGTCGCGATCTACGCCCCGGTGCCGTCGGACGCCGGCTTCGTGCCGGCGGTAGAGCTCGACGCGGGAAAGCTGCGGGCAGTGGCCAATATCTTCACCTTCGCGCCGGTCGAGGTGTCGCATGCGGTGCTATCAGGCATGTTGGCGCGCGGTAACGGCGCGATCGTCATCGTCGGCGGACTGACGGCTGTCGTGACGATGCCGGGAATGAGCGGTGTCGGCCCGCTGATGGCGGCGGCCCGCAACTATGCCTTCACGCTGAATGCCGAGGTTGCGGAGAGGGGCATCTATGCCGGCACGGTCAATATCGGTGCGTTCATCGACCGCTCGACCGGCCTTCGTGCCGCGACGGCGAACGGCATGACCCTCGGTCCAGAATATCCGGTGATCAACCCCGACGGCATCGCTGACGAGATTTGGGACCTCGTCAGCAAGCGCGACCGTCTCGAGGTCATCCTCCCGCCGCTGCCTTCGGCCTGAGCGGGTGGGGGTTATGTTGCAGATCGACCTTTACATCGAGATTACCTGCCCCTGGTGCATCATCGGACAACACCGGCTCGACAAGGTGCTATCCGAGCGCTTCACGGGTCTTGCCGCCGATATCAGGCATCACCCCGTTCTGATGATGCCGGACGCACGGCGGACGGGCTTTACATTCCGGACCTGCTTCTCGCCCGCTACGGCGTCTCCGATCCGAAGGCCGCGTTCGCGCGGCCCGAGGCCGAGGCCCGCGCCTCCGGGCTGGAGCTCAATCTCAGCCGGCAGCTCTGGACCTATCCGACACACGCGGCCCATGCGCTGATCCTCGCTGCGCGCGATCGCGGCACACAACACCCGCTGGCGGTGGCGATCTGCGCGGCACATTTCCTCGGCGCTAAGAATATCTCCGATGCCGATCTACTCGCCGATATCGCGGCGGACCATGGCTTTGATCATCTGGAGGGCCGCACGATTGCGGTGGATCCCGCCTGGCATGCGCGCGTCGAGCAGGCAGCGGCGCAATCCGCTGCTGCCGGTATCCGCTCGGTTCCCCACTTCGTCTTCGGCGGACGCGTTGCGATCAATGGCGGCCGCAGCGAAGACGAGATCGCACTGGCGATAAGCGAGGTCGTCGCGAGCGGTTGAGAGGCAGGTGCGGCCTGACCGGATCGGGATCACTCGCAGGGTGTCGAGCGATGCTCATAGCCGAGCGTCTGGAGCAATCACTATTCCGGACGCTATCATTGCCCTAAGGGATTCTTTGACGGCCTCGAAGCTCGTGTAGCGGGGTTGATAGTCGAGACGCTGGCGACTTTTCTCGATCGAGTGACAGGAGCTTCGGATGATGTGGCCGCGGCTGTTTTCGGCATAATCTCCGAGGCCGAGGATCCATTCTTCGAAGGGCTTGTAGGCAAGGCGCGGCTCCTTGCCGAACCAGCTGAAGACCGTTTCGGCATAGCCACGCAGCGTCACGGCCTGTTCGGAGACGATGTTGAAGACTTCGCCGATGGAGGCTGCGCGATTGTCGATCGCCGCGATGATCCAGCGGGCGACGTCGTCGGCGTGGACGTGATGGACCGTCTCCAGTCCGAGGTTCGGCAGCACCAGTTCGTCGCCACGAGCGATCTGCGAAAAGATCTCCGGATTGGCATTGCCGATTGGGTTGATAGGGTTCCAGCCTTCGCCGACGATATGACCGGGCCGGAAGCAGGTGGCAGGAAAGCCGGCAACCCGGGCCTGGCGCATCAGCCAAGCTTCGCTCTCCGCCTTGCCCCTGCCATATGCATCGATCGGATTGGTCGGATCGGCCTCGGTGGAGGGCATCGTGAATAGGCGGCCGTAGACCCAGATCGTGCTGCAGAAGAGGTAGTGCTCGATCCTGCCGCGCAGCGCCTCGACCACCTGCTGGGTGCTGGCGAGATCGAAGGCGATCATGTCGATGACGATATCAGGCTCAAGGGCTGCGATCTTGGCGCCGAACTGGCCGAATTTTTCCTCGGCTGCGCGGTCGAGCGCGACATGTTCGATGCGGCTCCAGGCCTCACACGGGCGATAGGGCTTGGCGACGCCGCGGCTGACGTTGACCACCTGGTGCCCGCGCTCGACCAGCGCCGGCACCAGATAACTGCCGACATGGCCGCTGCCTCCAATAATGACGATACGTGACATGGCTCATCTCCTCAAAGCTCTATAAATCCCGGTGAAGCTGAAGCTAACACGCATTGCCTATCGCGATTAGCAGCCGTAAACTCGATGCACCTGTGAAATAAGCTCAGCAATGCCACGCGACCAGATCAACGAACTCACCGCCTTCCTTGCCGTTGCCCGGGAGCGCAGCTTTACCCGGGCGGCGGCCGAACTCGGCGTTACGCCCTCGGCGCTCAGCCACACAATCAAAGGGCTGGAGGAGCGGCTTGGGTTGCGGCTCCTGTCGCGGACGACCCGCAATGTGGCGCCGACCGAGGCCGGGGAGCGTCTGCAGCGGCAGGTCGGCCCGCTCTTCGAGCAGATCGCCACCGAGATCGACGAGATCGGCTCGCTGCGCGACCGGCCGGCCGGCACGATCCGGATCACCTGCACCGACGCGATGATCGAGACGATCTTCCGGCCGAGGCTCGGCGCCTTCCTGCAGAAATATCCCGACGTCCGCGTGGAGCTCGACATGAACTACGCACTGGTCGATATCGTCGCGGAGCGTTTCGATGCCGGCGTGCGGATCGGCGAAGCGCTGGAGAAGGACATGGTGGCGACACGGATCGGGCCGGACTGGCGCTTCAGCGTCGTCGGCTCGCCTGGTTATTTCGCGCGTCATGCGCCGCCGGTCACGCCACAGGATCTGCGCGAGCACAATTGCATCAATATCCGGTTGTCGGCCTCTGGCGGCACGCTGAAATGGGAGTTCCGCTCGCCCGAAGGGCGCGACATCAGCCTACGCGTGGAGGGGCAGGCGACGTTCAACACGTCCGGCGCCGCGCTCATCGGCGCGGTCGACGGGCTCGGCCTCGGCTGGATCCCGCAGGAATTTGCCGCCCCATATCTTGCGGACGGCCGCCTCATCGAGGTCCTCAGTGACTGGTGCCCCTCCTATGAGGGCTATCATCTCTATTATCCCAGCCGCAAACAGCACTCCCCGGCTTTTGCCGCGTTCGTCGACGCGATGTGTTATCGCGGGCCGCTTAGAAGCAGAGAGGCCGGAAATTAGGAAGTTCCGGTGTTGGCGAATTCGCCAAACGTTCCTCAGGTTTGGCTTCAGTTGCGGTACTGGTCTCCCAAGAAGATTGATGGGGGCAACTGCACGGGACGTTCGAACGCATAAGTATCAGTCTGTCGCAGCGATTCCGCGGTTCGATTCCCTTCGAGGGCGTTCCACCTGGAATCCTCGCCCAAATCATTTCTTCGGGATGGCTTTCGGTTTCGGTTGATACAGACGCCGTTTGACTTTCGCGCTTAGAGCATTGCGGAGATCTTTGTCCACCATCGAAAGGTCGAACCATTCCGGATCAAAGTATCCACCGCACCAACGACTTGCGAAGTCGCCCTAGAACCCTGTTCAGTCTACTAGCTTCAATAGGTTGTGGGCTTTTGAAGTTCGGTGGAACCGCAAGCTCGGCCAAGTAGGCGCTCAGGTCAGTTCAGCGCGCTGCCGAACGTCCCCTGGAGGCAGGTAGGATCAGGGGATGAAAATTGTTGGCTTGTTTGTCTCCAAGACCCGCAGTGGCAAATCTTGATCTCGATCGAGACACTATGGCGCGTAGAATACAAATTCGTGAGGCGTGGCACGTTCTTCAATTCAACGCACAGGTCTTGGGTTCCTGTCCCATTAAGGTGGGCACCTTACGGCATCTGAGAGCCGGTCACGGCGACGTAAAGTGAATAGAGCGAGCGGGTTGCTGCAATAAACAGCCGGTTGCGTTTGGGGCCGCCGAAGGTGAGGTTTGCGACGGTTTGCGGTACGCGGATCTTGCCGATCAGTTTACCCGTCGGGTCGAAGCAATGCACGCCATCCCCAGCGCTCGACCAGAGGTTGCCGTTCACGTCCGTGCGGATGCCGTCTGGAATGCCATTGTCGATCAGGCAGAAGACGCGGCCGTTCGTGAGCCTGCGACCGTCGACCACGTCGAAAGCGCGGATGTGGCGTGGCAGGCTTTCGTCGTGGCTTGCTGCCGAATCCGCCACGTAGAGAATGGTCTCGTCGGGCGAGAAGGCGAGGCCGTTCGGCTGGTTGAAATCCGTGGCGACCGCCGTAAGCTCGTCGGTCGCCGGATCGAGCCGGTAGACGTTGCGGGTCGGTTGCTCCGGCTCCGCGCGATAGCCTTCGTAGTCCGACATGATGCCGTAGGTGGGATCGGTAAACCAGATCGTGCCATCGGACTTCACCACCACGTCGTTCGGCGAATTGAGCCGCGCGTCCTCGAAACGGTCGGCGAGCACGGTGATCGAGCCGTCGACTTCAGTGCGCGTGATGCGGCGTGTACCATGCTCACAGGAGACGAGCCGTCCCTGCCTGTCGCGCGTATGGCCATTGGTGAAGTTGGACGGTTGCCGATAGACCGAGATGCCGCTCTCGGGCGTCCATCGCAGCATCCGCTGGTTGGGGATGTCGCTCCACAGAAGTTGGTTCGCGTCGTTGAACCAGACGGGACCCTCCGCCCAGCGGCAGCCGGAATAGAGTTCGTCGAGACCGGCGCTCGTCACGATCATCTGCCGGAAACGCGGGTCGTGAATTTCGTAGATGCTGGCCTCGGCCATGGCGGTCTTTCCGTTTATCGCATGCCGGCTCGGCGACCGCCGGCGAGCATGATGACGCTGATGATGATGAGGCCGGTCATGATGAGGCGGATGCCCGCGCCGAGCCCGTAGGTGTTGAGCATGGAGACGACCAGGAACATGAAGAGCGACGCGCCCCATATGCCCGGCACGTTGGAATCGCCGCCGGCGACCGCCGTGCCGCCGATCACGACGACGGCGATCGACATCAGGAGATATTCCGAGCCCATGTTGAGCGCCGCACCGCCGGAAAAGCAGGCAAGCAGATAGCCTGCGACCGACGCGAGCACGGCGCAGAAGAGGTAGGTGACGAAGCGCGTGCCGTCGACCGGTATGCCCGCCATACGCGCGGCCGGCATGCTCTGGCCGATCGCCGAGATCCAGCGCCCGTAGATCGTCTTTTCGAGCAGGAACCAGGCAAGGATCGAGATGAGGAGCGCGACGATCGCCACGTTCGGCACGCTAAGCGTGTTCGACGTCGTGAACTCCGCAAGCATGCTCGGAGGCTTGATGCGCAATCCCCGGTTCGTCCAGATCGCGGCGGACTGTACGATGAAGCTCATCGAAAGCGTCGCGATGATCGGCGGAATGCGTAGCGCCTTGATGAGCGCATAGTTGCAGAGGCCGACGACGAGGCCGATGACGATGACGACAAGAAGCCCGGGCAGGATCATGCCGTTTTCGACATTCATCAGCTTCAGCGCCACCGTGCCGGCAAGCGTCATGGTGGCGGGAACCGAGAGATCGATGTTGCCGGGACCGAGCGTGATGACGAACATCTGGCCGATGCCGACGACGACCGAGAAGGCCGCGAAGGTGAGAGCGGCCTGCGACAGGCCGAGCGTGCTGGCGCCGAGCGTCACGATGATCGTCAGGAACCAGACGACAAAGGCGGCAAGCCATGACCAGATCCAGGGTTTGCCGAAAAGACGCAGCATGGGGGTCATCGGCGTTTCTCCCGCTTCTCGAGACGGTTCAGCATCAGGCGGAGCGCGAGCACGATGATTAAGATGGCGCCCTGAGCCCCGATCTGCCAGTCCGGCGAGATGCGTAGGAAGGACAAGAAAGAGCCGGCGAGCGTCAGCGTCAGCGCGCCGATGACGGCACCGATGGGTGAGACGCGGCCGCCGATGAACTCGCCGCCGCCGAGGATCACGCCGGCAATCGACAGCAGCGTGTAGCGCAGCGCGATATTGGCGTCGGCTGAGGTGGTCAGGCCGACGAGGGCGATGCCAGCCAGCACCGCGAAGAAGCCGGCAAGGCTATAGGCGGCGGCGCGCGCCCCGACAATCGACCAGCCGGCGCGCTCGACCGAGCGCTGGTTGCCGCCGATGCCCCGGATCAGCACGCCGAGCGAGGACCGCATGACAACGAGGTGGGCGACGGCGGCGATGACGATGCTGGCGACGATCGCCATCGGCGCTAGCGGCGGCTTGACGGTCATCAGCCAGCGCACCCAGTCCGGCGCCTGCCCGCCGGGTGCCGGCAGCAGCAGTACGGCAAGGCCGCCCCATACGAAACTCATGCCGAGGGTCACGACAATGGACGGCAGGTTGCGCAGATGGATGACAACGCCGAGCGCCGCATAGGTCGCGATCGCGCCGGCAAGGATTACAATGCCGGTCACGGGGGCATCCCGCAGAAAGGTCGCGGTTACGCAGGCGACGAAGCTGACGAAGGTTCCCATCGAAAGATCGAGATCGTTCACCGCCATCACGAGCATCTGGGCGATCGTCGCAAGCGCGATGGGCACAGCCAGGTTAAACAGCAGGTTAAGCCCGACATAGCTCATGGCGCGCGGCTGCAGCCAGAAGACGGCGGCGAGCAGCAGCGTCAGCGACAGGGCGGGAATGGCAAGACGCATGGCGTCGGACGAGAGCCGGAACGTCATGCGGCGACCCCCTCGAAGGAGGCGGCGATGATGTTCTTCTCATTGACGGCGTCGCCGACGAGTTCGGCCGTGATCCTGCCTTCTCGGAACACGTAGACGCGGTCGCAGAGGCGGACCTCGTCCATTTCCGTCGAGTACCAGATGAAGGTGCGGCCGCGCGCCGCTTCCTCGCGGATGATCGCGTAGACCTCCTGCTTGGTCCCGACGTCGACGCCGCGCATCGGATCGTCCATCAGGACGATCGGTGCGCGCGTCGAAAGAGCGCGTGCGAAGAGCACCTTCTGCTGGTTGCCGCCGGAAAGTGACAGGATGCGGTTGTCCATATCGGGCGTGCGGATCTCGATCCGCCGCTTCCAGTCGGCGGCTTTTGTCTCCTCTTCTCTCACGAGAATGACGCCGCGCCGGGACAGGTCGCCGAGCGAGGCGATGGAGAAGTTGCGCAGGATGCTCCACAGTTCCAAGACGCCGTTGAGGCGGCGATCGCCGGCGACGAAGGTGACCTGCGGATCGCGCTGAGGCAGCCAGTTGCCGGACTGGGCGGCATGCAGGGCGAGCAGGAGCTCGGTCTGCCCGTGGCCCGCAAGACCCGTCAGTCCGATGATCTCACCCTTGCGCGCTGTGAACGAAAGGCCTGCGGCCTGATGGGACAGGATAAGCGGAGCGGTGGACTGTTCGCGCGCCGAAGCCTGCCCGGTCTCCTCTTTCGCAACGGTGCCCATGGCTTCCACGAGGCCGTGATGATCGAAGCCGCGCGCCGGACGTTCGGCTGCGACGCGGCCGTCCTTCATGACGACGATGCGGTCGGAGGTTTCGAGGATCTCGTGCAGGATATGCGATATGAAGATGACGGACCCGCCCGCGGCGATGAAGCGGCGGACATGGTCGAGCATCTGGCGAGCAAGGCTTGCGTCGAGCGACGAGGTCGGTTCGTCGAGGATCACCAGCCGCGGCGCAATGCCGGCATCGGAAAAGGCCATGGCGATCTCGACCATCTGCCGCTCGGCGATCGAAAGATCTCCCACGGCCCGACTGCTGTCGATGCCGTGGTTGGGAAACACGGTATCGAGGCTCTTCTCGATGATTTTTGCCGCGCGCCTCCGCCAGCCGAAGCCACCGAGATGGCGATGCATGATGCGCGTATTCTCGACGATGGAGAGGTTGGCGCAGAGCGAAAGTTCCTGGAAGACGCAGCGCACGCCGCGGGCTCGCGCCACGTTGATGCCGTAGCGCTCCAGCGGCTCACCGTCGCTGGCGATGCTTCCTTCGTGCGGTGTGAGGCCGCCGTTGATCACGCTGACGATCGTGGACTTGCCAGCTCCATTGTGTCCGACGAGCCCGACGCATTCGCCCGGCATGACGCGAAGCGTAACGCCGTCGAGTGCCCTGACCGCGCCGAAGCTCACCTTGGCGCCATCGACCGCGATCACCGCCTTCAAAACGTCATTCATGCTGCCCGCCACATCTGCTTGCAAAAATGCCGCGCAGCCATTTGCGGCACGCGGCAGTCGCCGGGAGATTTACTTTGCCGACTCGATGACTTTGATTGCGTCCGCCTGCGTGTATTCCACGTTGGCGACGCCGCCGGCCTGGGTATTGGCGAGGTTCGTTTCGAGATTGTCCTGGTCGATGCGCAGGAAGGGCACGACGAGGTCCTTCTTGACCTGCTTGCCGTCAAGGATCTGCTGGGCGACCCAGAAGGCGAGCGTGGAGACACCGGGTGCAATGGACACGGACATGGTCTCATAGCCCTTCGCGTCCTTCTGCTCCTTCCACCACTTCAGTTCATCTTCGCGGTTGCCCATGACAATAATCGGCATCTTCCGGTCGGTCGCGGCAATCGCCTGTGCGGCACCATAACCGTCGCCGCCCTGCGTCACCACGCCGACGATATCGGGCAGGCTCGGCAGGATGCCTGCAACCGCCTTCTGCGCCACGTCCTGCGCCCAGTCTCCGTGAACGGAACCGACAACCTTGAACTGCGGGAACTGCTTGGCGCCCTCGTGAATGCCCGCCGAGATCTCGTCGTCGACGAAGACACCAGCAAGGCCGCGGATCTCGAGCAGGTTGCCACCGTCCGGGAGTTTTTTCGATAAGTATTCCACCTGGCTGCGGCCCATTTCCTTGAAGTCGACGGCGATGCGCCAGGCGCAGGGTTCCGTCACGATGCCGTCGAAGGAAACGACGGTGATGCCGGCGTCGCAGGCTTCCTTGACCGCGCCGTTTAGCGCCGTCGGCGAGGCGGCGTTCAGCACGATCGCGTCATAGCCCTGCAGAATCATGTTCTGGATCTGCGCGGCTTGTTCCGTCGCCTGGTTCTCGGCGGTGGTGAAAGGATCGGCGCTGGCAACGACGCCGGTCTTGACGGCTTCACCCGTCACCTTGCCCCAGCTCGTCAGCATCGCCTGGCGCCAGGAGTTGCCGGCATAGTTGTTGGAAAGGGCGATTTTCTTGGCCGACGTGTCGGCAAAGGCGGAAACGGGCATCGCGGCGCAAGCGATAGCGGCCGATGCCAGAAGCATCTTACGAATTGTCATGTCTTCCTCCCTCATGATCGCGCCGGTCGGCGGATCGCTTCACTCCTGCCTCGCCCAATCGGGTTCGAGTGAAAATTGTTCTTGCACTGAGCATCCTCCTCTCAGTAAGGGCAGGATGCGGGAGATCGACCGGCCTGTACAGGGGCAAGGCGGCAAGTCGTTTGCGGGTTTTGCCTAACAAGCTGCGGGTTTACGCAAGACGGCGGCGCTTCCGCTGGCGCTTACTGCGAAGCGATCGCGGCGGGTTGAGGAGCCTGCCATCTCGGGGAGGAACTGACGATGCTGCATCTCGCACCCGCAGCCATGTTCGACCACTATCTCGGCATTTCCCGGCTGCTCGCGGGCCAGCTAGACTTCCGCTCGGCCATCCGTTCCGTCGCGGCCGAGGTCGCCCATATCATCCCGCACGACCATCTCGATGTCTGTGTGCTGCTTGAGGACGGTAACTATCACACGGCCTACGAGACTGGCATCGAGACCGCCTGGGGCGACCTTGCTGGTGCGCCTGTGGTCAACAGCCCCATCCGCTCGCTGCTCTGGGGCGAGGTGGACTTTCTCCTGGCGGAAGACGCCATGACGGACCCGCGTTTCCACTTCGAGGGCGCATTCAAGCGGCCGATCGTCGAACAGTCGCTGAGGAGCCGTTTGCATGTACCGATGAAGGTGCAGGGCACGATCATCGCGGCGCTCTCCTGTTCATCGCAAAGGGCGAGCGTCTATACAATGGAGGATATCGAACGCGCCCGCATCATCGCCGACCTGCTGACGCCCTATTTCTTCGCGCTGCAGGCGGCTGAGCAGGCCCAACGGTCGGCCATCGTGGAGGCGGAGGCGCGCGCCCGCGAGGAGGGGTTGCGGCAAGGCGCGCTGAAGCTTACCGAAGCACTGGAGCAGGAGCGTCAGCGGATCGGCATGGACCTGCACGACCAGACGCTCGCCGACCTGACACGGCTCGCCCGCCGGATCGATCGGCTGTCGCGCAACGGCGAGGTTGCGCCCGAGGCGCTGGAGCCCGTGTCACGTTCTCTCCAGCATTGCATGCAGGATCTGCGGCAGATCATCGAGCAGGCAAAACCCTCCGTGCTGCAGCTCTTCGGCCTTTCCCAAGCGATCGAGCATCATCTGGACCGATCGACCCGCGACACGGGATCGGGCATCGAATGGGGCCTCGTCGACGAGACGAATGGCGCGCTGGAGCGACTGGAGCCGACCGTCAGCATTGCCTTATTCCGGATCGCGCAGGAGGCGATCAACAATGCGGTGCGTCATGCCGCCCCCCTGGCTATCATGGTGCGGCTCGGGGCCGACGACGAACGGCTGTCGATCGAGGTCTCCGATGACGGGACCGGGCTCGCCAAGGCGCGGGGACGGATTGGCGGAGGCATCGACAACATGAAGACCCGTGCGCGGCTGATCTCGGCGCGCTTCACGACCGGGCCAGGTCACAACAATCGCGGGACTGTTGTGCGGGTCGTGCTGCCGCTCGTGCCGCACGACCCGGCGAGCGGGCCAAACTGAGGAGAGGGGCATGATGAAGGTTCTGATCGTCGAGGACGACCCGCTGCACCGGTCCTATCTGCACGAGGCGGTCAACGCTGCCCTGCCAGAATGCGACACGGTGATCGAGGCGGAGAACGGAACCGTCGGCGAGAAGCTTGCCCGCGACCACAAGTCGGCGCATATCGTCATGGACCTGCAGATGGCCAGCCGCAACGGCATCGAGGCGGCGCGCACGATCTGGAAGGAGCGGCCGGAGACCCGCATCCTGTTCTGGTCGAATTACTCGGACGAGGCCTATGTGCGCGGCGTCTCCCGCATCGTGCCGGACGGCGCCGCCTATGGCTATGTGCTCAAATCTGCCTCCGACGAGCGGCTGAAGCTTGCGCTACGCTCGATCTTCATCGAGAGCCAGTGCGTCATCGACCGCGAGGTGCGGGGCCTGCAGCAAAAGAGCCTCGGCCAGACGAACGGCTTCACCGATTCCGAATACGAGATCCTCGTCGATATCGCGCTGGGTCTCACGGACCGGGCCATCGCCAAACGTCGGAGCCTCTCGCTGCGCAGTGTGCAGAACCGCTTGCAGCAACTCTACGACAAGCTCGACGTCTACCAGAGCGCCGGCGATGACCATGAGGACGGCCGCTTCAATCTCCGCGCCCGCGCCGTCACCGTCGCTTTCCTGCGCAAACTCCTGAACTACAGCGCTCTGGAGCGGGCTGAGGCAGAACTGCAGGAGTGGCTTGACGGAAAGTAGTCCCCGAAGCTGCTTTCACGCGCAGCTTCGGGTCGTGGCCGCCGTTGCATAGAATGACTGCTCGTGGATCAGGCCCGGCAGCCGTCGCCCGGGAGTAGGCTGCTCTCAAGTAAAATGGTACTGACCAGTGCGTGAACCTTTTCCTACGCTGCCAGATCCGACTGCCGCTCTGCAGATCTGCTAAGCGGCAGTCGGGAGAGCCGAAGGGTTGCGGCAGTCTTCGCGCTCGCTTCCCGCGACGCGCGTCGGTACTTGATACTAGTTTACCGCAGCCCGCCGAGCGAGTGCCATGACGTAGTCATCGGCGATATCAGCCAAAGTCAGGGCGACCTCCGGTTCATTCCACCCCGCCGCGAGGGTCCTTTGCACGAAATCGCGAAACGCCGCCGCGAGTACCTCCTCGCGATCAAGAGCTCGGCAGGGATCATTCGCGGCTCGCATTATCAGACGGATAGCTTTCATTGATGCGCCCCTCACGGTTTGCCTTGTTGCACCACAAGTGCATTCGTCATGCACTCAGCCTCTTGCCATGCGCTATTATGCTTCTTTTCTAATGCCTTACGCGCTGCGTGTCGTTAGCTTCCGATCCCAAAACTTGCAGCGGCGTCCATTTCTGCGGCTGGGGGAAGTGGCAGTGGTCAATCATTCCCTTCGCTCAGGAACGATTGGATGACAACGCGTTCGATAGACCGATGATCGGTTTGCCGAATTGACAGTCGTTTCCCGTGGTGGAGCCTGTCGTGCAACTCATGTCGCAAGAACGCATCGCCAGGCGGGTTCGGTTTTCGGTCCGATAAAGATCGGAGGCGGGTAGCCAGCTGAAGCTGCAGCTGCTCTTGATAGGCGAGAGGCAAGGGGTAACTCTCGCATGATCTCTCGCCTGCCATCGCAACCATCAAGGATGACGTGACGTTGCGTCTCCGGACGGAGGGAGGCAGGCCAAAAGCGGCCTTCCATGGTTCATGGTTTCCCGCAGACAAGCCATCTGTGGCGCAAGGTCACGCCGCTTCTGGTAAAGAGAGGCTTCGGCGTGATCGCCTCGGATTATCGGGATGCAGGTTGCTCATCGAAACCGGCTGGAGGTTACGACAATGGAGCATGGCCTGCGACATCAAGCTCCTGCTTCTCGGACATCGCGGTGTTTAACGGCCAATCGTGCTCGTCGGCCACGATATCGACGTGCCACTCCAGGCGACGTCATTCATGACGGAGATGCGAATTGGTCCGCGCGGCGCAGTGTTCGAGCTGAAGTGCCCCGGTAAGCTCGCCGCTACGAGGCCAGCCCTTAAACAACGACTTGGGGGAGATCTTTCGGCGCCCGTGCAGCACTCGGATGATTTCGACTGCGCCGCCGGTGAGCCGATAAAGAGTTAGATACTCGCCTGAGACCAGATACCGAATACCCGGTGCGATATCGTCGCGCGCCACGCCCGAGTAAGCGTGTCGTGCAAGATGCTGCCAGCGGGCCTCAATCGCATCGAGAACTCGATCTGGTGCGACTATGTTTTCAACAGCATGTAGGACCAGATTTCGATTTGGTCTTCATCGGCACGATCCGTGTGGACAATCGAAAGCACAGTTAGCGTTCGTGTCGTGGAGATTCAAAGCGATGGCGCGCGGCAGCTTTCACCTCTGCCATCGTCGAGCGCGAACTTGGACCGCGGTCGATGCCCTCCGGTGGTCTTTGCTACCTGATGCCGCAAAACTGGCTGACTCACATGATTTTTCTCGCGCAGCGCCTTGATCGCGCTTGGCGTCAGTGCCTTAGGAACAGAGAGGCAAGCAAGCGGCGCGCGTTCTTAAATTCCTGACCCGTCGAGCTGCAGGGCGTCGTCGCCTTCCCAGGGTGAGGGCATCGAAGTGCGATTGAGATTGGCCGAGGGCATCGGCATCCAGCACTTCAATTCCGGCTCGGCGTATCCAATGATGCGGCCCGGTGAGGAATCAGAGGCGCGCCAGCCTTCTGCACCGAACTGATCGCCATTCGACCAATACGCGAGGTCAACGGCTGCCGGCCCCTGTTCGGACGGGTAGATCGTGACGAGGATCCGACTTCCGTCTTTCGGCGCGCTTGCCATGTGGCGCCAGCGGTCTGGCTCGTCCATCATTCTTTTCCTCCTGCCTTGCTGCAGGTTGCAAGTGTCGCCTTGCCATCGAAAACGGTCAACTCAAACTTTGCACGACCCATCATCTGTCGATTGATTGTCCGATCAAGAGATCGGGTGGGTTTCTTGAGCATCGGCAAAACGGCACTACTGACCACGACGCACAGCTCCGCCGAGGACAGAGGAGCGCAAGCTACCAGCAGACAATCTTCGCTTTAGGCTGCTGCTCGTTCAGTGTCGGCGACCTGCTCCTTGAAATGGTTCCCAAGCGCTTCAGCGATATCCGCTGCTTCCTGCCTACCACGGCTCATGGTCCGGCGCTCGCGACCAAACGCAGTGTCCAACCGGCTCGTGGCGGGGAAATCCCAACCGCGGCTGCTCTCCTGTCTGCTTCCTGAGATGCCAGCGCCTTTGCCGTTCCTTGGTTCGCGGCCCACACCGTAACCCTCATTTTCCCCGCCGTGAAGGTAAAGCGGCGAACCTTCTTCCTGCGACCGGCCGCAAACCCCGCCTTGAAGCCTCGCTGCAGGTCGCCCTTGTCATGGCTTCCCTTGAATTCCTTGGACTGCGCAGTCCACCAATCGTTAAAAGCTGTTTCTGCATCCGTGGTCCGCTTTGGAAGACGCATCAGCATAAGTAAGGACCTCCATTCTTGCGTGACGACGGCCTCCATCGGACACCAGTCCGCGAGCCATCAATCATAAGGTTCCTATTTTGTTCTTTTCTGTGGGGCAGTCAAGCGTTCAGTCAGCTCATTGCACTGGACAAAACGGATCGGCAATTTACTAATTTATAAGATTGCCAAGGGAGATTGGGGGCGTGGCTGGCGAGGTCCCCGTTTATATCAGCCCGATAGATGTCGAATTTGAAGGCAACACCGGCCGCTATCGACACGCTGATACAGTCGGAGATCTCGCCGCCATGCTCCTGAGCCACCAATGGAGTTGGTCGAATGCGCCGTCGTTCCATCGTGCGCTTATGACCTCGATGGAATCTCTTGAATTTCACGTGGAGGCAGCCGATGCCTGGGCAGCCCTTGTGATAGCTGCCCCTGAGCTTCGGCTTCACATCTTGCCGGATGATATTGCCGAGTCGCGAGGAGCGAGCTGAAAAAAGAGCCCCACAAGGGCAGGGCCCAGATTGATGAGCAGTGCCCTAGAGCGGGCAACGCGCGGACAATACGCCTCACCATCGAGGCTCTCAAGCAAAACAACTCTCCTTTACATTTCGTGACGATGATACATCGCCACACCTCCGCGCTCCAAACCATTGCCGCGCGCAGATGCGCCCATTCGTTCGCGCCCGCGTAAACGTTGTGATCCAGCGCAACCGAAACGTCCGCTCGACCCGATGCCAGCACGTAACGAGCCGGGTCTTGCGCTGCGCCCCCGCGGGCCATGAGAGCCCAGGCGATACGCGCCAATTTGCTGGCCTGAGCGACTGCAATCAGCTTTGGCGGTTTCGTCAGAAGCATTCTTGCCAGCCAGGTACCAGCCCGGCGCGCCGCGTCGCCTCGCCCAGCGGACGACGGTCGTGGCTCCAACGATGAGCAGCCGCCGCAAATCCCGCGCCGCGTCGCTGCCGAGAATGTTGGATATCGCACGCGATCAATGCCAAGCAATTGTGCGGTAATCAGTTGGACGAAGGATTGTGCGTCGCGAAGTCCTAATGCGGCTTCAACTGCGCCTCTTCGAGCGCTTTTGCGTCGATCTTGCTTATTTTCGCTATTCAGTCGGTATGATAGGATATCGGCCGAGGGACCTGGTTATGCCAATTGACCGAACCACAACCGCGACAATTTCCCAACTCGGCCTTTCCATCATCTTCTCTATCGCGATCGTGTTCTGGACGCTCGTGCCGTCGTCGAACACGTTTGCCCGCGAGGGGACTGCTAGCCCAAGTTTCACCTCAAAGCATAACCATGTGGACAGCAGTGATCCTGTGCTGATGGATTTAGGCATTCCAGACTCATCGAATGCAGTCGCGAACACCATTAACAGCATCGCCGCCGCTCTCAATGAGCTGCAAGCCGATGTTCTGACTGGGCCAATGCTGGAAAAAGCTATTGTGTGGAGTCGTAACAACGCGATCAGCGGATCAATGCCGATCCCTCCCTATATTCGACAGCAACTGACCGGCTACGCGACCGAAGACTCGATGAACCGTGTCCGGTACAAGATCGGCAACGGCGGCTCTCTAAACCTTGCTCTCCTGCTAGAGGGAGGCTTTGCAGACGCGGTCACGCTGATCGACGTAGTTGTGTTTCGCGAAGCTAAGGCGGCCGCTAACGTCTCCGCTTGGGCGCATGAACTCACACATGTCGACCAGTTCCGAGACTGGGGGGTACATGGTTTTGCAGTTCAATATGCACGGAATTGGCGAGCTGTCGAAAATCCCGCGTATGCCAAAGGCTATGGCTTTTGCAATTGGCTACAATCCCGCAAAGCCAGTGCATTTCTCGGGAATATCCGCCGAGGGAAGCATTTCACCATCCCGACCGAATGTACCTCAGGCTCCAGAGATGACTGAGGTAAATTGCGGATATCCCAGGTCGCGTCAAGGACCGCCCGACTTCCATCTGATGATCCGGCGCAAGGCAGAAAGCCAGCTCGTGTCGTGGATCGATCGTGCCCGCGACGGTCTGTTTCCTCCTTTGGCAATGGCGTGGCGAAAGATATACAGGCAGTCTGGGCAGCGATCGTCTCACCATGGTCCAATGGACAAACCGAGGGGCAGACTACCAAGCTCAAGCCGGCAAAGCGCCGGATCTACGGACACGTAAAGCTCGATCTTCTTCAAGCCCGCCTGATTGGCGCGACATAACACGGTTCCGGCCGAAGATGCCGGCTCGGATCAGGCTCGATTCTGGCGTATCGATGTCGGCCGCGGCTGGGGTCGGCGCCGGGTTCGAATTGGCGTGACCCCGTTTGGAGAGAAGTTGCACGCCGCTCCCCTTTCGATTCTCTGGTCGATGTGAAAACAACCGAGTCGTTGAACACCATGTCGCGAGGGCGACGGCCGGTTCGATCAAGGTGGGGCGGCGGTTCAGATCCCTTCAAGGCGCAGAAGTGCACTTTGGTCGCCAAATAGTTTCTACACGCGACCTGTTCGGTGCTGGTCAATGAGATTCCGGCAGGCGCGGATCGTCAATGCCATGACCGTGAGTGTTGTCCCGGCGATGCCGCTGCCGGGAAAGGCGCTGGCGTCCGCGACGATGACATTTGGCGCATCCCAGAGCTGATTGTAGGGATTGAGGACCGAATTCTCTGGGGTGTCCCCCATTCGCGCGCCGCCGGTTTCGTGGATCGCCGCTCCCATGCACATGGTCTTGCCGAACCATCTGCGGAACATGAAGCGGCTGAACGGATCGGCATCGGGAAAGGCGCCGCGGCCCATTTCTCTGAGGCCTGCGGGGGAGCCGATGAACTCCAGTTCACCCCCGACGGTATGTACCAGGTCGATCATGGTCTTTTCCTGTTGCGCCAGCAGGGCATGTTCCTCATCGTGCATGGCGCAGCGTATGTGCGGAACGGGAATGTTCCAGGCGTCCTTGCGCCTGATATCGAGCGTGATGCGATTGTCGGCATAGGGCAGCATGCGGCCGAAACCGAAGAAAGCGAGCCGGGACGGCTGATTGTCCGGTGTCGGTGCCCGCCCCACGCTGCCTTGGAAATCGAAATCGCCGCGGCTGGGGTCATTCTTGCCGAAACGCGGAATGAAAATGCCCCCTGAGGGGTTATAGAATGGATCGGTCGGTGCGGAAGCATCATGGGCCCAGCCTTTGGCCTTTTGGAAGGAGCCGAAGGCGAGACAGGGAAGCTGGTCCATAAAATAGCGCCCGAGCGTGCCTGAGCGATTGCCCAGTCCCTCGGGATGTCTGGCGGATACCGAATTGAGAAGCAGCCGGACGCTTTCTATGGGTGATGCCGAAAGCACCACCAGTGCCGCACGGGCAATCTCTACTTTGCCCGTCACGGCGTCGATGAATTCCGCACCGGCCGCCTGGCCGCCTCCGTCATCCGTCGTGATCCGGCGTACGATGGCGTTATGGCGGATGGTGAGGCGGCCGGTCGCCTGCGCCTCTCGCAAGGGCTTCGGCGTGCGCTCGGCGTCGGGAGCGACATAGCGCCAGGAGACAACGCGCCGCTCTGGCCAACGGGCCTCCACGTCGGCCTTGAAGATCTCTTCGGCTGGCGTCAGCCCCGCGGGGTGCGCATAGACGCCGTCGGGCAAGGTCTCCACGCCGTCCTCATTGCCATAGAGCCCAAGGCAGGATTCGACTTCGTTGTAGTAGGGTTCGAGCTCGTCGTAGGAAATGGGCCAGTCGACTCCCTTGCCGGTTCGCGACTTGATCTTGAAATCATCATCGGTCCAGCGCAGCAAGACACGGCCGAAGCTGTGCAGGCGCCCGCCAGCCTGACGGCCCCGAATCCACAGGAACGGCGCATCCCTCGGCGTCGTATAGGGGTTCTTCCGGTCGTTGACGAAGAAATGGCTGAAGCGTTCGGTAAAGAAGGCCGCGCGTGCCTGGATGGGTTGCCCCTTAATCGTCGCGCGCGCCCGCTCCCAGATATTGATGCTGCTGGCCGGTGCTTTCTTGCGAGCAGGATCGAAGTCATCGTGCGTCACGGCACGGCCTGCCTCGAGCAGCAGCACCGACAGGCCTTGTGCCGTCAATTCCTTGGCGGCGAAGGAGCCTGCTGCGCCGGAGCCGATCACCAACGCATCGTAGACAGTCTGAGACATGAGCAATTTCCGTATGATCTGAAAGCGGTGCTAGAGGCGGACGCCGTCGGCGTCGAAAAGAGAGGCCTTGGCAATATCGAGACCAGGCGCGATCCGCGTGTTCGGTACAAAAGTCACATCGCCCATCACCCGGCTGGACAGGCTGTCGCCGGCCCAGTCGAACCAGATCACCGTGTCGGCGCCCATAGGCTCGACAACGGAGACGGTGCCCGGAATGGTCGGCCACCCCCTTTCCGCGCCGTCGGGCGCGAGATGTTCCGGCCGGATGCCGAGCGTGGCGGGGCCTGCCTTGATGGAGGTCAGCAAGGGATAGCCGGAAAGATTGATCTTCAGCCCGTTGCTTTCGAAGGTGGGCGTGCCGGTGTCGACGACGATCCTCCCCTCGATGAAATTCATCGCCGGCGCGCCGATGAAGCCTGCGACGAAGAGATTGGCCGGGCGATGGTAGATTTCGGACGGAGTGGCGAACTGCTGGATCACGCCGTCCTTCATGACGGCGATGCGATCGGCAAGCGTGAGCGCCTCGACCTGGTCGTGCGTCACGTAGATCATCGTGTTGCCGAGGCTCTGATGCAGTTTCTTGATCTCCACGCGCAATTCGTTGCGCAGCTTGGCGTCAAGGTTGGAGAGTGGTTCGTCGAACAGGAAGACGTCCACCTCCCGCACCAGAGCGCGACCGATCGCGACGCGCTGGCGCTGGCCCCCGGACAGCTCCGATGGCCGGCGGTCGAGCAGCGTGTCGAGATGCAGAAGCGAAGCCGTGCGGGCGATGCGCGCGTCGATTTCGGCTTTGGGCAAGCCCGCGACACGCAGGCCGAAGGACAGGTTCTTGCGGACCGTCATGCGGGGATAAAGTGCATAGGACTGGAAGACCATGCCGATGCCGCGGTCCTTCGGCTCGTCCCAGGTGACATTTTTGCCGGAAATCCACATCTCGCCGTCGGTAATGTCCTGTAGCCCCGCGATGGCGTTCAGTAGCGTCGATTTTCCGCAACCCGACGGCCCAAGCAGCACGAGGAATTCGCGTGGCGCGATATCGATGGATAGTTTTTCGATGACGGTGTGATCGCCATAGGCGATCTTGAGGTCCTTTACGGAGACGGCAGGCTGCATGGCATTATCCCTTGACTGCGCCGGCGGCGACGCCGCGCACGAACCAGCGGCCGGAGAAGAAATAGATGGCGAGCGGAACGACGGCGGTCAGGATGGTGGCGGCCATGTTCACATTGTAGGCGCGCTCGCCCATGGTCGTGTTGACGATGTTGTTGAGCTGAACCGTCATCGGCAGATTGTCCCGCCCGGCAAAGACCAGTCCGATCAGGAAGTCGTTCCAGATGCCGGTGAACTGGAAGATGGAGGCGACGACGACCATCGGGACCGACATGGGCAGCATGATCTCGAGGAAGATGCGCCAGAAGCCGGCACCGTCGACGCGAGCGGCCTTGCAGAGCTCTTCGGGGATCGCCACGAAATAGTTGCGGAACAGCAGCGTGACCAAGGGCAGGCCGAAAATGACATGGACGAGGACGACGCCCGCCACGGAGTTGTAGAGGCTCAGATTGGCAAGCAGGCGCACCAAGGGATAGAGGAAGATCTGATAGGGGATCAGGCCGCCGGCCATCAGAAGCCCGAACAGCAGGCCGGAACCTCTCGGTCGCCAGAAGGAGAGCGCATAGCCGTTGATCGCGCCGATGAAGACGGAAATGGCGACCGCCGGCACGGTGATTTTCACCGAGTTCCAGAAGCCGATGCGCACGCCCAGGCACTGCGTGCCCATGCAGGCCCCCGACCAGGCAGTTTTCCAGGCGTTGAAACCGATGATTTCAGGCACGGCGAAGATGCGCCCCTGACGGATCTCCTCCATCGTCTTCAAGGAGGTGACGAGCATCGTGTAGAGCGGCAGCAGGAAGAACAGCGCCGCAAGGATCAGGAAGGCGTATAGTCCGATGCGGCCGATGGTGAGCCGCGAGGGTTTCGGCCCGCGGGCGTGAAGAGTGGCCATCAGTGCGCCCCCCTTCTTCTGGCGCGCATGGAGAGCGCATAACGAAACGGGACGACGGCCATGATGACGGAGAGCACTAGCACCGTGGCGCCGGCGCTTGCCAGACCGAGATTCTGACGCTCGAACAGATTGTCCATGATGAATTTCGCCGGCACCTCTGTCGCATTGCCCGGCCCACCGCCAGTCAAGGCCACGACGAGGTCATAGGTCTTGATCACGCCCATGGAGAGTAGCATCCCCGATGCCGCAAGCGCGGGACCGAGCTGCGGCAGCACGATCGACAGATAGATGCGCCAGACTGGGATACCGTCGATTTGCGCGGCCTTCCACTGTTCTTCGCCGATGGCGCGCATGCCGGAGAGCGCAATCACCATGACGAGACCGGCCCCTTGCCAGACGCCGGCGAAGACGACGGTATAGATCGCCATGTCGCGACTAACGATCCAGTCGAATACGAAACTCTGCCAGCCCAACGCCCTGACGCTTGCCTGAATGCCCAAGGTCGGGTTCAGCATCCATTGCCAGACGAGGCCAGTGACCACGAAGGACATGGCATAGGGATAGAGGAAAATGGTGCGGAACACCGCTTCGAAGCGCACCTTGCGGTCAAGCGAGGCCGCCAGCACGAAGCCGAGGGCGAGACAGCCGGCAACATAGAGCACGCCGAAAATTAAGACATTTTCCAGGGATGCGAGCCATCTCGACGTCCGGAACAGCTTGGCATATTGGGCAAAGCCCACATAGTTGGATGATGGAAAGATGGTCGAATCCGTGAACGACAGCCTCACGGACCAAACCATGGTGCCGATGTAGATGAAGATCGCTGCGATCCATGTCGGCAGGAGCGCGATGGTCGCGGCAGGGGAACGTCTGCGCCTGGCTTGCATGAGCAAACTTTCTCAAACGGAATGTGCAGGGCCGATCGGCGTTCTTCTTTCCAATCGGCCTGCCACGTGGCCCTATTCGAAGATCGCGAAGAATTTCTCGGCGCCGGAGGTGCTGTCCTCGGAAGGGTTGGTCCAGAACTCATCAACGTAGTCGTTGAGCGCGCCGGCCTGCTGCGGCGAAAGGATCAGCGCCTGGTCCGGCACGATCTTGCCTGCGCTCATCAGCTCCAGCCCCTTCTTGGCGCAGACGTCGAGGCTCGACTGGTCGACGTCGGTGCGCATCGGCACGGAACCCTTCTTGAGCGAGAATTCGACCTGCACGGTGGGGTCCATGGCAATTTCGGCAAGCAGGGTCTGGCCCTTCTGGGAGGCTGCGTCAGCGATCTTCGGGAAGGAGAAGGCGTCAGCGACATAGACCATGCCCGGCGACTGCGGCGCGAGCATGCAGCCATAGTCCTTGCCCAGCTCCTTGCTGGCGGCGATGAATTCGCCCTTGGCCCAGTCGCCCATGAACTGCACGCCCGCCTTGCCGGTGATGACCATGGCGGTGGCGTCGTTCCAGTTGCGGCCAGGTGCACCTTCATCGACATAGGCCCGCAGCTTTCCGAGAATGTCGAGCGTCTTTTTCACGCCTTCGGTCGACACCTCGTCCTTGTCCTTGTCGACATAGATCTTCAGGAAGCCGTCTATGCCGACCTGGGTGAGCAGGATCATATTGAAGACCTTGGATTCCTGCCAGGATTGGCCACCCCAGGCGACCGGCTGCACGCCGGCAGCCTTGAGCTTGTCGAGGGCAGTGAAGAATTCGTCCCAGGTCTCCGGTTCCTCGCTCACGCCCGCCTTGGCGAAGGCCTCCTTGGAATAGAATACCCAGCTTTCGCCGTGGGCACCGGTCGGTGCAAGATAGACCTTACCATTGTAGGAAACGAGATCGGCGATCGACTTCGGCAGGGCATTTGTCCATTTGCCGGCTTCGGCGACGTCGTCGATCGGGTTCAGGAGGCCCTGATTGACGAAATCGGCATTGGCAAGGCCGATGACCGCCTGTTTGGCGGTGGGCGGATCACCCGCAACCAGGCGGTTCTGGAAGGCGGCATCGGCTGCGCCGAAGCCCGCAATGGAGGAATCCTTCCAGGCCCCGCCACGCTTTTCGAACTCCCGCTTGATGACATCAAGAGCCGCCGCCTCTCCGCCGGATGTCCATGAGGTCATCACTTCGGCTTTTGGCTTGTCTTCGGCGTAAACGGGGGCGACGGTTATCGAGAGCGCAGCGCCCAGCAGGAAGAGTTTCATCGTGTCTTTCATCGTTCCACCTCTTTGAGAAAGCCCTCTTGGCGGGGCTATGGTCTTGGGTTCATAGATATCAGCGATAGATCGGCAGAAGTGCTTGCCGTACGAGGGTCAGCCCGTTGGCGATGTCGTCGACGGGGTCGGGTGCGGCGTCCAGCTCGAGAATGGCCCAACCTTCGTAGCTGCGGTCGCGCAAGAGCCTGATCCAGCCCGGCCAATCGACACGGCCGAGACCGAAGCCGCAGAAATAGGGACGGTGGCGATCATGGATATGTTCGTCGATCGGCGTGTCGGCCGGCATCGGGCCGAGCGCATCCTTCCAATGGGCAATGATGACGCGCTCATGATGGCGATCGACGAGTTGCAGCGGATCGGAGCCGGCGACGATGATATGCGCCGTGTCCGGGCACATATGCACATAGGCCGGGTCCGTCAGCAGCATCAGCAGGTCGACATCGCGCGCGGCGGCAAAGATCGAATGGGCTTCGGTATGGAGCGCCAGCCGAACACCCTTGGCGTGGAGAACCGCGCCGAGCCGATTGAGAAAATCGGCGATCTTGCGCGCCTGCTCGAAATCGAAAAACCGTACAGGCTGGGCGCCAAGCGTCTGGCGCAGCGGCGCGCCGATGACCATGATGTCGCTGCCGCAGGCCTTGAGGAATTCGGCGTATTTCTCGGCCTTTTCGATGATGGCGGCTTGGGCTCCGGCTTCGGTGAAATCGCCGGCCGCCTCGAGTTCTGCGAAGAAACCGCTCGCCAGCGTCAACCCCCGCCTGGACAGTTCGGCGGCGAATGCTTCGACCGAACCGTAGGTCTTCGTCGCATCCTGCCAGTTGAAGGGCGAGAAGGTGAGTTCGACGCCGGTGACGCCGGAGGCTTGTACGGCATCGAGAATCTTGTCCCAGAAGGCGCGCGGCTCGCTACGGGCTAAGGCGACGATGCCGTCATAATCCTCCACGCCCCAGAAATCGGTGTGGAAAAAGGTGACGAGATCGACACCAAAGCGAAGCCGTTCGGTTGAGGTCATGACGCTATCCGCTCTCCAGGCACAGGGGGTCGGCTGCCGAACTGGTATCCGCAGCAAGTAATTCACAATGATTTCAATGCTCTGCAGTTGGCAATCGTTTGCCGTGCTCAGATACTAGACAAGTCGCTTTTTTATGCAAGTGGTTTTTGGCAATCGTTTGCTAAATGATCGCGAGTGCCTTAGGATTCGGCGCGACAGGCATCGGGATGAGAGTGAAAAAGTGAAAAGAAACAAAGCTATGCCGGTGGAAGAGCAATCAGGACCTTTGATGGCGGATGTCGCTCGCCTGGCGGGCGTGGCAATATCGACAGTCAGCCGCGCGCTCGCCAATCCTGGACGAGTCAATGAAAAAACGCGCCGCAAGATCGATGCGGCTGCCAAGCAACTGGGTTATACACCGAATGCCATGGCCCGCAGCTTGAGGGTTGGCAAGTCAAACATCATCATGATCATTCTGCCGGGGTCGCTCTACTACGGCGTGTCCCAGATCATCCCGCAGGTGCTGCAAAGCATCAACAAAGCTCTAATCCAGAACGACTACAATCTGATGATTGCCAACCTGGACCGTGACGTAGAGTCGGAACGGCACATTCTCGATCTGGCCTTTGGCGGCACCGTTCGCGGCGCCATCATCCTATCGTCGAAACTGCCCGAGGTCGACGGACGATCTCTTGCGAATGCCAGCCTGCCGATTGTCTCCTTGCTGCTCGATATGAGCGATGTGGGATTGCCGAGCGTGGTGACGAACGACCGCGAGGCTGTGCGGGAAGTGACCGCCCACCTTATCCGTCTTGGCCATCGCCGTTTTCTCTACCTTGCCGGCCCTAAGGGCAACTATCACGACGTCGAGCGTTATAGTGGCGTCATTGAGGCGTTGAAGGAAGCAGGATTGTCAGAATCTGCCGTGGTCCGATCGGGCGGCAATCTGGATTATCAGCAAGGTTTCGACATCGGGGTGCAAGCGGCTGGTGATTTTGCTGATCTTGCGGATAAACCGACCGCGGTAATCGCGACCAGCGACGATATGGCAATTTCCTTCATGAGCCGGATGCAACGTCTTGGCCTGACGATCCCGGGCGACCTCTCTATCGTCTCCTTCGACGGTTCGCCCGTTTGCGCATTCTGCTCGCCGCCGCTTTCAACAATCGAGCAGCCGGTAGAGGAAATGGGGCAGGCGGCGGTCGCACTCTTGCTGGCAGCCATTGGCCGATCGGAGCAAAAGCCAAAGATGCGAAATGTCATCCGCAGCCGATTTATTCAGCGTGAGAGCATGACTGCACCCACATAAGGCTCGTATCGATGGAGTCGCGCAGCGACCGGAAGCGGGCACCGCCAGCGGTCCCGCATACGCATCTTCGCGCAAAAAGCCCATTCGACATGAAGGCTCACCTGAAGGTGCGAGGCTATCGCTGGCCGCATAGCAGCCCGCCTGGATGCCATTCTCGATCTCTTTAATCTCAGTGCAAGGCGTGCCCACTGCGGTCTCGATGGGGCATGTCTGACTGGAGAACGCCTCCCGCTGATCGGCTCGATCGTCTTCCCGCAACGGCGGGAGTGGGTGCGGAACGGGATCGTGGTTGCTGCTTCAGACAGAATAGACCCCGAATTGCCTGTTGATGAGGCGTGGGGGATCAATGGCTGTGCGGCGGTGCTGAGCGCGATCCTCGCCGCAATGCTTGCAATGCATGTCGGGTTCACTGGCGTCGTGACGATGGCCGCGATCCTCTATCTTGTCCCCGGCCTTACTCGCCGGGTCGCGGGATCGATACGATCAGCAGACGTCGCAAGGCTTTTTTCCAGATCGGAACCGTTCGTGAGATAGGCGGAATGGCCTCTCTTGCAATCGATGTTGGCACACCGTTTGATGTCGATCGCGGCATCCCACGTAACCCGGCGCAAAACAGGTGGAGGGCGTCCCAAGCAGTCCTACAGCGTCCAGACATGCGGCGAGGGGCGCCGTGCACCTTTCTTCTCGTCCACCCTCAGCTATTTATCCAAGAACGATCCCGCTTCGACTGGCAGGAGGCGCGGTTCGCCGCCTTTCGGCCGAGAGAACAGCGAGCGCGCCATGCAAGTTCAGGTCGAAACCTTCGTGGACGAAGGTGGTGTCGAAAAGCTCCGACGATTCTACCTCAACGGCCGGCAGGTCGAAGTGGGCGAAAACCTCGATCAGTGGCATGGCGCCGACTACCGATACTTCAAGGTCAGGGGCAGCGAGGGTGACGTTTACATCTTGTATCTGGACGTGCTTCGAACGCAGTGGGCGCTGACGATGTATCAACGTTCGCAATCACCGGACTCGCGCGACGCCATGTGACGTCGACTTTTTTTCAAGTGGGGCATCGGCCCCCGCTTCTCCATGGCTCCAAGCCCATCCCAGAAAAGGTGCTAAGACGGCCCCAAAAACAGCTTTATATCCTTCGGGAGACGAGCCGTTTTGCGAAGAGCCTGACGTTCGACGTCCGTATTCGCATCTCCTCACCGTAGGCCTTTCCAAGCGGCTGTGGAGAGTTAAATATGTGCAATCGTCCTAATCTTGGCCGCTATTGTGATCGCTCTCCGCAATCTTAGGAAATCCTATGAGACTGCCGAAGGGCGGCTTGAAGTCTTGAGAGGGATCGATCTCGATCTCGGCGCGGGAGACAGAGTCGCCCTGACGGGGGAGTCCGGTAGCGGAAAGAGCACGCTCCTGCATCTCGTAGCCGGCCTCGACCGACCGGACTCAGGCGAGATCGCGATCGGGGGGCGAGACATTTCCAAGCTGAACGACGGGGAACGCGCTGCCTACAGGCGGACAGAAGTCGGCCTCGTATTTCAGCAGTTCAACCTTGTCCCGTCACTAGACGTGGCCGCGAACATCGCTTTCCACGCCAAGCTCGCGGGACGCCACGATCCGCCGTGGGAAGATGAACTCGTGGCGCGCCTCGGAATCGGGACATTGCTCACCAGATATCCCGAGCAGCTTTCCATCGGACAGCAGCAGCGGGTGGCGATTGGACGAACCCTTGCCGCGCGTCCCGGCTTGGTCTTGGCGGACGAACCCACAGGAAACCTGGACGAGGCCAACGGAGACGCTGTCCTGGAACTGATGCTCTCGCTGTCGAAGCAAACCGGATCGACACTGCTCCTGGTGACACACTCGCAACGGCTGGCGGATAGGCTCGACCGGCAGGTGCATTTGCGGTCCGGGACGATCGAATGAAGATGTGGACCGCAGCCACGGCACTTCTGTCCCACTGGCGACGACGACCGCTGCAGCTCGGCGCTCTCTTGTCCGGCCTGGCGCTGGCGACGGCCCTGTGGTCCGGAGTGCAGGCGATCAACGCAGAAGCCCGCGCGAGCTACACCCGCGCCGCGGTTGTGCTCGACCAGAACGGGTTGGCGAACCTGGTTTCTCCAAACGGCAGCTCGATTCCTCAGTCCGCGTTCGTGCGGCTCAGACGGGCGGGCTGGAACGTGTCACCAGTTTTGGAGGGAGACTATCGGTTCGGAGTCACCCGGTTAAGGGTGATCGGCATCGAGCCACTGACGATGCCCGCCCAGACTAACATCGTCGACCTGGGAAATGCCGGAGACTTGCTTTCCTTCATCACGCCTCCGGGCATGCTGTTCGTCTCTCCAGGTACAGCGGAAAAAATGCGAGGACAAACGGATCTCGCACTGCGTGTTTCGGATCGCATGCTGGACGGCGCCGCCTTCATCGACATCGGCTTGGCCCAAAAGCTATTAGGAAGAGAGGGCGAACTCAGTCGGATTGTGATCGCCGAAAACCAACGATCCGGTCTGGAGCCGCTTGAAAAGCTTGTTCCAACGCTCTCAGTTCGCGAGCCGAATGCACAAACCGACGTCGAGCATCTTACCGAGAGCTTCCATCTCAACTTGACGGCCTTCGGTTTTCTCGCCTTCGCGGTGGGGCTGTTCATCGTGTACTCGACGATCGGTCTCGCCTTCGAACAACGGCGGCCGACCTTCAGGACGCTTCGCTGCCTTGGAGTTTCGTTGCGTGCGCTTGCGGCTCTGCTGCTCGGCGAGCTTGTCCTTTTCGCGCTTTTTGCCGGGGCTGTCGGCGTCGCGATCGGATATCTGGTCGCGTCGCTGCTGCTCCCCGGAGTGGCCGCGACCCTCGAAGGACTCTACGGAGCCAGCGTGCCTGGCACGCTTTCCCTGCGTCCGGAGTGGTGGGTTTCTGGTTTTGCCATCGCGATGGCCGGAACATTGGTTTCGTCGGCACAGAGCCTGTTGCGCTTGACGAGGGTGCCTTTGCTCGCGGCCGCCCAGCCCCAGACCTGGGGGCGATCGTGGCAAGCGGGGCGGCGGTTTCAGGTGCTGGCCGCAGCGGCTTTGCTAGCCCTCTCGGGAGCTCTTCTTCTGTGGGCTGAAGGACTCGAGGCGGGCTTTGGCGTTCTTGGCTGTCTTCTGCTCGGGGCGTCGCTACTTCTCCCCACCGTGCTCTCCGGATTCCTCACCTTAATGCAGCGGGCGTCGTCGCGTGCGCTGGTCACGTGGTTCTGGGCCGACGCGCGGCAGCAGCTCCCCGGACTTTCCCTTGCGCTCATGGCATTGCTTCTTGCGCTGGCGGCAAACGTTGGCGTCGGAACCATGGTGTCGAGCTTCCGGCTCACCTTCGTTGGCTGGCTCGACCAACGTCTCGCCGCCGAGCTTTACGTTTCTGCCCGGAACGAGGGCGAGGCAGACAGGCTCAGGACATGGCTCGCAACGAAGGTGGAATCGGTGTTGCCGATCTCCAGCGTAGATGCCGAGATCCGGGGGCAGCCGATCCAGATCTTCGGTGTCGTTGACGATCCGACCTACAGGAAGCACTGGCCCCTGATCGTTGGCATGCCGGGTGTCTGGGATCGGGTGGCGTCTGGTCAAGGGGTGCTGGTCAACGAACAGTTCTGGAGGCGGGAGCGGCTCCGCATCGGCGATCAGCTGGATTTGGCGAGCGGCTGGAGGGCGGCGGTTGTCGGTGTCTATTCGGACTACGGAAACCCAAAAGGCCAGGTCATCACCGGAATAGACGCCCTGATCTCTCGCTACCCGCAGGTCTCGCGCCTGCGCTACGGTCTGCGGATCCAGCCTGATCAGGTTGCGGACCTACGATCGAGGCTCTCGGACGAATTCGGACTACCACCGGATAACGTCGTCGATCAAGCGGCACTGAAGGAACAGTCACGGCGGATCTTCGATCGCACATTCTCGGTTACTGGCGCGTTGAGCATATTCACGCTTGGGGTTGCAGCGTTGGCTATGTTCTCGAGCCTCCTCACGCTTTCAGAAATGCGGCTCCCGCAGCTTGCGCCCGTGTGGGCCTTGGGGGTTACGAGACGTGATCTCGCTCTTCTTGAAATTCTAAGGACGCTGGTCCTCTGGCTGGCGACATTTGTTGCCGCTTTGCCACTCGGCCTGGCGCTGGCGTGGGTGCTTCTGGCGGTGGTCAACGTCGAAGCCTTCGGCTGGCGTCTGCCTATGTCTATCTTTCCCTATGAGTGGGTTCGCCTCGGTCTAGTCGCGCTCGCCGCTGCGGTCGTTTCCGTATTGATTCCGCTTCGCCGGCTGGCGGGACTCGCACCGTCGGAACTTTTGAAGGTATTTGCCAATGAGCGTTAGATCGACTGTGATCGCTTTTGCGGTGACGACCATGGCCAGCTTGTCCGGGAGCCAAGCGGCCTCCGAGGGTTTTGGTGACCTTGGCTCGCCGGCCGAAGGGTTTTCGGTGCCGAAGCCAGGCCTACCGTTCCGTTTCCCCGCCGACCACGGCCCACATCCGGACTTCCGGATAGAGTGGTGGTATCTAACGGCCAATCTTGAAGCCCCCGACGGAACCCAATACGGAGCGCAGTGGACCCTTTTCCGGTCAGCGCTTGCTCCGGGTGAGGCCAACGAGTGGTCGAGCCCACAGCTCTGGATGGGTCACGCAGCCGTCACCACTTCACAGAACCACTTCGTCGCAGAACGTATTTCACGCGGGGGAGTGGGGCAGGCTGGGGTTGTCGCGGCGCCGTTCTCGGCCTGGATCGATGACTGGCAGATGAAGGGACATGCCGCCCCGGGAGCGGATCAACTGGCCGACCTCAGCCTGACTGCGACCACAGAGGAATTCGGCTACAAACTCCGCCTAATGGCCACAGGCCCGCTGGTGCCACAGGGCGATAACGGCTATTCGCTGAAGTCAGCGAAGGGACAGGCCAGCTACTACTATTCGCAACCGTTCTATGCGGTGACCGGCTCGCTTTCGCTACCGGCCGGGAATGTAGAGGTGACGGGGAAGGCTTGGCTTGACCGCGAGTGGTCGTCACAGCCGCTTGCGCAAGACCAGACCGGTTGGGACTGGTTCTCGCTACATCTCGATACAGGTGAGAAGCTCATGGGCTTCCGTCTGCGAAATGATGGAGAGGGATTTACCTCGGCTACCTGGATCACCGCCGACGGGCAACCGGACCCTTTGCCGGCGGCAGCTCTCAAGATCGTTCCCGTGCGAACCGCCAAAGTCGCAGGGCGTCAAATTCCTGTTTCTTGGAACGTCCAGATTCCCAGTCGCGGCTTTGACGTCACCACCCATCCTCTGAACGATCATGCGTGGATGTCAACGTCCGTCCCGTACTGGGAAGGCCCGATCTCCTTCGAGGGCAGTGTCAGTGGCAGGGGTTACCTGGAGATGACCGGGTACTAGCCCAACCAAGGGGTAGCGGGAAGGTAATGGGGGCAGTTTCTATCGCACCTGCTTTATGATGGAGGCCGCCAGCGCTTGTGCGCTTGCATGTCGCGCATTCCGGGAAGGTGTTGTTCGTCCAGGCCCTTAGGCCAGCAGCGCCGTGCGATTGACGTACTTGAACGAGAATAAGCTGCTCCATCACCCTCTCAAGCCGAACTGTCTCGTGTACGGTAAATATATTATAGTGCCGATACTTCCTGCCGGAGTTCGAGGTGTTCATCATGTCTGATCGAGCTAAGCGCCTTAGAATCCTGAACTTCTGCTTACTATTCGTTGCGATCTCCGTTTCCCTGTTCGCGATTGGCGTCGCAGTGAGGGTGTCAAGAGACTGGAAAACTAATCCGCTGAAAGACATCGATGATGGATACTTCAGTCTATCTGTTGATGACCAAGGGAAAGTGCTGATAAACTATAGTTGTGAAGGCGAGTATTCGCAGATTCAGTATGACGTCGCTACGCGGCAGTACAACGTCAACCCGATCTCGAGCCCCCTTGCCTCGACCATGATCACATGGTTTTCAGAGCGCGATAAAGAACTCTATGGTCTCTCCGCTGGTGCTCCAGTGGCGATAACGGCCGGGGAAGTACTTTTTTCGTGGAGAGCGTTCCAGAGTGATCGATTGGAAGGGATACGGTTCGTCCGGTCAGTCGCGACGAACAAGACCTTTTGGTATGGCGTGGCCACGGTCGGTGGATACTTTGCTGGCGACTATGTCGGCGGTCTTATAAATGTTGGCTGCTACAAGCCAGGGGATCTGACTTGGCTCCAGGGGCTTGATTGGAACGTGATCACGCAGGGCCTATACACGTATACGATGTTGAAGCTTGGGCACTGCATGCAAGATCATAAGTTCTATGTACAGGCCAATATTCCGAGTGAGTACGTCCTAGATGCTGGCATAATCCAGGATGAAATCATGTCACAGACCCTTCCGGTATATCGAAGGTTGCATTTGCCGGTGATGGCTTCTCAAAGCATAAAGCTTCAAGTCGGCTACCAAGCGCAGCCTCCGAAGCTAGAAGAGATACGCAATGCTGATAGTTTGCTCCGCGAATGTTCGAGCGTTGACCAATTTTCGACTTTTTCGGAGCAGCGGCTGGCGGAGGCCGTTTCGGTGATAAAGAAAAATCGCAGAGGACCTTGGGATATGATCAATCCGTTTCTCTTCGAACACCTCGAAAGTGAGGTGACCAAGTCCGACGGTGAGTTGGCCGAGTGAATCGTGATCTCGTCAAGGCAAAGGGCCCATCGTGGGCGGCTTACGTTCCGGGGACACTCAGCGGCAAAAATCCGGGAGCCCGTTTTCCAAATCTGCGCCCAAACGGCTCTCATGGGTGATCGTCAGCTCGTCTCGGCAAAACCCACCACCATGGCGACGCGGTACGCGTCCAAACCGCCGGCGACGTGAAACAGCTGTATCAATTCAGACCGGTTAGCACTCGATAGGCTAGAGTGCTAAAAAATTTCAACTCCCCTCTTGAAACTCCAAAAATTATAAACCAGATCGATCTGAACGCGATGGCGAAAGGATCGGAGCCCCGCGTCGGCTTCGCTCCGAATGCGGCGCGGAGGGAAAATCTGTTTGTCCCTGAGGAGAGCGACATGACGTTCCGTCCCTTGCATGACCGAATCCTGGTTCGCCGCATCGAGGCCGAGGAGAAAACGGCCGGCGGCATCATCATCCCAGACACGGCGAAGGAAAAGCCACAGGAAGGTGAGGTCGTTGCCGCCGGCCCCGGTGCGCGCGACGACAATGGGCAATTGCGACCCCTCGATGTGAAGGTGGGCGATCGCATCCTGTTCGGCAAATGGTCGGGCACCGAGATCAAGCTCAATGGCGAGGATCTCCTGATCATGCAGGAATCTGACGTGATGGGCGTGATCGAGGTCGACGCCGCTGCGAGAAATGCGGCGTAGGGTCGATACCGCCCCCTGCTTACAAGGAATGCTGCCTGAGGAAGGAGTAGAAAAATGGCTGCCAAGGAAGTGAAGTTCCATTCCGACGCCCGCGAGAAGATGCTGGCCGGTGTCGATATCCTCGCCAATGCGGTTAAGGTTACGCTCGGCCCCAAGGGGCGCAATGTTGTTATCGACAAGTCGTACGGCGCACCCCGGATCACCAAGGACGGCGTCACTGTTGCCAAGGAAGTCGAGCTGGAGGACAAGTTCGAGAACATGGGTGCACAGATGGTGCGCGAAGTTGCCTCGAAGACCAGCGACATCGCTGGTGACGGCACCACCACCGCGACAATTCTCGCCCAGGCGATCGTCAAGGAGGGTGCGAAGGCCGTGGCGTCGGGGATGAACCCGATGGACCTGAAGCGCGGTATCGACAAAGCAGTCGAAGCTGTGGTCGAGGAGCTGCAGAAGAACGCCCGTAAAGTTACCAGGAACGATGAGATCGCCCAGGTGGGCACCATCTCGGCCAATGGCGACGCCGAGATTGGCCGCTTCCTTGCAGAAGCAATGGCAAAGGTCGGCAACGAAGGCGTCATCACCGTCGAGGAAGCCAAGACCGCCGTGACAGAGTTGGAAGTCGTCGAAGGCATGCAGTTCGACCGTGGTTATCTCTCGCCGTATTTTGTCACCAACCCAGAGAAGATGCGGGTTGAGCTCGAGGAACCCTACCTCCTGATCCACGAAAAGAAGCTTTCGAACCTGCAGGCGTTGCTGCCGGTCCTCGAGGCCGTGGTTCAGTCCGGGAAGCCTTTGCTTATCATTGCAGAGGACGTCGAAGGCGAGGCGCTGGCGACGCTCGTCGTCAACAAGCTGCGCGGCGGCCTGAAGGTTGCTGCCGTCAAGGCTCCAGGGTTCGGCGACCGCCGCAAGGCGATGCTGGAGGACATAGCGATCCTAACAGGCGGGACCGCAGTCTCTGAGGACCTCGGTATCAAGCTCGAGAATGTGACCCTCAACATGCTTGGCGGCGCCAAGAAGGTCGTCGTCGAAAAGGAAAACACGACGATCGTCGACGGCGCAGGTTCGAAGACGGAGATTCAGGGCCGGGTTGCGCAGATCAGGGCGCAGATCGAGGAAACCACGTCGGACTACGATCGCGAAAAGCTGCAGGAGCGGCTGGCCAAGCTTGCCGGCGGCGTGGCCGTCATCCGCGTCGGCGGCTCGACCGAGGTCGAGGTGAAGGAACGCAAGGACCGCGTCGACGACGCCATGCATGCCACGCGCGCGGCCGTCGAGGAGGGCGTGCTGCCCGGCGGTGGTGTTGCGTTGTTGAGAGCCGTCAAAGCACTGGACAGCGTTCAGACCGAGAATGCCGACCAGAGACACGGCATCGACATTGTCCGCCGTGCAATCGAGGCGCCGGTGCGCCAGATCGCCGAGAATGCAGGTGCCGAGGGTTCGATCATCGTCGGCAAGCTGCGTGAGAAGACCGATTTTGGCTACGGCTGGAACGCCCAGACCAACGAGTTCGGTGATCTCTACGATCAGGGCGTGATCGACCCGGTCAAGGTCGTTCGCACAGCGCTGCAGGATGCCGCCTCGATCGCCGGCCTACTGATTACCACCGAGGCAATGGTCGCCGAAAAGCCGAGGAAGGATGTACAGTACCCGCCGATGTCGGCAGGCGGCATGGACTACTAGATCGATCGGCCAGGCCCGGCCCGTCGGGTGGGCCGCTCCCGGAGTGAGACATAAATCCGACGTCTTTGCCAACAAAGGAGGAGGCGTGCTTGTGCGCGAGCGTCGTTAAGAAAGTCTCCAGGACAAGTGGAATTTCCAAGGATCCGGCCGCTATCAGCAACATCTCCCTGGATCTCCAGAGATGGACGATATCGCTTCCGGTCGAGGGCGGCCTCGCCATCTCTTGATGCCCAAGAGCCCGATCCAGCCTCTGAAAGCCTAAGCCCGGGCCTCCTCACGGGCAGGCGATGCGCTAATCGTTGTGGTACCGCCTTCGAGCAGCCGATCCACGATCATGCGGCCGATCGGGATGGCCGAGGTCGCTGCGGGCGAGGGAGCGTTGCAGACATGCAGCATTCGGTCCGTCTGCTTGAAGAGGAAGTCATGCACCAGGCTTCCGTCGGCCATGACCGCCTGCGCGCGAATGCCAGCCTGTGGCTTTTGCAGGTCATCAATTGTCAGCGAGGGGCAATATTTCCGGCACTCTTTGAGGTAGCGTGCCCGCGATGCGGAATTGGCAAATTCGGAAATCGCCGAACGCCAGTTTTTCCGCGCCATTTTCCAGAAGCCGGCGAATGCAGCCATGCTGCCGACGTCCTTGAGCGCAAAGCTGCCCTTGACATAGCCTTCGCGCGCGAAGCCAAGTACGGCGTTCGGTCCAACCGTCATGCCGCCGTCAATCGTTCGCGTCAGGTGGATTCCGAGGAACGGCAAGTCTGGATCGGGGATCGGATAGATCAGGCGCTGCGTCACCTTCGCCTTGGATGCGGGCAATGCGTAGTATTCGCCGCGGAACGGCACGATCCGATGATCGATCTTCACGCCGGCCATCAAAGCAATGCGGTCGGACTGGAGGCCAGCGCAGGCAATCAGTCTGCGGGCTTCGATAGCTCCGGACGCGCTTTCGATGCGTACCCCGTTTTCGTGTTCGTGAATCGCCCTGACCGCCACGCCGCGCCTGATTTCACCGCCTTGTTCCTCGATCTTTCGTGCCATGGCATGGCACACAATCGCGTAATCGACGATGCCCGTGGAGTGAACGAGAAGGGCGCCGAGACCGGCGATATGGGGCTCGTCGGCTCTCAGTTTTGCGGTCGACAATCTGGTATAGTCGATGCCGTTGTGTCGCGCCCTGTCCTCGAGCGCCTCCATCCGCTGCATCTCCGCATCATCGGTCGCAACCAGCAACTTCCCGCAGGTTTCGAAGGCGATCCGATTTTCATTGCAAAAGCGCTTTGTCGCCTCCGCACCTTCACGGCAGAGTTTCGCCTTCAGTGAGCCTGGGGCATAATAGATCCCGGCATGGATAACACCACTGTTGTGACCCGTCTGGTGCTTGGCAAGTTCGGCCTCTTTCTCCAAGACGACGATGCTGGCGCCAGGTGTTCTTCCCTGCAGCGCCATGGCAACCGCTAAGCCGACGATGCCGCCTCCAATAATGCAATGGTCATACATGCTGCTATCCAAATCCGACGGGTCCGGCATAAAGCTAGCATTCACGCGCTTCGCCGTCTTGCGATCCTTATGGCGTAAGTCGCTCCAGAGACCTTGCGGGAGGCCGCTCCGCTTCGGGCCCTCAGCATCTATTTCTGACGCGCCGACAGCACATTGCGGATGGAGAAACTGGAATTGATACGCAGCACACCGGGCAGGACGGAGAGGATCTCCTTGTGGATCCTTTCGAAGGCACCGGCGCTCTCGACGTCGATACGCAAGAGATAATCTGAGCCGCCCGTCATCAGGAAACATTCGCGAATTTCCGGATATTTGCGGACAGCCGCTTCAAAGCGGTTCAGATACTCCTCTGTCTGGCGCTCCAGAGTGATCTGGATGATCACGGCAATGGCGTCCTCACCAAGTACATCAATAAGCGCCGTATAACCAATTATTACTCCTGCCTTTTCCATGAGTGAAATACGGCGCAGGCAAGCCGAGGCGGACAGGCCGACCTCCTTGCCAAGATCGACATTGGAGATACGCGAGTTCAGGCGCAACTGCCGGATGATTTTCCGGTCGATGGCATCAATCTCATACATTACCACCTCATCTATTCGCGCCGCGCCGCGCCGTCTTGTCACTCAGCGCCGATTGCATCGGCCATCCATCGCATAGGATGTTCGCCCCGAATAGAAGAGAATCGCTTCGTCTGGCAACGGCACGAGAAACCGGAGACCATTGCCTCCCGTTCGCCCTGCAATTGCCCCGACCAGGAAAGGTCAAATGTGTGCCTGCTGAGAGCCTGGTGCCGCTGCTGATGGCCGAACAAACCGGCCATACCGCAGCACCCGGTTGCCGCAACGTCAATCGACGCGCCGAGTGCGGCAAAAAGCTTCTTCCAGGCCGTTGCTCCGGCGCCGACGCTTTCACTGCAATGAAGGAGCAATTTAGGCGGCAGCCTTGCCGTGGCGAGTTTTGGCAGGACACGCCCGCGGGCGATCTCCTCGTTCAGGAACTCCTGGACCAACTGCAGCGGTTGGCCTGTCAGGCCAGCCTTTAGGTATTCCTGGCGGACCATCATGATGAAGGCCGGATCGACCCCTACCATCGGTCGACCACATGCCGCAACCACGTCGATCGCGGATCGCAGCTTGCGTGCCTGCCTGAAAAAGCGGGTTCTGTCGCCGAGCACGTGGGCCGCCTTTCCGCCCGGCAGCATGGAGACGAAGACAGGGCGATAGCCAAAGCCACGAAGGCCGTCCGCAAGTGCCATCGCGGCCTGGCTGTCGAAGAGGGCCGTAAACGGATCCTGCCAGACGAAGACCGTATCTTCATGCCATTGGCGCTGCGCGATCACCTCGGCGCAAAACGTCTGATACCCGCCTATGCCCACATCATTAAAGGCAATGAGGGGAAGGTCATGCAGACCCGTGACCTTCTCCATGAGCGGGTTGAACACCCTTGCAAAAACCGCCGCCAGCTTCCTGTGCCGGGCCAAAACCGGCGAGTATTCCTCCAGCAACAGCGCTACCCTATCGGCCAGCGATCGCCGGCGTTTCCGATAAAACCGCTCGAGGAAGTGCGATTTCATCTCTGGTATGTCGACCTGCACCGGACAGCTCGTGGCGCAGGCCTTGCAGCCGAGGCATCCGTCGAGTGCGGACAGGACATCGCTCTCCAGCTCTTTGGTCGCATGACCTTGCCTGTGCGCCTGGTGCCAATGCCTTAGAGCGTCGGCGCGGCCCTTCGGAGAGTGGCGCAGGTCCCGCGTCGCCTTGAACGAGGGGCACATGACATTGCTGCGCTGATAGCTCAAACACTGAGCATTGCCATTGCACTTGAAGGCAAGGCTGAGAGGATCGTTCTCGTCGGTGTTGACGCTGCGAAACGGGGTTGTCCCAATGCCCATCAGGGACCCCGGATCACCGACGAGCTTTCCCGGATTGAAACGATGCCGCGGATCGAACGCGCGTTTGACCCGGCCAAACGCATCATATGCGGCAGCACCGACGAACTCTGCCAAGTAGGCGCCACGCACGCCCTTGCCATGCTCTCCCCAGAAAATACCGCCATGCCGGCGCGTCAAGTCGAAGACGCCATCCGAGATCGCCTTCATGATGACCCGGTCTTCCTCGCGATCGATATCGAGCGCGGGACGGATATGCAGGCAGCCGACATCAACGTGCCCGTACATGCCATAGTTCAAGCCGTGTCTGTTCAGCAGCGCTGTGAAGTCCTTGACAAAGGCTGCAAGGTTTTCGACAGGCACCACGCAGTCCTCGACAAAGGCAATCGGTCGGCGCGTGCCACTGACCTTACCGAGCAAGCCAACACTTGCCGCCCTGACCTGCCAGAGTGCTGCCATTTCGATATCGTCAACCGCTACGTGGCTTGCGATTGCGCCGGCAAGCGTCAGCGCGCGCTCCCGCAGGGCTTCGACCCGCCCCATCAGATCTGCCTCGTCGTCCCCGACGAACTCGACGAAATTGTAGGCGATCGGCTGACCGTCGCGAGCCCGCAGGCTGGCAGGCAGTGCTTGCAGAATTCCGGCCTTGTCGGCCAGACCCTGTACCCATTCGTCCATGACTTCAATTGCCAACGGATCATGCGCGAGGAGGGCGCTACCAGCATCCAGTGCCGCAGCGAATGTCTTAAAGCCGATGACAACCAATCGCTTGAATTTTGGCTTGCGCAACAGGCGCAAGCGCACCCGTGTGACGAGGCCGAGCGTACCCTCCGCACCGATCGGCAGGCGCCACCATTCGAGGTCGCCTTTAGGCGGCTTCGCCCGTTCGAGATCATAGCCCGTAAACCTGCGCGAAAGTGCCGGGACCCGGCCAAGCAGAGCATCGCGACCCGACCTACATGCCGCTTCAATCTCCAAGAGCATTGTCTTTGCCCAATCAGGTGTCGGCGCATCACTGTCCAGTGTTCGGCCGCCATCGAGGACGATCTCCATTCCAAGCACGTTGTCGCTGGTCTTGCCGTAGCGCCTCGACCCTTTTCCGGATGCATCCGTGCTCACCATGCCGCCGATCGTACAGCGGCTTGCCGTCGAGGTCGTGGGCGCGAAGAACAGACCAGTTCCCACCAATTGGGCGTTCAACTCGTCGAGAACGATGCCCGGTTCAACCTCCACCCACTGCTCCTCAACGTTCACGTTAAGGAGGCGGTTCATGTATTTTTGAAAATCGACGATGATGCCGGCGTTCAGGCTCTGGCCGTTGGTGCCGGTGCCTCCTCCGCGTGCTGTTACCGGAACATCACACAGATCCTCGGCTTCAAGGACGCGCATCAACCGTTGAACATCCTCGGCATCGCGCGGAGCAACGACGATATCCGGCATCATGGTGTAAATGCTGTTGTCCGTGGACATGGCCGCGAGCAGTGCGGCATCGGCGGCGGTGTCGCCCCGAAATCCTGCGTCAGAAAGTAATGCAGGAAGCCGTTGAAGAGCAACACGATAGGAAATTTTCCTTATAGTCTGGTTCAGCATCGCGGTAGGTCCGGAGAAATCGAGGGATCCTGCATTGAACCACAAACAAGCAGTTCGTATAATTAGAAAGATATGAAAGTTTTTTCGGAAAATACGAATATAGGCCTTCGCCATCTTCGCGCAGCGCTAACGGTGATGGAGGAGGGATCCTTCAGCCGGGCAGCGCAACGGCTTGGCGTCGTGCCCTCGGCCCTGACCGAGACGATCCGGATGCTTGAGCTGGAGTGCGGGACGGCGATCTTCGACCGAAAGACGCGCCCTGTGAGAGCAACAGAAGCTGGCCAGGCGTTCCTGGAGGGCGCGCGCGATCTTCTCGATCGTTTCGAGCTTTCGCTGACCAACCTCAGACAGGTCGGCGGTCTCAAACGTGGCCGTGTGGCAATTGGCGCCGCACCGTCGGCCGTCCTGGCCCCACTATCGGAGGCGATTAGGACGTTTCGCATCGACCATCCGGGCATTGACATTATCGTCCATGATGACGTGGCCGAACGGCTGGCGGGCATGGTGGTGAACAGAACGCTTGATTTCGCGCTGGCTGGACCGGGCTTTGAATCGGCCGAATTGGAGGGAAGAAAGATCAGCGAGGACCCGTTTGGTCTCGTCTGCCACAGAGATCATCAGCTTGCACGGTCGTCGCGTCCGGTTATCTTGGCCGATATCAATCCGGAAGATGTGATCGCGCTCGACGGACAGGCCGGCATTGCAAGGATGCTTGCCGATTGCCCCGAATTGCCGCCGAGCCTGACGATCGGCCGTATCCAAACGTTCAGCACCATTGCGCAGTTGACCTTGATCAGCCGCAACGCCGGCGTGGCGCTGTTGCCACAGCAGGCAGCGAAGGTCATCCAGAGCAATGAAATTGTCTTTCGCGCGATTGCCGATTTTCGGCTCGTCCGCTCGCTCTATCTGTTGACCCGCAGCCGCTCTAGTCTGCCGCCAGCCGCAGAGCGCTTCATCAGCTATCTGCTGTAATCGATCCCCGCACGAAACGTTCAATGGCTTGAAGAAAATTGCAAGAACGCAGCCGCAATTGTTTGTTTCCATGAAGAATTGAGCGAAAAATTCGTTCACTGGCCGATATCCTTGCCGCGTGCAATTTTGGGCCGGTTCATGAACAGCAACACCGTCAATGTTACGCTCGCCACCGACGACGGATGCGGCGTTCTTTCAATCGACCTTGGCGCCGTCGAGAGGGGCTGTTGCCGAGCATGGGACGCGTGTCGATGGCAGCATAGCAATCGGCATCAATGTGCTGGCGGAAAAGGCAAACTGTTCTCAGTACACCGGTGATACTTGGCAAACATCAAAGTTTGGCGATGATGGCTGAAGACACCGATACCATCTCCTTCAAAAACTCCCACCCATTTGGGCCATCGTTACATCTGATCTGACTTTTCTGGGGTTCACTATGAAGATCACCGTGCTTGGTGCCGGCGTCATCGGCATTACCACTGCCTACTATCTGGCGAAATCGGGACACGAGGTAACAGTGTTGGAGCGCCAGGGCGGACCGGCTCTGGAGACCAGCTACGCCAATGCCGGTGAGATCTCGCCCGGTTATGCATCGCCCTGGGCAGCGCCCGGAATTCCTCAGAAGGCCGTCAAATGGCTTTTCATGAAGCATGCGCCGTTGATCATACGTCCAACATTCGACCCAGCCACCTGGGCCTGGGTGACGGCAATGCTGCGCAACTGCACTTCAGCGCGCTACGCCATCAACAAGAGCCGGATGGTCCGTCTTGCCGAATACAGTCGCGATTGCCTGATCGAGCTCCGTGGCGAGACCGGCATCCCCTACGACGAGCGGATGCAAGGGACACTACAGCTCTTTCGCACGCAAAAGCAGCTCGATTCGATCACCAAGGACATCGAGGTTCTCACTAAAGACGGCGTGCCGTTCCAGGTACTCGATCCGGCTGGATGCGTCGCGGCCGAGCCGGGACTGGCGCCGGTGAAGCATAAGATCGTCGGCGGTTTGCGTCTGCCCAACGATGAAACGGGCGACTGTTTCAAATTTACAAATGAACTCGCAAAGCGTGCAAAGGCATTGGGCGTGCGCTTCATCTACGGCGCAGACGTCCACAAGCTGCGCATCGAGAACAACCGGATCAGGGCAGTGGAAACCTCGCACGGCGCGTTTGACAGCGACGTCTTCGTGGCCGCCTTTGGCAGTTTCACGCCAATCTTGTTGAAGCCGCTCGGACTGAAGGTTCCGATATACCCGGTGAAGGGATACTCAATCACGGTTCCGATCGTCGACGAGAGCCGGGCGCCTGTTTCGACGATCATGGACGAAACCTTCAAGATTGCCATCACCCGTCTCGGTGATCGGATCCGTGTAGGAGGCATGGCCGAAATCGCCCGTTTCAACAAGGACTTGCCGCCGACTCGTAAGGAAACACTTGCACATTCAGTTGAGGATCTGTTCGGTGGAGCAGGGGATCAGAGCAAGGCGCAGTTCTGGTGCGGCCTGCGCCCGATGACACCCGATGGAACGCCAATCATCGGCAAAACGGCCTACGACAACCTCTACCTGAATTCCGGGCATGGCACGCTTGGCTGGACGATGGCCTGCGGCTCCGGCCGTGTGCTGACGGATCTTATCAACAGGGCAAAACCGCAAATATCGACCGAGGGACTGGGTCTCGGCCGCTATGGCTGACCTATGCCCGGAATTCGTACGCGATCTTGATAAAATGCCGGCGCTACAGAATATGGCGCCGGCATTTTTATGAACTGGCCGCTCAGCGTGCTGCCCAGTTCGCACCGCGTCGGAAAATCGTCTTCATCTCAGGCACCGAGAATTCCTTGGCCTGATGGCCAAGCGAGGAATAAAAGACACGTCCCTTGCCGTATTTGCGCTTCCAGGCGACGGGCATCACCACGCCGTCGATCCAGTAGGCGTGGTCGCCGGTGAACCTCGTCGTCGCCAGCACCTCGTTCGAAGGATCGACATGCATGTAGTACTGCTCGGAGGTGTAGGGGAAGTCGCTGATGCCCTCCATGACAGGATCGTCGGGCCGGGTGATGTTGACCGTGTAGTCGATGATATTGCCGGGATGTGCGACCCACTGGCCGCCGATGATGAACTGGTATTCGACGCATTCACGGAAGCTGTCGCCAGCGCCGCCATGGTAGCCGGCAATGCCGACGCCACCCTCGATCGCAGCCGCAAGGTTCTTGATCTCTTCCTTTTCGATCTTCGACATCGTCACGATCGGCACAACGAGGCTGAGATCATGGACAGAGGGGTCTGCAAAGGCCTCGGTCGTGTGCTCGACGTAGACCTTGAACCCATCCTCCTCCAGCATGTCCTTGATAATTGCGGCGCATTCCTGCGGCTCGTGGCCACTCCATCCGCCCCAGACGATCAGTGCTTCACGCATACTCTTCCTCCTGATGATTACTTGGCCAAGCGCCCGTCGACGAGCGACTGGGACAGCGGCATGGGCCGCTCGGTTTGAGTGGTGATGGCGACCGTGCGTCCGCTCTTAGAGGCCGTGTGGAAGGCTTCCATCACCTCAAGGACATGCAGAGCCAGATCGCCGTTGGCACGATGCGGCCGGTTCGAGCGGATGGCGTGGGCGAGATCCGCGACACCGATCGAGCGATAGTTGCCGTCGCCATATGGTGCTGTCAGTGGCTGTTGCTCAAATGCCCCACCCTTCTTCAGCAGTTCCACGTCACCGCCGAAGTGGTTGGGATCAGGCACAATCAGCGTGCCTTCGGTCCCGTAAATTTCGAGCGGCACGTGCTTGTGGCCGGCGACGTCGAAGCTCATGCTGATCTGTACGACCGCGCCATTGGCGAAGGCCATGAGACCGGCGACATGGGTGGGAACATGCACCGGAATATGCTCGCCGTTTCTCGGTTCGCTGGTGATGACGCGCTCTTTGCGCGGCGTGACCGCAAAGCCGGCCACTTGTGCGACCGGTCCGAAAAGATTGACGAGATCTGTGATGTAATAGGGCCCCATGTCGAGCATCGGTCCGCCGCCGACCTCGTAATAAAAGGCCGGATTTGGATGCCAGCGCTCGTGGCCCGGGCACATGAAGGTCGCCGTTCCGCCGACCGGTTGGCCAATGACGCCTTGATCGATGAGTGTGCGTGCGGTCTGGTGTCCGCCGCCAAGAAAGGTGTCGGGCGCAGCACCGATGCGCAAACCCTTGGCTTTTGCGGCCTCCGCAAGTCGTTTGCCTTCCGCGAAGTTGATACCAAGCGGCTTTTCCGAATAGGCGTGCTTACCCGCCTCAAGCGCCTGCAGACCAACCGCGACATGTGCCTTGGGTACCGTCAGATTGACGATGATCTCGACCTTCGGGTCGGCAAACAGTTCATCGATCTTTTTTGCGGGCACGTCGAACTCGGCGGCCTTTGCCACAGCCATATCGTGGTTGAGGTCAGCCACGGCGCGGACGTCAAGGATAGGAAAGGACGCCATCGCCTTCAGATAGGCGCCGGAGATGTTGCCGCACCCAATGATGCCGATACCGACTCGTTCCATGATTTCCTCCCGTTGGATGTCGTGAATTTGCAGCTTAGAGCGCCGGACCGGTGGTGTTCCACGGCGACTCGTAGAGTTCGTAAAGCGCCACAGCGGCGGCCCCTTGCGCCCAGAAGTCGTCGGTCGAATCGTCGAAGACGAGTTCGGCAACACCCTTCAGAGACGGCGGAACGGCGAGCGCATAGGCGTTTCGCAGGCTGTCGAGAAACGGCTCCCCGAGTGCGAGGCTGGAGCCGACAAGGATAACCCGCGGCGGCGCAAACAAGGTAACGATATTGGCGATTGCCACACCGACGGCTTCGCCGGCGCGGATTGCGGCGTTGATCAAGGTGTTGTCTTCGGCCTTGATAAGCGCCTGGGCATGCGTCATTCCCCGTCCAAGCCGGATGGCCTCGGCGAACCGGCCGCTGGCCGGTTGCTCACCGAGAATCTCGCTTTCGCCGGCCTGGCTCGACAGTCGCACGATGCCGCGCGGCCCCATGCCGAGCACCAAATCGCCAAGATTGTGGCTGAGGCCGCCGGCGCCACGAAAAAGCTGATTGTCGTGGAGCACGCCCAGTCCGAGTGTTTGCTCCAGGGAGATCAGTACCATGTCCTCCAGATCGCGCGCCTTGCCAAACCAGTGGTGGGCAAGGGTGATCGCATGTGCATCGCTTTCCACGATGGTCGAGGTATTGAGCCGGGCAGTCATTTCGCTGGCAAAGTCGACATTCATGTCGCGAAAGATCGGGCTACTGCGGACATGGCCGGTGCGGTGCTCGATCACACCGGGAAGACCAAGGCAAACAGTATCGACATCCTCGAGCGATAGGCCGGCATCGACCACGCAGCGGCGCACACCATCCTCGACGAGGTCGGCGATGACCCCGATCGGCTGACGATCGATGCGAATGGGAAGAGTGAGTTTCGACAGCACGTCTCCGCGAAAATCAGTCACGACGAAAACGAGGCGGTTGGCCGCAATCTTCGCGCCAACCACTCTTGCTGCATCCGGATTGAGTTCGAGCATGACGCGCGGTCTGCCGCGGGCCGCCTCGTTGCGAATATCCCCCTCGTGGCGCGGCAGGATGAGACCGTCATCGAGCAGCGAGGCGGTGATCGCTGACACCGTCGTCGTTGACAACTGGGTTCGCTCGCTGATCTCGACACGCGATATCGGGCCGTGACGGCGGATCGTATCCAGCACGTTCAAGCGGTTGATCGCGCGCATCAATTCGGGATCTGCGGTCTTCATGTGGTCTTGCCGGCTCTTCAGTATCCCGCAAGGCGCGGGGCTTATGTTTTCAACGGTATGCGAATTAAATAGCGCGTTGGCGACCCTACCTGTCAAGGCAAATCTGCCAATTTCAGCCGGGGGAGTTGACATTCGCCAAAACCTCCCGATGATTTAATCCGCATAAGGGAAAAATTGAAGAGGACGATTTTTGCCCTTACTAGAGGAGAAATCATGTTTGACCATATGAAGGCAAAGGCCTTGCTTCGCAGCCGTTTCATTGCCCGCTCGGCGGCCACTGGGCTGGCGCTCCTGATTGCTGCGGGAAGTGCCGCAGCCGACACGACCGTCAAGTGGCTGCATCTTGAAATCGACCCGAACTATCTGGCGGTTTGGAAAAAGATCGCTGAAAAATACGAGGCTGAGCATCCTGGCGTAAAGATTGAGATGCAGTTTCTGGAAAACGAAGCCTTCAAGGCGAAGCTTCCGACGCTGCTGCAATCGAGCGATGCCCCGGATCTATTTTTCAGTTGGGGCGGCGGCGTGCTGAAGCAGCAGCTTGCCACCGGTACACTGATGGACTTGACCGAAGCCATGAAGGCCAAGGATGGCGCCTGGCTGAAGAGCTATAATCCGGCATCGATCAACGGCCTGAGCTTCGAGGGCAAGATCGGTGCAGTTCCCTACAAGATGGGCACGGTTTCCTTCTTCTATAACAAGCAGATGTTTGCAAAGGCGGGCGTCGACGCAGCGTCCATCAAGTCGTGGGACGATTATCTCGCTGCCGTCAAAAAGCTCAAGGATGCCGGCATCGTGCCGATTGCAGGTGGCGGCGGCGAAAAATGGCCGATCCATTTCTACTGGAGCTACCTGGTCATGCGCGACGGTGGCCAGAAGGTCTTCGATGCGGCCAAGAACGGGCAGGGCGAAGGCTTCAACGATCCGGCCATCATCAAGGCGGGCGAACAACTTGCTGAACTCGGCAAGCTCGAGCCGTTCCAGCCGGGCTACCTCGGTGCGACCTGGCCGCAGGCGCTTGGCGTCTTCGGTGACGGCAAGGCCGCGATGATCCTCGGTTTCGAAAACACCGCTGCCAACCAACGCACCAATTCCGGCGACGCAAAGGGCCTCGATCCCGACAATATCGGCCGCTTCGCGTTCCCTGCCGTCTCCGGCGGTTCTGGTGCTATAACCGACACGCTTGGCGGCTTGAACGGCTGGGCGGTCACGAAGAAGGCTCCACCCGAAACGCTTGATTTTCTTGCCTATCTGACAAACGCCGAAAACGAGCGCGAAATGGCCAAGGCCGGCATGCTCATCCCGGTCGCCGTCGGCGCTGAGGACGGAGTGACCAATCCGTTGATGCATCAAGCCGCCGAACAGCTCGCACATTCGACGTGGCACCAGAACTTCTTCGATCAGGATCTCGGCCCGTCCGTTGGCCGTGTGGTCAACGATGTCTCCGTTGCCATCGTATCTGGCCAGATGAGCCCTGCCGATGGCGCTCAGCAGATCCAGGAAGCCTTCGAGCAGGATCAACTCTGACCAAGACTATCTCGGCGCGGAGCAAGTATCCGCGCCGCCCTCAATCTGAATCAAGGGGATCGGCCTCCATGACCACCATCAGCGCGACAAGCCTCGTCCGTGCGCGCCCGACTGTCAGGTCGTCGGCGCGCAGCAAGGACCCCAGCCTGGCGCGGCGCCTGCCGGTCCTGCTTCTGTTCCTGCCGCCAGCACTGCTGCTGTTTACGATCTTCGTCATCCTGCCGATGGGGGAGGCGGCCTGGTACAGCCTTTACAAGTGGGATGGTTACGGTCTGCCGACGCAGTTCGTCGGAATGCGAAATTTCGAGGTGCTATTCAAGAATAGCGCCTTCCTGACGGCGTTGAAGAACAATGCCCTGATCATCGTTATTTCGATCCTGATCCAGATACCGCTCGCCATCTGGCTGGCGATGATGCTGGCCCACCGGATCGCCGGCGTGGTTCTCTTCCGCTTGATCTTCTTCCTGCCCTACGTCCTGGCTGAGGTGGCAGCGGGCCTCATCTGGCGCTTCGTCTATGACGGCGACTATGGCTTGTTTGCCTCCGCTGCCCACCTCATCGGCGTCGAGACCCCCTATGTCCTGGCCGACAAGGACCTGGCGATTTATGCAGTGCTGGCGGTCGTCGTCTGGAAGTACTTCGGCTTCCACATGATGCTCTTCATCGCAGGGCTGCAGTCGCTTGACAAGAGCGTGCTGGAGGCTGCCGAAATCGACGGCGCGAGCGGCTGGCAGCGGTTCCGCTATATCACACTGCCGCTTCTTGGCTCGACCGTCCGCCTGTCCGTCTTCTTCGCAGTCGTCGGCTCGCTGCAGCTCTTCGACCTCATCATGCCGCTGACGGGCGGCGGGCCGTTCAACGCAACGCAGACCATGGTCACCTTCCTGTTCAACTTCGGCGTCACGCGCATGCAGGTCGGCCTCGGCAGTGCCGTCGGCGTCGTCCTGTTCGTGATCTGCGTGACGCTTGCCTTCGGTTACAAACGGATATTCATGCGCAATGACTGACATGGCCTCAACAGCCCGGATTGCGACCAGCACAAAGATCTACCTCTACGTCTCGCTGACGATCATCGCCGCGATCGTGTTGGTGCCGCTGCTGACGACAGCGCTTGGCGGCTTCAAGGATCTCGGCGACCTGCGCACCAACCCCTTCGGGTTGCCTGTCGCATGGCATCCGGAGAACTACACCGACATTCTCTTCGGGGATCGCTACTGGCGGCAGATGATGAATTCGCTGATCATCGCGACATTGACTGTCTGTCTGACCGTTTCGGTCTCAGCCATGGCTGCCTTCACCTTCGCGCACGTAAAGTTCTTCGGCGCCGGCTTCCTGCTCAACTATTTCCTGATTGGCCTGATGTTCCCGGCTGCGACTGCCATCCTGCCCCTCTTCATCCGGATCCGTGACCTTGGCTTGTTGAATTCATACTGGGGTGTTGTCCTGCCGCAGGTCTCCTTCGGCCTCGGCATGAGCATTCTCCTGTTCCGGAACTATTTTCGCAACCTTCCGGAAGAATTGTTCCAGGCCGCCATCGTCGACGGATGTGGCTACATCCGGTTTTTCTGGCACATCTCGCTGCCCCTCTCGCGGCCGATCATCGCAACCGTCAGCATCATCTCCTTCGTCGGCAGCTGGAACAGCTACATCCTGCCGCTGATCATGCTGAACTCGGAAACGATGTATCCCTGGCCGCTCGGCATTATGGTGTATCGCGGCGAGTTTGGTACCGCCTGGCAGCTGGTGCTCGCCTTCATCACCTTGACGATCATGCCGACCATCATCGTCTTCTTCCTGGCGCAGAAGCATATCATCGCCGGCTTGACCGCGGGCGCAGTCAAGTCCTGATCCGAACCCTTCAAACTGGACCGTTTTTGGTTAGAGTTTTCCGGTTATTTTTCCTCGCCGGGAAACGAACGGAAGACGCGATCGAAGCACATCAATCCAGGTCCGAGGGCGGTCCTTGCTGCGATCAAGGTGCATCAAGCATGATCTCTTGCCGTGGATGATCATGCGTCGGAGACAGATCCTGCTTGCCTCCGTCGAGTCTTGGCGCGCAACCACCCCTAGCCAGGCAAAGACATCACGCGCCTTTGAGAAGCGTGCTGCAGTTGTTGGCGGTTGGCGTCAGATCTTGACGAGCATGGCGGTCACATACATGAACGCCAGTCCGGCCGCGATGCCGCCGAACGCTGTAGGGCTGAGGACCTGCGCGTAGTCCCCACGGTTGCCGTTCCTTGCGAGCAACGCCGTGACTTCGACGATAACCTGCGCGATAGCGCCGGCGCCAATCGCCAGGGCGATTGCGGTCCAGTGCGGGGCGACGGCCAAGCTGCCGAGCCAGATGCCGAGAACAGCAGGACCGCCGGCCAGCAGCGTCAGGCCCACAAAGTGAACGAGCTTTGGCCGGATCTTCAGGATAGGAACGGCGATGCCGATGCCCTCGGTGATATTGTGGAGGGCGAAACCGAGCACCAGGAACGTTCCGAGTCCCGCCGCGCCGGCCGCGAAAGCCGCGCCAATGGCGAGACCTTCGCCGAAATTGTGCAGTCCGATACCGAGGGCGATATAAGTCGCGAGCGCGAGGCCCGTCGGAGAGCCGTGGCGACGGCCGACCGCGACCAGCGCCAGGAAACTTGATGCCGCAACCAGGACGACCATGACGCTTCCCTGGAAGATCGCAGCCGACCGGTTCGCAAATTCCAGCGCCTCGATCATCGTGTCGACAAGCAGGAAGGCGAGCAGCCCGACCGTCATGGCCAGCAGAAAGGTCATCGTGCCACGGCCGGCGCCACGAAGCGCCGGGTAGCAAAGCAATCCGATCGCGACGGGCAGGATTCCGACGAAGGCACCAAGGACGGCTTGAGACACCAACGCGCCTTGGCTGGCCTTGGGCGTCGGGACGGCAACCGGGATCTCATGATCGAAGGTGGCGCCCGTGTTGGTGACGAACGTGACCTTGTGCGCTTCGCCGAGAACCCAAGGGAAGGGGAGCGCCACCCAGGCCGTGTCGCCGCGGGAGATCGTTCCGGCAGGTTGCTGCTTGAACTGCCAGTAGGCAGCGTCGACCTGTACCTGCGCGATCGTCATCGGCTCCGATCCGCCGGCGCGGACGAGCATCCGCAAGCCGTCCTGATCGAGCACGGTGCGCTCGACGCTCAGATTTTCGACCGGCGGTGCGCCGTTGTTGAAGCCTCGCAGCGGGTCGCTCTGCAACAGCCATAGCACTGCGGCGGCCAACACGACCAACGGTAAAAGAAGCCACAGAAGATGCTGGCGGCTCGGCGCGACCGTGGAGACGGGCAGGAAGTTGCGCGGGGTCTCATTCATGACAGCGTCTCCACAACATCAAACATGCCCATCCAGCCGAGCTCGGTGAATTCGGATTGGTGGGCGTGGAACATGTAAAGCCCGGCTTCATGCTCCTTGAAGGTGAACTCCAGGATGCCGCGCTGGGCCTGGCATTGCGTGATGAGGTCGACCGTCCGCAGCGTCGGCGTCAGCGTCGTTCCCGTGTCGTAGTAGTCGAAGAAGTTCCCATGGAGATGGAACGAGTTGATCGGGTCGAACTCCGTGATGTTCACCAGATAGATGCGCACCGGGCGGCCTTTTTCGATCCTGATCGGCTCCTTGGCGTAGCAATGGGCGATGGTGTTGCAGGCATAGAACTCGTTCTCGCCGTCGAAATTGGTGTCGAAGGCGTTCATGACCATCGCCAGTTCCTGCCATTCGGCATTTTCCGGCGAGCCATGCAGGCGGGACTTCGCCACCTCGGCGTTGTCGGAGTGCAGCGTTGGATCGGGATCGATCACGAAGAGGCCGTACATGCCCTTGTGGATGTGCCGGGCAAGCGGCAGGGCGTGGCAGTGATAGAGGTGACAGCCGAAGGGCTTGGCGTCGAACTCGTAGACGAACTCCTCGCCAGGGCCGATGACGCCGGCTCCAGGGACGCCGTCCATACGTGACGAGTGGATGCCGTGGAAATGCAAGGAATGAGGATGCGAGCCGTTATTGATGAGCTTGATGCTCAGCCGCTCCCCCTCGCTCGCCCGAAGGGCGGGACCGGGGACGCGGCCGTTATAGGTCCAGGCGGGAAACATGACGCCGGGTGCGATTTCGATTTCCTTTTCTTCGACGGTGATTTCGAAGCGGCGCAGCTTGCGCCCATCGGGCAGATCGCTCAATTCGCCCGTATACCAGTCGGTAAGCATGCTCGTCGGATCGAACCCGTTGCGGGCATTGTCGACATTTCCAACGGTGATCATCGCGCCGTGCGCGGAATGGTGGGCAGGAGCAATGTCGCCGCTCTTCATGGCGGACACCGCGGCACCATGATCGCCGGAATGGGCCTGTTGAGCCGCCGTGTTGACGGTGCAGATGCTCGTGGCACCGAGTGTTGCGATCCCGCCTCCGAGGAGGCTTCTCCTGCTCAAGGCCGTCTGTGCCCACTTCGACATTTTAGAAGAAGCTCCAATTAGCAATTTAAATGAAATAAAGCATTATAACAGGAATATAGCAAGAGCTATATTTCCCGGCCCGCAGGCAAATGAAGATTGGAAATATAGCCGTTGCTATGTTAGCGTAATGCTCGAGAAAAATTATGAGCAGGCGGAATTGAATTGAACGAGAAGCTTCGTCAGTCGATCGAAATTGAGACTGCGCTTGTCGCAGCCGACACCCAGATGGAAAGCTTCCGGCAGGCGCGGAACAACCGCCGCAGCGAACTCGTGGAAGATTACGTCGAGCTCATCGCCGACCTTCTCGCCGACTGCGGCGAGGCGCGGCAGGTGGATATTGCCCAGCGCCTGGGCGTTGCGCAGCCGACGGTCGCCAAGATGCTGAAGCGGCTGATTGCGGAAGGTTATATCCAGCAGCGCCCGTATCGGGGTGTTTTCCTGACGGGTACCGGCAAGGAATTGGCGCGCGTCAGTCGCGAGAGGCATCAGATCGTGGAATTGTTTCTCTGCTCTATCGGCGTCAGCATAGAGACGGCGCGGATGGATGCGGAGGGTATTGAGCATCACGTCAGTCCTGAAACTTTGGAGGCCATGAAGCGGTTCACGCCCAAGCGACACCTGTAAAGCGATCCCTCAGATGATCGCCGTTTAATTTCCGAGGTCTCTGCGCCCAGCATACGCACAGCAAGCAAGCAGAAAACGGGAGCCTTGGGTGCCCGGGCGCGGCTGGTGGCCGCTAAAGTATTGACTGCGTTGATCATTGCGGACCCCAACGCAAAGTGCATCATGGACTTCGTGGTGTGAGAATGGACGATCTGTCGCTAGCCGAACTCGAGAACCGATGCCAGCAGGGCGGACTGCGAGTGACCGCGAACTTGCGCGAAATCCTCGAAGCGTTGATCACCCGACCGGATCACCGGGATGTCGGTTCGCTGCATGAACGCCTGTGGGCACGAGGGAGGCGCGTGTCCCTGGCGACCCTCTACAGGAATTTGGGCCATCTGGTCGCGGCTGGCGTCGTTGCCGAGCAACATTTTGGATCGGGAAAAGCGCGATACGAAGTCGCCACGCCCCACGACCATCTCATCGACATTTCGACCGGCAAGATCATTGAGTTTTCCGAACCTCGCCTCAATGCTCTTGAAGAAAATAGCCGCGCAGATGGGATATCGAGTCGTTCGAAGGCGACTAGAGCTTTATGCGGTGCCGCTTGACGAGAGATCTTGAACATGGCGGCAACGCAAGTCGTTGGCGGCCGACAGGTGCACCTGCTTCCGGCCAAAACGTCCGAGGAGCGAGGCGCCAGGTCGCGGGATTCCTACCGCTCACTCGGGCCACGGTGATGGCCGTTGCTACCGAATAGCGGAAAATTGAGATAACGCTGCCGTTCGAGAGGTTGCGGTCAGCCCTTTGGGGGCGACGCAAACCGGTTGGTATCGAACTGGTCTGTGGCGGCGACAGGAATGATTGCCCCATCGGATGCCGCGGCATCCGGGTAATGCTGAACCGTGCGGCGGGACACGCGAGGCGCTCTCATTCCAATCATCTCGCCAGGAGTATGCAGCGCCCATTTCATCAGCGCCGCGCCTGAGGTCGATCCGAACGAACCTGTGTATTCCCAGGAAGCAGTCATTGGCAGGGAAGCGATCACGTCCGCCCCCTTCTGCAAGGCCTCGCGCACGGCAGCGAAAGGTTCGAAGCCGGAATAGGTCGGCAATGCAGATGTCCGTCTATCCGGAGGCGCGTCGATCGGGCCGATCGATGCAGTCTCCAGCTTGGCATCGATACCCGCGTCGCCGCCCCGAGCGGTCGGCCGCATCGCCGGTATCGGAATCGGTCGTGATGAAAGATCCACGGGGGACCGTTCGTCGTCCCGCCCGAACGCGTCGGCCTGCAGGGCCAGCCCATTCAATGCGCGGCTCCGAGGCGTGGGCAGGAGCGCTGTCACGAGGCTTCTGTCCGCGGAGTCGCGGCTCGACGTGGCTGCCGCGCCTGCGTCGTCGTCTTCTTCTCCGGTAGTGCTGGCGATCTGGATGGAGGCGTGGCCGACGCGCTTCTTGTAGTTCGCAACTGCCTGGTTATATCCCGGCAGTGGGCGGCCATCCGCTGGAAGATGCATCGTCTGCCCGCTCGGGAATATTCGAACGAGTTCTTGCCGAGACATCCGGGGCCAAGCCCGGACGTTGCCGACGTCGAGATGCACGAAGGGCGAACCCGAGGTTGGGTAGTATCCGACACCGCCGACCTGCATCTGCATTGCAAGGGCACGCAGCGTCGAAAGCTTCACGCCGGGAACGTAAAAGTCCATGGCCTTGCCAAGCATGTGCTGGCTCTTCTTGGCGACACCGGTCGTGCGCGAGCGGTTGCGGAGCATGTTGTTGGTTGCCGGAGAACGGTAGGCGGAGACGATGTGGATATAGTCCTTCGCGCCGCTGCGCTTGTACACCTCCCAGACCAGGTCAAGCAGCTGCGGATCCATCCGGGTTGGTTCGTTCCTTCGCCAGTCGCGCAGGAACCGATTTATCTGAGACAGGCCCTTTGGGTCGAACCTTCCGTCGCGCTTATAGATAATCGTGGCCTTCTCGCCCGTATGGGTGAAGAACAGCTTCAGCGCACGATCTTCCGCGGAGGCTAATGATGCAGAGCCGGCTAGCGCAGGCAGCGCGAACAGAGCCGGCAGGATGGTCTGTGCGACGAGCCGTTCTACACGCGACAGCAGTGCCGCAACCCCGCCGCCCAAGGTTCCACCCGAGAATCCTTTCACTGGATACTTCGACACGATCAATCCCGTCCCACACAAAACACTCGACGACGTGCGGGAACGTCCGCATCCATCGCGCTTAGTAAAGCCACGTTATGGTCAACGAACTCTTAATAGTTGGAGCTCCGCTCGGCGAATTGAGGATTGCGCGGGCCATCCGAGGAAGGCCAGGCTGACAGCAAGCGGCTCCGGCCGCGCACCTTCATGCAGCAGCCCGGCGATGTTTTCGCATTCTTGATTTAAATCAAAGAAGCATGCGGGCAGGCTCATTGTTCGCTCGTCAAGGTGGCTGCATATGCAGCCGGCGGAGGGTCGTTCAATGGCGAACACAATCTTGCATGTCCAGTCCGAGACATCCCCGGCGACGCCTGCTCATGTTTCGGTCCCAGTGCTTGACGGGCTTCGATCTTCGAAGCCTGGCGCCGGGCCTCCTTCAAAGCGTCATCTTCGGCGCCTATGCAGGAGCATCGATCGCCGCGATCTTCAATTTCATCAGCCGGTGTTTCGGCTGAGCAGGGGAGCGGAGCGCGCGCACATAGCCGCCGACCGCCGCAGGTTCGCATGGATGAACGCAGGGCTGGCCTTCCTGGTCGCACTCGCGCTTGTGCTTGCGCCCGCGGCAGGCCGCGTCGTCGCGATGGCCGGCGACGGGGTCAACGACGCCCCGGCGCTCGCCGCCGCCGACGTCGGTACCGCCATGGGCACGGGAACCGACGAGGCGATCGAGAGCGCGGGTGTCACGCTGCTGAAGGGCGACCTTCAGGGCATCGCCAGGGCGCGCAAGCTCACGCAGGTGGAAGAAGACCACGCAAGAGGAGAACGGACATGACGATGACAAGATTGCCAAAGGCGGCCGTGCTGGCCGCGCTGATCGCGGCCGGCGGAACTGGTCTCACGCTTGCGCAGACGGATGCCGACCCGCATCATCCTGCGACGCCGGCACAGGCAACCCCGCCGTCCGACGCGGACGATGGAACGACGGGGCAGGGCCCGGGAGCCATGCCCGGTCGAACCGGCATGATGTCCGGCATGATGGGCGGCAGACCGATGATGGCGATGCACGGACACATGATGAAGATTATGTTCGCGGTCGCCGACGCCGACGGGGACGGCGCGCTGTCCTTCGAGGAGGTGACGGCGATCCATAAGCGGATATTCGACAGCGTGGACGCGAACAAGGACGGCAAGGTCACGACCGAGGAAATTCACGCGTTCATGCGGCCTTAGCGGAGCCGGCGGATCCGTTTTCGCAGGTTCTGTGAATAGTCGCGTAGCCTCCGCTGATATGATAGGATCGAAGTGCATCATCCACGGGAGGGGGAGATGCGTCGCGTCCTTCTGTCCCTGATCCTTTGCGCGCAGTCCGCATCGATGTCGGCGGCGTCCGGGCTTGCCGTCTTCCACACCGCTTCTCTTAGCGGCAGCCGGTCGGTCAGCCTCAGTCTGGCGAAGGGCGGTCCCTCCCGCGATCCGGCCTTCGATTACGACGTCGTCATCACGCTGTCGGAATTCGACGGTGGCGGGGCTGTACTCTATCGGGACGGAGGAAGGCACAAGGCGAGCGTGCGCTGCCTTTCGCCCGCCATGGTACGGATCAATTCCGCCGACTATGCGATCGACGTTTCGGCGCGGCCGGGAACTGACTGGAAGCATGATCTCTGGGCTGCGCTCTGCACCGCTCAGGTGTCCTGAACGGCCGTACGGCATGGTTTGATCGATCGAGGCGTCAGCCCTTTCGGGGGCGGACCTCCATGAACACGTATGGCGATTCGGTCCCTGACGGAATAGCATAGACGTCATAGGGCGCCTGCGGGTCGTCGCCCATTCCCAACGAACCAGGCGGCATCCCCGGTACGGCCAGCCCTCGGACTGGCGGCCGCTCCCGCAGCAGCCGCTGGACGGCCTCGAGCGGCACATGTCCCTCGAGGTAGTATTCCTCGACAACGGCGGTGTGGCAGCCCTCCAAGTCGGCAGGCACGCCCAGCCGCGCCTTGGCCGCGGCAAGGTTGTCGGTGTCGCGGGCGTCGACGGAAAATCCTGCCGCGGCCATTGCCTTCGACCATTCATGACAGCAGCCGCAGTTCGGATCCCTGTAGACCGTCATCTTCGCCGGCGCGGCGGCGAGGGCCCCTCCGCCGAGGAACGCCAGGGCGGATGCCGCCATTGCGATGAAGCTTCTCCTGTGCATCGTCTCAACTCCTCGATGTCCTGCCGCCCGGTTGGATCCGGGCGGCAGGAGTCTCGCTATTTTACTTCGGTGACGGTCAGCTTGCCATTCACGCGTTCGGCAACGAACTCGATGCTTGAGCCTTCCTTCAGCTTTTGGAGCAGAGCCGGGTCCTCGACGCGGAAGACCATCGTCATCGCAGGCATGTCGAGGTTCTTCAGGTCTTCATGCTTGATGGTGACCTTCCTTGCCTTGGCGTCGACCTTGTTGACGACGCCCTTGGTGAATTCCTGGGCGAACGCACCGAATGCCGCGCTGGCACAAAGCAGGGTGGCTACGCCGATTTTGATCATTGCGGATTTCATCTTCGTGACTCCTTTTATTTGAGGATTACTTCCCAGCGACGGTGACATCGCCGTGCATGCCGGCTTCGTAGTGGCCGGGGATCAGGCAGGCGAACTTGAATGCGCCGTCGGTGGTGAACTTCCAGACGATCTCGCCGGATTGGCCGGCAGGTAGGCGAATCGAGTTTGGATCGTCATGTTCCATCTCGGGAAACTTCTCCATGACCGCCTTGTGCTCGAGAATCTTGTCTTCCTGATCGAGCACGAACTCGTGGTCGACGGTGCCGGCATTCTTGATCGCGATCTTGACCGTCTGCCCCTTGCGGACGTTGAGGACGGGCGGAGTGAATACCATCTTGCCGTCGTCGGTTTCCTTCATCGTGACGCGGATCGTCTGTGTCGCCTTGGCCTTGTCGCCAGGCTCGCCGACTGCCATTTTCTCACCGTGGCCGCCAGCGTGATTGCCGGAAGCGAGTGCTGGGGTTGCGAGAGCGACGAGCGCCAGTGCCAGTACATAGTTCCTCATGCGTAGATCCTTTTTTGAATATTTGAGATTGAGCCTCAGCCGTTTGTCGGCTTTGGCGTGATTTGCGTTTTCGCGTCTTTGGCCTTGGTCGCGTCCGGCAGCTCGCCGGTCCACTCCCAGGCCTGCGTTCCGGGCGGGTTTTCGTACCAGCCGGGATCTGAGTAATCGTCCGCCGAGATGCCCTCGCGGACCTTCACGACCGAGAACATGCCGCCCATCTCGATCGGGCCGTGCGGCCCCCAGCCGGTCATCATGGGCACGGTGTTCTCGGGGATGGGCATTTCCATTTCGCCCATGTCGGCCATGCCCTTGGTGCCCATGGGCATGTATTCCGGCTGCAGCTTCTTGATCTTCTCGGCGACCTTCGACTTGTCCGCGCCGATGAAGGTCGGGATGTCGTGACCCATCGCGTTCATCGTGTGGTGCGACTTGTGGCAGTGGATCGCCCAGTCGCCGAGGTATTTGGCGTCGAACTCGTAGGCGCGCATTGCGCCGACCGGGATGTCGATGCTCACCTCGGGCCACCGCGCTTCCGGCCGCACCCAGCCGCCGTCGGTACATGTCACTTCGAAGTCGTAGCCATGCATGTGGATTGGATGGTTCGTCATCGTCAGGTTCCCGACGCGGACCCGCACCCTGTCGTTCTTGGAAACGACGAGGGGGCTGATGTCCGGAAACACGCGGCTGTTCCAGCACCACATGTTGAAGTCGGTCATCTCCATGATCCGAGGCACGTAGGAGCCGGGATCGATGTCATAGGCGTTGAGCAGGAAGACGAAGTCGCGGTCGACCGGCATGAACTTCGGGTCTTTGGGATGGACGACGAAGAAGCCCATCATGCCCATGGCCATCTGCACCATCTCGTCGGAATGCGGGTGGTACATGAAGGTGCCGGACTTCACGAGGTCGAACTCGTAGACATAGGTCTTGCCGACCGGAATGTGCGGCTGCGTCAGCCCGCCGACGCCGTCCATGCCCGACGGCACGAGCATGCCGTGCCAGTGGATCGTCGTGTGCTCCGGGAGCTTGTTGGTGACGAAGATGCGGACGCGGTCGCCTTCGACTGCCTCGATCGTTGGACCCGGAGACTGGCCGTTGTAGCCCCAGAGATAGGCTGTCATGCCGTCGGCCATCTCGCGCTCGACTGGTTCAGCGAGCAGATGAAACTCCTTGACGCCGTTGTTCATCCGGTGGGGCAGGGTCCAGCCGTTGAGGGTGACGACCGGCTGGTAGTCCGGACCCGAGGTCGGGTGGAGCGGCGGCTGCATGTCGGCCGATTCCATTGTCGGGGCGTCGGGCAGGCCCATCGCCTGCGTCTTCGTCCAGGCTCCCGCCGCCAGCAGGGCCGCGCTCGCACCGAACAGTTGTCGTCTGTTGAACATGGTGGGTTCCTTTCTCAATGGCCGCCGCCGCTGCTTTCGGAAGCAGCGACGACCTCGGGCTCTGCCGACGCGTTCGTCGCGCCGCCGCCGTAGATCGCAGGCGCGAGGTTGGCATCGGCCAGCCAGAAGTCGCGCTTGGCGTTGACGGAGAGCAGGAGGGAGTTGATCTTTTCGCGGGTGTCGGTCAGCAGCTCGAAGGTGTTGGTGATCATGCCGTTGTAGGTCAGCAGGGACTCCTCCTCGACCTTGGTGCGCAGCGGCACGACGCTGTTGCGGTAGTGCCGCGCGATGTCGTAGTTCGAGCGGTACGCCTCGTACGCGGAGCGTGCTTCCGAGCGGACGTTGACGGCCTTCTCTGCGAGCTGGTTGGCCGCGCGCATGTATGCCACCTCGGCCTTGCGCATGCGGGCCTTGCCGGTGTCAAAGATCGGGATGGCGAACTCCAGCTCGACCTGGGCGGTCGTCCTCGTCTTTCTCTCGTCGTCCTCGATTTCCCGTTCCGTTTCGAAGCCCGTCAAGATCTCGAGGTCAGTGACATAGCGGGTCGCTTCAGTCAGACCGTACGACCTGGCGGTGGCTTCGAGTTCGAGCTTCGCCACCTGGAGGTCTATCCGGTTTCGGAGTGCTTCGGCCTCGATGGTGTCGCGTCTGACGACGGACCTGGGTAACGGCGGCAGGCTGTTTGGAACCTGGTAGTCCAGGTCGGTGCCCCAAAGGCCCATGAGCCGCGTCAGTTCCTCCTTGGTGAGTCGTGCCGCCAGGCGGGCCTTGGCGGTTTCTCCGGCAAGTTCGGCGACGAACACATGTTCGCGTGCCTGGGCGCCCTTGGTCATCGCGCCGGTCTCGCCCAGCTTCTCCGCGAGCTCGGAAGCGGCGTCGGCCGCCGCCTGGGCGCGCTGGAGCTGCCCGACGTTCTCCCAGGCCGCCGCCGCTCCGATCCAAGCACGTCGCGTGTCGGCGGCGACCTGGAGCGTTCTTACGGCCGCGCTCAACTGCGCCTGCCGGAAACGGGTGTCGGCGATCGCTATGTCCCGGTTCCTCGTCGCGAGCGCCAGGATGTTCGTCGTGATCATCCCCTCGATGGTCTTGAACGCCCCCAGTTCCGGCGTCCCCATGCCCGTCGTGCCGATGGAGACGGTCGGATTGATGAACATCGTCGACTGCCAGGCATCGGCCGCGCTATCGCCGAGATCGGCGTAGGCCGCCTGAAGGCCCCTGTTGTTGAGCAGGGCGATCTGGACGGCCGTCTCGACGTCGAGGGTCTTCTTTCGAGCGAGCAGGCTTCTGACCTGCGCGGCGGCCGACCGGGCCTGGTTCTGGTTCTGGATCCAGACGGTCTCTTTCGCCGTGACAGTGGTGGTCTTGTTTGAGACGGAGGTGAAGCCCGCCTCCTTGCTGGAATACTCGGCGCCTGTGACGCAGCCGCTCAGCACCAGCGGGAATGCCAGTGCCACCATGGTTCTTCTAGGGTCGATCATGGGGCGTCTCCATTGGCTGGAGACTGCAGGTCGTTCTGTCTGCGCCATGGCTTGGGATCGACGGGCTGCCTGGCGACATAGCCCGCAATCGGTGAGCGGTATGCGGCCGGGCGCGCGAACGGCTGTTCGACTGCAGCGGAGGATGCCACCACGTCGGGAGGCAGCGTGGATGCGCAGCCGCCGATGACAAGCGGCAGCCCCACCACGAAAAGCGAGGGTTTCATTATGTAATTTCCGAATAAGAGATAGCCTACGGGCGCTCGCCTAAGCAAAGGCAGGCGACCGACTGGACCCGATCAAGCGGGTGCGTCTCTATTCAGATATTCGGGGGACGGTGGAGGGGCGGCAGTTCGCCCACGGTCGTCCGGTCGTCGACGAACTGCCGGATCGACGTCACGACCGGTCCGCCGACGTCGGGGCCTTCACAAATGATGCCAAGCCCGCCGCAGAAATCCTTGCAGCATTCCTGCTTGACAAGCTTCGAAGCGCTATCGCCATCATCAGATACGTCGCCAAGCGAGTGGTCGTGATGGGCCGCTTCCGTCATGTCGTGAGCCTCGCGGGAGGGTGACACGTCCGCGACGACGGCTTTCAGATCGGGGAATGAAGAGCCGTGCATCGCGGCGTTGGCATTCGACAGCGAGTACCCCGCCAGTGATACGATGATCACCAGCCGCATCATCACGAGCAGCCTGCTCACTGTGATTCGGTACATCTTGCCCATTCCCAACGAGCTACATGCAAAGCAGCGCGATTTCAATTAGGACCTATGTCTCGTCGATGTTCGAGTCCTTTATGTGGCGCGAACATCACGTTGTGCACAGCTAGGGCTTCCAACGGTAGTAAGGTCAATAGGGGCTGTTCCTTTCTGACAATGATCGATCTCGCATCCTACCTCGGCCTTTTCATCGCAGCGTTGGACGCGGCCACGATATTGCCGATGCAGTCGGAGCCCGTACTGGTCGGTCTTCTTCTCACGGGCAAGTTCTCCGTCCCGGTTCTGCTCGCCGTCGCCAGTGTCGGAAACACGCTTGGAAGCATCGTCAATTGGTTCCTCGGCCGCGGCGTCGAAAGGTTTCGGGACCGGCGCTGGTTTCCGGTCGGGGAGGACGTGCTCGAACGTTCGTCCCGCTGGTACAGGAAATACGGGAAATGGACGCTGCTCTTGTCCTGGATGCCGGTGTTTGGAGACGCTCTCACGGTTGTCGCCGGAGTGCTCAGGGAGCCGCTGCTTCCGTTCACGATCCTCGTGTTCGTGGCCAAGACGGGCCGCTACGTCGTGTTGACGCTGGCCACTTTAGAGTTCTTGGGCTGACCGCTTTCGGCGCGGGAACACCATCCGATCGACCGCCTCGTCACGGGCGACTAGCGTGTGCCAGGCCGCCGCGGTGAGATGCAGCGCGACCATCGCCAGGATGATCCTCGACCCCACGACGTGGTACGGCGCGATCCCGAACCAGAGGTAGCTTGCGACGAACCCCATGCAGGCCTGTCCGATGATTGCTGCGTAGAAGGCGTGATGAAGCGCCGTGGCGGCCCGCCCGGTCCATGAGCCGGGCGCGTCGGTCTCGGGCGGCTGAAGTATGCGAAGACCCAGCCGTATGCCCATCAGCAGGCCGATCGCCATGCCCGCGTAGTTGTGGAGGTGGTGCTGGACGACGTCCCAGTACGACGGCGTCATGCCCATGTGGACGGCGTGGTGGGTTCTCTCGATGCTGCCGCCCGTCAGGTACTGGACCGGCACCAGGAGGGCGACCAGCCAGTGAAGTCCTATCTGGGCCAGCGAATAGCCGCCTTTCATCGATCCTCTCCGAGCGAGAGGCGCAGACTAACCGGCAGCGGTTAACGCTTCCTCATCGGCAAGTCGCGCCGACGAGTACGAGCGGATCGGCGACATGCAGAGCTGCGTCGACGCCTGCCACCACTGCGCCGACAGCTGCCGCAAGATGGCGGCTTGATCGGGGAGGGCGCTCGCCCTCTTCCTGCCCAGATGAGAGCGGATATCCGGTGAAGCAACGGATACCCGTCGCAAGTGGCATGGGGCCGATCCGGAACGCAGCTTTTATGAGACAGACTACTTACCTGAACAGGTTCGGACTGCTCTCCGTCGTGGGAGCGGCCCTGATGACGGCTGTCCCGTCGCCTGCCGCCGAGGACGTCGTCGCCCTTCGGCAGGCGGACATGAAGGCCATGGCCGCGGCCGCGAAGACGATCTCGGGCATGTTCAAGGATCCGGCGATCTACAAGGCCGCCGAGTTCAGGTGGGCGGCCGACACCATCCGCGACAGGTCGGGGGTCGTTCTCTCGGGACATTTTGCGTCCGAGACCGCAAGCCCGCAGTCGAAGGCCAGGCCGAGCATCCTCGAAGAGCGCGACCGGTTCGACCGCATTGCGAACGACCTGCGCGACTACGCTGTCGCGCTCGACGCCGCGGCGGAGAAAAACCCCGGACCGATGCCCGCCGGCATGCGCATGAAGCCTGGGGAGGCCATGGGCGGCGGCCCACTCGGCACCCACGTACGCAACGAGCAGGAGCTGTCGGCGATGCCGGCGGAACATGCGTTCCACCTCATGCTCCAGACCTGCACGACCTGCCACGCCAGGTTCAGGATGGACTGAGGACGAGGATTCGAGTGAGGCTGCGCCTTGATCGCGAGGTCTGGCAACAGTCAGATCTGCCTGAAACTGGAGGGATATCCGGCAGTCGCGATGGCCGCGTTTATTGCTGACGGGTCAAGCTTGGTCTGTGCAGTCTTCGCACCAAGGTCGATGACGGCGGAACCATCTCGTCGTTTCTAGCCATCGAAGAGCGCGTGTAGCGCGTTCGCTGCGAGAAAGGCGACGACGACCGACGCAATCATTGCGACCCGACGTGGCCCTTTCCTAGGCACGGAACCGCACCCCTCGCTTCGTGCGGAGACGATGCTCTCGAACAAGAGCGATATTGGCACGGGCGCGCTTCTTTTTGCCGGCCGTGGTGGCCCGCGAAAGACGTCGGCCGTTCGAACATGCTGGTCGACGGCCGTTCGCCTAAAGGACCTTGAGGTTTTCAGCAGAAGACTTTCCTGACCGCCGGTCCTGAACGATCTCGTAGCTGACCTTCTGGCCTTCCTTCAATCCGGACAGACCCGAACGCTGAACAGCCGATATATGGACGAATGCGTCGGTCGATCCGTCGTCCGGTTGGATGAAGCCGAAACCCTTGTCCTGATTGAACCACTTTACTGTACCGGTAGCCAAAATCCGATCCTCACGTGTAACACTCCAGCGGACAGACATTGGAAGACGGTTGGCGTGTTGGCAAGCCGCAAGCCATGGGATAGCCGACGGGCAGGATGAACAAATGGGCCTTCTCGTTGACCGGAAACGCGAACTTCACCATGATGACGCCGCTGAAGCAGGAATGCTCCTGCTCAAGAACGAGTCGATGCGCCTACTGATCAACGTCCTTGTCGCGACCATGATGCTGCTGGGTTCGCTTGCCGCACCCTGCGTAGCTGCACCTGTCGATCGTGCCCACGCAGACCCGGTTGTCGTCAGTGTCGAGGCGACCTCCGACGGACACCATCGCGGCGACGGCCGATCTGTTTCGGGGGCACACTGCCAGCAGGACGGCATCGTCGCACAAGCTCCAGAAAACCTTCATTCGCAGCCCGACGCCGTAGTGTTTGGCGTCATCGCTTCCGTTGCATTTGCGGGCGCTCTCGAGCCTGTCGAGCAGCGTCCCCCCATCGCTTCCGTCTGATCTCCGTTCGCTCGAATTCCAGACCAAAGGGAAGGGCATGACCTTGCGCATGTCGATGTTTGCAATCCACGTCAGTGGCTTATCTTCGTTGTTGAATGTCTTTTATCAAATAGACTGGGGGCGGCGACGTCTTCGCGGGGTAGCGCTTGCGGCCGTGGCCGTGGTCCTGAGCGGCTGCGTACAGTCGCTCGACGATCTCGGCGTGGCTTCGCACGATATACCGCCGAAGCTGCTGGCCAGCATGCGGGCAAAAGGCATGAAGCCGGAAAGTCCGATCCTTGTCCGCATCTTCAAGATGGAAAGCGAACTGGAGGTCTGGAAAGTCGATGGCAGCGGCAGCTATGCCTTGCTCAAGACCTATCCGATGTGTCGCTGGTCCGGCAAGCTCGGCCCTAAGACGAAGACCGGGGACCGACAGGCGCCAGAGGGGTTCTACAGCGTCTCCACGGGAGGCCTCAATCCGAAATCGCAGTTCTATCTTTCTTTCAATCTCGGCTACCCGAACCGATTGGAGACTGCCCTTGGTTATTCCGGCGAAGCACTGATGGTGCACGGCGCCTGCTCGTCGTCGGGTTGCTTTGCGCTGACCGATCAGGGGGTCGGCGAAATCTACGCCGTGGTCGAGACGGCCCTGAAGCGTGGACAGCAGGCGTTCCAGGTCCAGGCCTATCCGTTTCGCATGACGCCGCAGAACCTGGCCGCACATCGCGACGACTTGAATTTCGCCTTCTGGAGGAACCTCAAGGAAGGCTACGACATCTTTGAGGTTCGGCGACACGAACCCAGGGTCGCCGCATGCGGCAGGAAGTACGTCTTCGACGCCGAATTCAAGGACGGCGATCCTGGCGATCCGCTTGCGGCATGTCCGGAGCGCATTGATCAATCCGATCCGGCGGTCGTAGCCAAATCATCCGCCGACGATCGGAAATACCAGGAACTTGCCGCCAAGAGCTTCACGCCGCTCGCATATCAGGATGGAGGCATGCACCCGAGCTTCCGTGCGCTTCTCAAGCAAAACGGCGACGTCAAGCTCGCGAAGAAGGTCTCCGTCATCAAGTATCCGATCAGCCGCCCGGTGGCGGCGCTGGCTAATCCTTTCGACGGAAGGGAGTGACGTGTCCTGTCGGGATCGTGGGCGCTGCCATGTTCCGCGACGCATATGAAAGCGAGGACGCCATGCGAATGATACTTGCGGCGATCGGGATGGCGGTCGCCACCGTGGCCCACGCCCATCATGCGCCGTCGGGCTTCACCTACGAGCCTTATTGCTGCAATGGAGACGGTGACAGCGGGGATTGCCAGAGGATTTCGTCGAAGACCGTCCGCCCACGCAAGGAAGGATACGAAGTGACGCTGCTGCCTGGCGACCATCGGTTGGCGACGCGCAGACACGTCTTCCTGATCCCACAGGCGCAGACAAGGGAGTCGCCGGACGGCGCCTACCACCTCTGCCTGTTTCCCAACGAAGACACGGTGCGATGCTTCTATGCGCCGCCACTGGGATTCTAGGGAGGAGGACTTCAAACCAAGGACGCGAAATGGCGGCCCGCTCGCGGCGGGTGGTGTCTGCGCCATCCGTATCGGGTCATTCCCTGCGGCTTGTGCACCGACAGTGCCGTCGTCACGAAATACGACGAGGCCTGCGGCATGGACGACGAACGAGGGCCGAAGATCGAGAAGGTCGCTGTTCGACATGGCCGACTCGAGCGACGCAACGGCGACGTAGACTATTCCCTTCATCCGCAGCAGCAGGACCACCGCGACAAGGAGAGTCGCGATCACCACAAGTCCGAGGATGCCCGCGAGCCCCATGCTCACATAATGTCGGCCATCATGGCCTCCGTTCATTCCGCTGCCTCGAGGCTACGCTCGTCGTCTTCCGTGTCGGACCGCAAGATCGCATACGCCGTCGCAGGAAGTCGCCATCCCTTGACCATGCCGTAGACTGCCGGAATGACGACCAGCGTCAGCAGCGTCGACGACACCATCCCGCCGATCATCGGCACGGCGATGCGCTGCATGATCTCCGATCCCGTGCCGGTCCTCCAGAGGATGGGAACGAGGCCGGCCATGATGGCGACGACGGTCATCATCTTCGGCCTGACGCGCTCGACCGCGCCGACCATGATCGCTCTGTTGAGGTCCAGCCTCGAGAAGGAACGACCTTCCTTTTCACAGGCTTCGCGCTGTTCCTTCAAGGCGTGGTCGAGGTAGATCAGCATGATCACACCCGTCTCGGCCGCCACACCCGCAAGGGCGATGAAGCCGACGGCGACCGCCACGGACGCATTGAAACCCATCCACCACATCAGCCATATGCCGCCGACCAGCGCGAAGGGCAGGGACAGCATGACGATCATCGTCTCGGTCAGCGCCTTGAAGTTCAGGTAGAGCAGCAGGAAGATCAGCGCCAGCGTCAGGGGGACGACGATGGCGAGCCGCGCCTCGGCCCGTTCGAGATATTCGAACTGGCCGCTCCAGGCGACGGAATAGCCGGGCGGCATCCTCACCGATTTGGCGACTGCCTGCTGGGCTTCGGCGACGTAACCGCCGAGATCGCGGTTGGCGATGTCGACGTAGATGTAGACCGCAAGCTGGCCGTTCTCGGTACGGATGGTCGTCGCCCCTCGGGTGAGCTTGACGTCGGCCACCTCGCCGAGAGGAACGGTTCCGCCGCCAGGGAGAGATACTTGCACGTCCCTGGCGATTGACTGCGGATCGCTTCGCGACGCCCGTGGATACCGTATTGCCACGCCATATCGCTCGCGGCCCTCGACGGTCGATGTCACGACCTCCGAGCCGAGCGCCATGCCGACGACATCCTGGACATCGTTAATGGTCAGTCCGTAGCGGCCCAGCGCGACGCGATCGGGAACGATGTCGAGGTAGTAACCGCCGATCACCCGCTCTGCATAGGCGCTCGACGTGCCGGGGATCGTCTTCAGAACCGCCTCGATCTGGCGGGCGATCGTCTCCATCTCGCCGAGGTCAGTGCCATAGACCTTGACGCCCACGGGCGTCCTGATCCCGGTCGACAGCATGTCGATGCGTGCCCGGATCGGCATGGTCCAGGCGTTGGAGACGCCGGGGAACTGCAGGGCCGCGTCCATCTCCTGCTTCAGGCTGTCGATCGTCACGCCCGGCCGCCATTCCGACTTCGGCTTGAGCGTGATGATCGTTTCGAACATTTCCGTCGGGGCCGGATCGGTGGCGGTCAGGGCACGCCCAGCCTTGCCGAAGACGCTTTGCACCTCGGGGAAGGACTTGATGATGCGGTCCTGCGTCTGCATCAGTTCCGCCGCCTTGGTGACGGAGATGCCGGGCAGGGTCGTCGGCATGTACATCAGCGTGCCCTCGTCGAGATTGGGCATGAACTCGCTGCCGATGTGCTGTGCGGGCCAGACGGTCGCCGCCAGGATGGTGACGGCGGCCAGGATCGTCAAAGTCTTCACCTTCAGCACGCCGGAGATGACCGGGCGGTAGACCCAGATCAGAAAACGGTTCACCGGGTTCTTCCGTTCAGGGACGATATGCCCACGGACGAACAGCACCATCAGTGCCGGCACCAGCGTCACCGATAGCAGCGCGGCCGCCGCCATCGAGAAGGTCTTTGTGAAGGCGAGCGGACCGAACAAGCGTCCCTCCTGCGATTCCAGCGTGAAGATCGGCAGGAAGGATACGGTGATGATCAGCAGGCTGAAGAACAGCGCCGGACCGACCTCGCTCGCCGCCTCGACAAGAATGTCGATCCTCGGCTTGTCCGGTGGCGCCCGTTCCAGATGCTTGTGGGCGTTCTCGATCATGACGATCGCCGCGTCGATCATCGCGCCGATGGCGATGGCGATACCGCCGAGGCTCATGATGTTCGCGCCAAGACCGAGCAGCCGCATCGCGATGAAGGCGATCAGGATGCCGACCGGCAGCATGATGATGGCGACGAGCGCGCTGCGGACATGTAGCAGGAACGCGATGGTTACCAGCGCGACGACGATGGATTCTTCCACCAGCGTGCCCTTCAGCGTCTCTATAGCAGCCTCGATCAAGGTCGAGCGGTCGTAGACGGGAACGATCTCGGTCCCTGCCGGAAGGCTGCTCTGGATGGAATCGAGGCTCTTCTTGGCATTGTCGATGACGGTCAGCGCATTGGCCCCGAACCGCTGCAGCACGATGCCGCTCGCGACTTCGCCTTCGCCGTTCAGTTCGGTGATGCCGCGCCGTTCGTCCGGAACGAGTTCCACCTTGGCAACGTCACTGAGCTTGAGCGGAACGCCGTTCTGGCTCTTTAGAACGATGCTCTCGATGTCGGGGATACCCTTGAGGTAGCCGCGCCCGCGCACCATGAACTCGAACTCGGACAGCTCGACCGTACGGCCGCCGACGTCGGTGTTGCTGGCGCGGACCGCGTTGGCGACGTCACTGAGCGACACGCCCTGCGCCTTGAGGCGGGCCGGATCGACGACGATGGAATATTGTTTGACGAAGCCGCCGACGCTGGCGACTTCCGAGACGCCTTCGGACTTGGAAACGGCGAAGCGCACCACCCAGTCCTGCACCGATCGCAGTTCGGCGAGCGACAGCTCCTTGGCGATGACGGCATACTGGTAGACCCAGCCGACGCCCGTCGCGTCGGGGCCGAGCGTCGGCGTGACGCCCTGGGGAAGGCGGCTTTGCGCGGCGTTCAAATATTCGAGCACGCGGCTGCGCGCCCAGTAGGGATCGGTGCCGTCGTCGAAGATCACATAGACGAAGGAGACGCCGAAGAAGGAGAAACCGCGCACGACCTTTGATTTCGGCACCGTCAGCATCGACGTCGTCAGCGGATAGGTCACCTGGTCCTCGACCACCTGCGGGGCCTGGCCGGGATATTCGGTATAGACAATGACCTGCACGTCGGAGAGATCGGGAATGGCGTCCAGGGGAAGGGACCGCAGAGCATAGACGCCGCCGGCGACGGCGAGCGCGGCGCCAACGAAAATCAGCACGAGATTATGGGCGGACCAGGAGATCAAACGGGAGATCATGGTTTGGCCCCCTCGGTCATGGCGCTGAGCGCCGAGTTCAGGTTGCTTTCCGCGTCGAGCAGGAAGTTAGCGGACACGACGACCTTGTCGCCGGCGGCGACGCCCTTGGTGATCTCCGTGCTGTCCTCGCCCCGGACGCCGAGCACGACGTCTTTCGGCTCGAACTTTCCGTCGCCCTTGTCGATGAAGACGATCTTGCGGTCACCCGTGTCGACGACAGCGCTATTGGGGACGGCGACGACCGGGTTGGGAGCACCGGCCTCGATCGCGACGTCTGCATACATGTTGGCGAGCAGTGTGCCGTCCGGATTGGGGAGCTCGATGCGGACCTTCGTCGTCCGCGTCTGCGTCTCGACCTCCGGATAGACAAGATTGACGGTACCCTTGAACGTCCTGCTTGGAAGGCTCCGGACGGTGACGTCGGCCTGCGCGCCGATCCGGACGGAGGCGAGGTCGTATTCCGGGACGTTGGCGATCACCCAGACGTTGGAGATGTCGGCGATGCGGAACAGCACGTCGCCGGGCTTGGCCATCATGCCCGTCGTCGCCGTGCGCTCGAGCACGATGCCGTCGCGCGGGGCGGTGTAGGTCATGCTCGCCGGCACCTGACGGGTGTGGGCTATGCTATCGACGACTTCCTGCGGGACGCCGAGGTTCTTCAGCCGCAATGCCGAGCCGGCGTCGTCGTCTCCGCGTCCACCGGTCCTGCCGGCGGCGTATTCCGAGGCGGCGGTGGCGATCTCCCTCGAATAGAAGCGGAAGAGTCTCTCTCCCTTGCCAATGTGGTCGCCCGCCGTGACGTTGGCGACGTCGTCGATAAAGGAGTCCGTGCGCATCGAGATGATGCTGACGAGGCGCTCGTCGAGCGCCACGGTGCCCGGCACGCGAACCTTGCGGCCGATGCTGGCCATCTCGGCGGTCGCCGTCTTCACGCCCGTGCGCTGCAGCTTGCCGAGCGAGACCTTGACCGTGGAAGCGTCGGACTGCTCACCCTCGTAGACAGGAATGTAGTCCATGCCCATCGAATCCTTCTTCGGCACCTTCGACGTGTCCGGCAAACCCATCGGGTTGCGATAGTAGAGGATGGGTCGTTTCGACGGCTCGGCGTCCGTGGCTGCGGTAGCGGCGGGCGCCTTCGCCTTGTCGTCGAAGCTGACGTCCTCGCTCGCGTGCACGGCGACGAACGGTCGTCCGTCGTCGATGTTCTTCGGCGTCGCCGAGAACTGCGGCAAGCCGTCCGGATGGCGGTAGTAGATGACCACTCCAGTCGGGGAGGGTGTGGGAGCGGCGGGCGTTGCGAGCGCCGTCTCGGCCAGGTCGAAGCCGAGAACGGATGCCAGGTTGTTCGTGCCAGCCCAATAGCCTCCCGCGCCGAGCAATACGGCGAGGCAGAGCGTGGCTGCCACACGCGATGGCGTGTTCAAGGCGCTGCCTTGAGGACGACTTCGCCCTCGACGGTGTCCGGCTCGCCCTGGATCTTGGCGGCGAGCTTGAAGCGCCAGCCGCCCGCCATGGTGAAGTCGGACTTGAAGGCGTAGACGCCGGGTTCCGTCGAGCTGGCCGCTTCGACTGGAGTCGTCATCGTCTCCATGCCCTCGGGGGCCATGTCCATGCGGGTGGTGAAGATGACGGCGTCGGGAACCGGCTTGCCCGTCCGCTTGTCGACCAGGCGGACGGAGACCAGCGATCCCTGGCCCTGCTTGACGTCGGTCGAAACCGGCTGGAACTCGTAGTCCTGCGCGGCTGCGAAGGACACGGTGGCGGAGCCGACGACCAGAGCGCCGGCGAGGAGCATCGCTCCTGCTGAAAAGGAAGTCTTGTTCATGATTCCGATCTCATCGGGACGGATCTCTTTGATCGCGTCCTCGGGTCAAAATTGATGGCCGTCGGATTCCAACGAACGTATTCGTGCGTCCGGTGTGAGCCGCAGGCGTGCTTCAAGAATGGATTGAGATCAGGCTTTCGGAGGTCGGGCCGGCGGCTCGACAAGGGCCGGCGTCAGTTGCGACGCGGGAATCAGATTGTAGCGGTGGGACTGCCAGGAGACGGCGAACGACCAGCCGTGGCCGCCCGGGGCGTGGGCGAAGATCGAGGTCGTGCACACCAGTGACAGCGGGCAGCCCTTGGCGCAGTCCGGCTTGACGGGCTGCTTTTCCGGGCAGCAGGGCATCTCCGCCGCCATCTTCATGCCGGGCATGGTGCTGGACATATCCTCCATCGCCGCCGCACCCGAAGACGCCATGGCGCTGCTGGCCAGTCCAATGCTCGCAGGGCCGACGACGACGGCGAACATGGCGACAAGCAGAAACAGGTGATGGAGGACCTTGTGGAGATTCATGTGTCGGATATTGGCATGACGATTCCGGGAATGGAAGGCGGGTTCACGGAGATGTGTTTTGAGATCGCCGCGGCGGCGGGCCGCGCATCAATGAGAATTCAGACCGTGCTCCGCTCGCAGCATCTGCTGATAAGAGAGCGGCGCGTCACGCGACCGGGCGCTTCGTCAGAGGCTATTCGATGACAACGTTCTCGCAAACGCAGTTAGCTGTGTTGGACACGATCATGGATGGAGGCGAGGCGAACTTTTGGCAAGGCTACAACGAAGTTCTTTCGATCATCGAAGGCGAAAGCCTGACGAAAGCGGAGTATGCAGCGCGGATCGGTCAGAGGCTTTCGAGTTACCGTGCTCACCGGCCGAAGACAAACAGGGCGGCATGTATCCGCAAGATACGCAACCAAAAATAGAATAGTGGCAAACTGCATAACAAGAAGTTGACGAGACGTCGATGACGCTATATCAAGAACCATCGATACTTTGTTTGCCGATATTGTTTTTGCAGCGCTCTGCGCCTCTTGATCAACTTTCCCTCTCAAAAGTCGAAACCACCGCCGTGCGTCGCACGGTGGTCGATCAGTCGTGCAATGAAAGGGTTTGTTATGACCACTGGCACAGTAAAATGGTTCAACGCCACCAAGGGCTTCGGCTTCATTCAGCCCGATGATGGCAGCGCCGATGTGTTCGTTCACATCTCCGCCGTCGAGCGCGCCGGGATGACATCGATCGTCGAAGGCCAGAAGCTCGGCTTCCAGCTGGAGCAGGATCGCAAGTCGGGCAAGATGTCCGCAGGCCAGCTCCAAGCCGCTTGAAGCTTGAGCCTCCCATGACCAAGGATGTCCTGGCATGCGGCAATAGCATTGAAAGGCCAGGCGAATGTCTGGCCTTTTTCCGTTAGGCGGTTGAGCGATCCAGGTGCTTCGGACGGGCTGTACGGTTTCAAATCGCCTCCACCGCAACCTCCGAAATTCGATAGGACGATTTATTGAGAACTCCGAACGACAACAGCTTCGCCGAGCGCCGCAAGACTGCACAAGAGGCCAGACTTAAGCTTTTGACGAAATTTGCATCCGCGCCGAAGCCTACCGATCCTGCTATGCAGGAACGTCTGGCGGCGCGCGAGGCTGCCGCTGTTGCAAGAACGGCCCGCCGCGCTGAGCGCGACGCGCTGAAAGCAGCCGAAAACGAGCGCGTACTGGCAGAAACCAACGCTTTGGCTGCTGCCGCAGAGGTTCATGAAAGGGCCGAAGCCGAAGCCCGGCAGGCCGAAGTCAACAATCGCACCGCGTGTGTCGTAGCGGATGAGGCCGCGCGCAAGGCCGAGCGCGATCGCCGCTATGCTGCTCGCAAGGCGCGTCAGGGCTAACAAGCATGCGACCGCCTCGAAGCGTGGATCCAACCCGCTTCCTTGCTGCTGGAAAGAGATTCCAACCAATGAACGCCCACGCCCATCGACCGGAAGCGGCCATCGAAGACACCGCCGGTGCGTGGTTGAAGATCCTTGCAAAATACCGACAGCCACGATTGAGCCGCAGCGCGTTCGAACTACTTGTGACGGTTGGCCCATTTGTCGCGCTTTGGGCCTTGACCTACGTATCCCTGATCCAGGAGTTCTGGCCGGGGTTGATCCTCGTCGTCCCGGCAGCCGGCTTTCTGCTCAGGCTATTCATGATCCAGCACGATTGCGGACACGGATCGTTCTTCGCACGGCGGCGACTCGATACATGGATCGGGCGCACGCTCGGGGTCTTGACCCTCACACCTTATGATTACTGGCGACGGGCTCATTCCCTGCATCACGCGTCCGCCGGCAATCTGGATGAGCGTGGCATCGGCGACATCACCACCCTCACCGTCGAAGAGTATCGGACGCGTTCCTGGTCGGGGCGCCTTGCTTATCGACTTTATCGGCATCCGCTGGTGATGTTCGGCATCGGACCAGCCTGGCTCTTTCTATGCAAACAGCGGCTGCCTTTCGGGATGATGCGCTCCGGTGCCATGCCGTGGGTTTCAACCATGAGCACCAATCTGGCGGTCGCAGTCCTGGCTGCCTCGATGATATGGGCCGTGGGGTTTGTTCCCTTCATTCTGATCCATCTGCCTGTCGTCCTTCTCGCGGGTGCCGCAGGCGTCTGGCTATTTTATGTCCAGCACCAGTTCGAGGAAACTCATTGGTCGAAGACCGAAGAATGGCAATTTCCACAGGCAGCCCTCCACGGTGCGTCTCATTACGACCTGCCTGTCGTGCTGCGCTGGCTGAGCGGCAATATTGGCGTTCACCACATTCACCACCTCTCGAGCAGAATTCCCTACTATCGACTGCCGGACGTGTTGCGCGAACATCCGGAGTTGGCAGGGATCGGCCGCATCACCCTGTGGCAGAGCCTTGGCTGTGTGCGATTGGCGCTTTGGGATGAGCGCATTGGCAAGCTCGTTTCCTTCCGGGAAGCAGCGTCAGCGAACATAGTCCAACAACCTTCCGGCGACTTCAAAACGGCGTCACAAGAAATCATTAACGCTAGGATCGAACATTGATTACGACTGCAAAGACAACGACCAACACAGCCGCTTTGGACGTGACGCTGACGCCGACCCAGATCAGAGGCCTGAAGCTTGCTAAAGATGGCAACCTCTATCTTCAGGAGGGCGGGAAGTGGACACATTTCGATGCCGCGGTAACTTATGCGAAAACAGATCGCTTCAAGGAGCGGCCGATCAAGGTGAAATCGCTGACCACAGCAACATTGGAAGAGTTGACAGACCGTGGCCTTCTGCAAGCCCTCAATCTCGAGGTTGCACCGGGACAGTCTGCGCGCGGCATTACGATGGCCGGCAAGATGTGGCTGCTGAAGCACAAATAACGCCGTCCGCGATACGCAGCTGGAATTTGGCAAGAGCTTTCCGCCGTCGAAAGCATCGACCCCGCGGCTGTTGTCGGGCCCAAATCGTTGGCAGCTGTCATTCCGTCGACCAGGACCCGCTGCTTATCGCGCCGGGCAATAGCATCGATGAATGAGCCTCGCGGCGGAAAGGCCATCTTGCCCGTCAGTCGGCTCGTGTTTGGCTTGTCGTAGAGGCCGCGGTGGGGCGACGAATGTCACCGCGCTTGGCGAGTCGCTGGAGGGCCTTTTCGACAGCGTTGGGCGTTCCGATATCGAGAAAATCGGCGCGCGATCAGGCATGTCGGCGCCATCTCGATGAGAGCGGGAAGACCTGCCAGGAGAAAAAGGTTGTATCTCACCCGGAGGATTTGATCGCCATCCTGAGTGATCCCGCGTTCAGCTTGGAACGGGTGGGCCTGGAAGCCTCAATGGCTGTTCGAAGGACTGGCAAATGCCGGTCTGCCGGTATTCTGTATCGAGACGCGCCACACGAAGGCGACGATCGATATTCCCAGCCGGTTCCGCCATTCGCGGGCGGTGGGAGCCGTAGTGGGACTCAACCAGTCCGGCGAAAGCAAACGGATCGGTCATGTCCGCCTATTCGGGGATCGACTGAAATGCGATATTTGGTCTAAGACTAGATTGGCTAACCGGATTCCCCCGGACCGGCATCGGCCGTCATTGGTTTCGGCACGGCTTTGATACCGTTCTCCCTGAATGCGTTTTGCACCGCCATCAAGGCTGCGCGGCGGATCATCGACTGTTTGCCCGGTTTTGCTGTGAACGATGCCTTGATGATCAGCGTCCCGTCCTCAACGTCGCCGATGCCTTTGCTCTTGAAGGTTTCGATGAGGTCTGGGGCAAGCTCCGGGTCGGCGGCAATGTCCTGTCCGATCTTTTTGAAGAGCCTGCGGACCAATTCGACGTCGGTCTCGAATGCAACGCGAAAACTAAACTTTTCGATCGCCCAATCACGGCTGAAATTCTGAATCTTGCCGATCTGGCCGTAGGGCACCGTCGCTATTGAGCCACGTGAGTTGCGCAGCGATACGGACCGTATCGAAATCTTCTCCACGGTCCCCTTGGCACCCGACGTTTCGATATATTCGCCGAATCGGAAGGCATCGTCGATCAGGAAGAAAAGGCCGGATACGACATCCTTAACAAGCGTCTGCGAGCCGAAACCGATCGCGAGCCCAAAGACACTCAGGCCAGTGATCAGTGGCCAGACATTGACGCCTTGCGACACCAGGATCGAAAGCAGCGCCACTGCAAGGATGCTCGATTTTCCGACGGCGCTGATCAGCGGGACGATCGTGCCTAGCCTTGATCGTGGTACGCCCAGCTCTCCACCACCGGGTGTTGGACTCGCTACGATCGTGGCGCGCGCTGTTACGGTCCCGATCACATTCCAAAGAAACGCCGCCAGAAGCGCAATCAAAGCGATCCCGAACGCGTCGCGCGTGACGCTTCGCAATTCGAAGCCGAGTGCAAGCGCCAACGGCGTCGCCCACAATACTCCCAACATGGAAACTGCGGCAATCAGGATGGCGAAGCGGACTGTCTGCCGCCCGGCCGCGGTAGGGATCGAAACGTCGGGGGCCTGCAACTTACGCCGCGCCCAGTTCCGGATCATCGCATCGAGATGCGGCGTTAGGAGCAGCATGAGGACGGTCACAATCACAGCCGATCCGGGCAGCGGGGCGCCAAGCGTGAGAGCGGTCTGGCTGCTAATAAACGTGATGACGAGAAATCCGATGACGATCGCAGGCCAGAATCGGGAAAGACGACTGCGCCAGTTGCTTCTCGGGCGCGGACCAGCAACCGCAGCGGCCATCGTGCGCTTGTGTCGCCACACCACACCTGCAAGCAGAAGGTAGGACGGGATTGCCATCAAAACTGTCCGGGTCAGATCCCGGAGGCCCGGCCCCGCACCCCAAATCTGCAATGTGGCGACAAGGGCGACCCCGATTGTCGCCCAGCCAATGATGATCGACAGGTCATGGGACAGCGCCAGCATATGAAGGGACCGGTGGCGGAATTCCGGCCGTCGCGATGCCGTCAATATAACTCTCGTCAGATAGAAAACGACAAAAACAACGACCGTCACTACCACCCATAGTCGAAGGGTCCGCAGAGGCGGGCCAGGCGGGGTAAGCAGCCATGCCGCGACAACACCCGCCGCGAGGGCAACGCCCATGGCCGCCGCACGCAAGCCAAATCTTCGCCAACCGGCACTCGCGGGATTCCATATGGTCATTTGCCGGGCCAGCACCAGGAAAGTGCCTGCCGTCAACGTCACCACCAGGACGACGGCAAAGCAAAGGAAGAGCGGCGAAGTCGATGTTGTCGCCATGGAGTTCCGCAAGTTTGCAAACTCACCGGGCAGGTCGAGCACAGCAGAGAACCGTGCGTGCAGCCCCGTCGCAAAACCGTCGGTAACCTTCTCGATGGCCGCTATCGCTGAATTGACGTCCAAATCGACTGCGGTTTCTTCGCTCACGTTCCCTGTCCCTCCCTTGCGGGCCTCCACCCCATGCCGGCCGGGATCGATCCACTATCGTGCCACCGCCGCCCCGCTCTAACCCTCCTGCCGCTTGATGATAGCCACTGGTAACCTCCAGAATTGCTTCTCTTCGGCCGTGTGACGATTGCGCTAACAGGCGAATTGCCCCAACGGCTGGGTCAAATTCAGGGTTGTGGTTGGGACTATACGCCTTTATGTGCTGCCACGCCCGCAACATCTGGTATGGTACGGCAGGACTGGAGGTCCGCCATCGTCTACGCAATGACAGCGTGCCTCGGATTGCCCGGCCGTGCCAGCGCGAAGGCATCGAACTCATTTGCAGCGGAAGCCAAAATGATTGATTGCTGTTTTGATCGGCTACGGCAGGCGTGCCGTCGGTCGGTCGTCGCCGGCAGTTGGAGTGCACAGATTCGAGTCGCTCTTCACGACCCTGTAGGGGAGTCCGCATTGGGCTGCCAATAGCGGACGACGATGTCATCTCGTCCCGCCCAGGGAAAAGCTCGAAAAACGCTTGACCTCAATACGCCGATTGGAGAAGCGTCGCTGATGGCCTTGCCGAGCGCGGCCGCAGTCTCCGCAAGTGCTTCCTCATTCATGTCGCGCGCGGCCATCGCGAGGGCGGCGCCTTCAACCGTCACGATCTCTTGCGCGCGTTGGTTCGTCCACAAGGCAAAGTCGCTGCGGTTGGTGATTTCCACGGTTTCCATCATTTCTCCTGATTTGTTCGAGCGGATGCCTTATAGCGGATCTGGCGGACACTGCAGTCCTGAGAGTCGTCTAACGAATGAACCCGAGATAGCGAATGACGCAGCAGTTCGATCTGTTTGTTTCGCCGGAGGCAACACCGGTGAAGGCGACCGGTTCCCCGGCGATGAAACGCCATTCTCCGGCAGCGTTGAGCGAAGACGACATGGTGCGGCACCTCCAGGAGACGGGCCGGTACCGCATCCTGAAAAAGCTTGAGCCTCGCCCAGTTCCGGCATCCGCGCGACCGGGATTTCCGCTGAGAGGTGTGATCCTCGATACCGAGACTACCGGCCTCAATCATCGCAACGACGAGATCATCGAGATCGGCGCGGTCGCATTCACATTCGACGCGGCTGGAAACATTGGCGATGTTATTGGCGTCTATGGTGGATTGCAGCAGCCGAGCGTTCCGATCCCACCGGAAATCACCCGTCTCACCGGCATCGCTGACGGAATGGTGGCCGGCCAGATGATCGATCTCCAACAATTACGCGCCGTGGTCGAGCCGGCCGATCTCGTCATTGCGCACAACGCCGGCTTCGACCGGCCGTTCTGCGAGGCATTCTCGCCCATTTTCACCGGAAAAGCCTGGGCCTGCTCGGTCGCCGAAGTCGATTGGTCGGCGCGTGGCTTTGAGGGTACCAAGCTCGGCTACCTGATGGGACAAATGGGCTATTTCCACCAAGGCCATCGGGCCGTCGACGACTGCTTTGCCCTGCTCGAAGTCCTCGCGCAGGATGGGGGAGAGCCGGGACGGACACCGTTTGCCGAACTTTATGAGACGAGCCAGCGATCCCGCATTCGCATCTTCGCGGAAAACAGTCCGTTCGACATGAAGGATCACCTCAAGGCGCGTGGCTATCGCTGGTCGGATGGCAGTGACGGCCGCCCGAAGTCATGGTGGATCGAGCTTGCGGAAGACGCCCTCGACGACGAACTCCGCTATCTGCGCTCGGAAATCTATCGGTGGGATGAAGCCGACCCACCGATCAAGCGGCTCACGGCATTCGACCGGTTCAAGGCCTGAGAAGCTATTCGCTGAGCGGACGTCGCGTGCCGTGGCAGAGCAGCGGTGGGTCTAGGCTCTGTCCTTCTTATCGAGGCCTCAATAACCCACGGTAAAACGCTGCTTCACGTGTTGGGGATGCCCACGGTCGGAGAGTTCTTTGAGAATGCGCGAGCCAGCATTGCCGGAGGCGCCGATGAGGGCGATGTTTGCCACTGACCATTCCTTCCTTGTTTAAGTCGGTGGAGGCTACTCAGCCCCACTTCATCTCGCCTTTTGCCACCTTGGCGCCGAGTTCCAACGAACCGGCATCTTTCAGATCCGGATAGCGCCCGGTCATGGCGGCGATCAGCGCTGCGCTGTCCTTGGCCTTGGCCGCTTCCTCATCGAATGCGCGGAGATAGTCGCGAGTGAACTCGACGGTCGCTAGCCCCTGAGGAGCGTCTTCGGCTTGGTGGGCGGGAAGCACGACCTTCGGTTTGCGCGCGGCCATGGCGTCGAGCGCCTTGATCCAGGCCGCGCGCTTTTCGGGGTCGATTCCGGTTGGGGGCGGAATGACACCCTAAGCGTTCGCGTCTGTGGGCCACAAATATTCGCCGGTCAGCAGGATGTGCGCCCAGCCGAGGGGAGAGATGTGGGCTAGAAGCTCGGGCGGCACATCAAGGCCGTCGTTTCGGCGTTCCGCGACAGCATGTCCAAGATGCACCGTATTCCAGTAGATGATGATCGCCGTGAGCAGGTTCAGCCCGGCGATCCTGTAATGTTGCCCCTCGGTGGTGCGATCACGTATTTCGCCTTGGCGACCGATGCGCAGGGCATTCTTCAGCGCATGGTGAGCCTCACCTTTATTGAGGCCAATCTGGGCGCGCCGTTGCATATCGGTGTCGAGAATCCACTCTATTATGAAGAGAGTGCGCTCGACGCGGCCGACCTCGCGGAGGGCGGCCGCCAGATCGTTCTGCCGGGGATAGGATGCGAGTTTTCGGAGCAACTGGCTCGGTTTGATTTTACCGGAGGCCATCGTGGCCGCACAACGGAAGAGATCCGGCCAGTTTGCAACGATCAGTTCTTCGCGGATTTTGCCGCCGACCAGCTTGCGCAAGTCCTTGGGCGTCGCCGCGGGATTGAACACGTAAAGCCGTTTTGAGGGCAAGTCGCGAATGCGCAGCACGAGCCGATAGCCGAGCATGGCGCTGATCCCGAACAGATGATCGGTAAACCCGGCCGTATCGGCATATTGCTCGCCGACTTGCCGGCCGGCTTCATTCATCAGCAGGCCATCGAGGATGTACGGCGCTTCACTGACGGTTGCGGGAATAGTCTGTGAGGCAAAAGGTGCGAACTGGTCATTGACGTGGGTGTAAGCTTTAAGCCCAGGTTCATTGCCGTATTTGGCATTGATCATGTTCATCGCCTCGCCCTGTCGTGCCGAAGGAAAGAACTGGCCATCGCTCGACGCCGTCGTTCCCATGCCCCAGAACCGGGACATCGGAAGCTTGCCCTGCGCCGCCACGACCATTGCCAGCGCTTGGTCCATGGCCTCGCTTTCGACGTGCCAGCGGGCCAGGCGCGAGAGCTGCCAGTAATCATGCGTATTCGAGGCCTCCGCCATTTTTCGAAGGCCGAGGTTCAGCCCTTCGGCAAGCAGAACGTTCAACAGGCCGATCCGGTCGCCGCATGGCGCTCCGGTCCTGAGATGGGCAAAGGCATCGATGAAGCCGACCGCGGCGTCGACTTCCAGCAAGATATCGGTGATGCGCGCGGGCGGCATTCGACGATAGAGATCGAGAACCAGTTCCTCTGCATTTTCGGGAACGTCGGCAGTCAACCGGTCGATCCGCAACGTTCCATCTTCGATGCTGCCATGGGGGATGGTCCCATCGCGAGCCGCACGCGCCAGCCGCTTCAAGCCGTCCGCGAGGCGGGCTTTGCGATCGGCCAGCCAAGCTTGAGGATCGAGCGGAACAGCCAGCTTGGCATTTGCTTGCGCCGATGTCATCGGTACAAGGACCTGCTTCAGATCACCGTAGCGACGAGAATGATCCAGCCATATGTCGCCGGATCGGAAAGCGTCCCGGAGATGAAACAGAACCGCGACCTCCCACAAACGATTATCGCCTTGGTCTTGCGCTCGGAGATGGCGATGCCATTTCGAATTGGGCCGTAGGAAAGAAATACTTGCTGATGATAGCGCATGCGCTTTGCCGATGGCATTTGCGGCTGCGATCAGTGACTCGGCTACCGGTGCAGCCTTCAGCTTCAGGCATCGCAACATCCGCGGCGCATATCGGCGGAAGCGATGATACCCTTGGCCGACGTGAGCCAGCGGCTCGTCCGCCAGTGTGTTTGTGAGCTGCGTCCCTGCCGCGACCAATTGTTCAAGTTGGTGCCATTCGGCTGTTTGGGCGAGGATCGTTTCCAGCGGGATGCTATCGTTGCGGGCTTCGAGCAAAGAGGCTCTCAATGCCGTGAATGCGCGAAGAGTATTAGTGACGGCTTCTTTTGAGCCGGCAATCCGCTCGTCATGCAGCCGTTTCGCTTCGCGCCAGGTTTTCCCTACGATGCGGTCGTGGGTCTCGATTATGGCGTCGGCGATCGCCGCTTCCCATTCCACGGCGCAGACGGCGAGGATCGCCCAACGACGATCAGAGCCGATGTCACGCAGACCATCGGTGAAGTAGCGCTCACCCTGCCGACGCAGACGCGCTATACGGTGCGCAGGAACACCGGCGAGCACTTGTGGATCGATTTCCAGGCCGTGCAGGAAGTCCAGCCGATCGAGCAGTCGGTTTGCAGCCGAGGAATTGCTGCCAACGTCGAACTGGCGAAGCCAGATGAAGCGGCTGACGTTTCCGGCCGACATCTCAGTCAGCAGCCCATCCAATCGCTCGCGCACGTCAGCATCAAGCTTCTCGGCTATCCGGGTCTCGATCTGTCGTTCGGCGGCAACGAGAGCGTCGGCACACAGGCGCTCGATTGTTGACACCGCCGGCAAGATCGTCAGCGTGTTTCTGCATTGCGCGACAAAACGCCGGGCAAGATCCTCGTTCGACCGGGCATCCGCGGCCTGATCGAAAAGCCAGTCTCGCAGATCTCGCGCACCACGGCCCGCGAACGCCTTGTAGCCGTAAATCTTACGCAACGCGTCCATATGCTGCTGGCGGGTCTGACGCCGGGTAGCATAGGTAAGAAGCGCGTCAGCCGGAATGCCGAGCTGAGCTCCGATAAAGGATAGGACTTCATGCGGGATCATCTCGCCCGGCGCGAGCGAGCGGCCTGGATAACGAAGGGCACATAGTTGGAGCGAACCCGAGCCGGTTCTCTGGTCTGCGCCGCTCCCGGATATGCTCAAGATCGTCATCGGCCAATGTGTAATGCCTGAGCAGCGACAGTTCATCGGTTGGCATATCGAAGAGTGCCGAGCGCTGTCGCTCGGTGAGAATATGTCGCCTTGGCATGCCGGAATTGTCCCTATTGAAGTATAGTCTGTTTTGGACAACAATCGCCCCATGCAAATCAAGGCCTTCCGGCACCAAAATCGACGAGGGTTCAATTGGGACAGCGCGCCGCCGTCTACTGCCGCGTTTCGACCGCCGACCAGTCCTGTGAACGGCAGGAACGTGACCTGACGGCTTTTGCCAGCCGCGCCGGCTACGATGTCGTTGGAATTTTCAAGGAGACAGGCCCCGGCGCGAAGCTTGATCGTGCTGAGCGCAAGAAAGTCATGGCTCTAGCCCAAGCCAGGCAGATCGACGCGATCCTGGTGACCGAATTGTCGCGCTGGTGGCGCTCAACGATCGACCTTCTCAACACGCTGCGCGAATTGGAAAGCTGGAAGGTCTCTGTCATTTCCATGAACGGTATGACCTTCGATCTAGCCTCGCCGCATGGTCGAATGCTGGCAACTTTCCTCTCGGGTATCGCCGAATTCGAACGCGACCTCATCAGCGAACGCGTCAAATCCGGTCTCGCCGCCGCAAGAGCGCGGGGAAAGCACCTAGGCCGCCAACTGGGTCAGCGTCCTAAATCAGATCGGCTCGCCCCGAGAGTGTTAGCTCTAATTGCCGAAGGCCGGAGCTACCGCTGGATCGCTCGGGACCTTGGCATTAGCAAGAATACCGTCGCTGACGTTGTGCAGCGATTTCGAGCAATGGAACCGCCGCGGCGTCCCGCGGAATAACCCGAGGATGACCGCTGCCCAGTTTTTTGTTCTCTTCCTAGTGTCGTGACCCACACCATTTATGCGCGCTGTAAATGGGCTATGGCGGCCGCCTTGTAAGATTGTGGAGGTCTTGGAACGAGTTCGGAAGGCTGTTCGTTATCCGGGTTGGTGCTGGGTTGCTGCTGGCAGGTAGACTTTCGACGCGGACTGCTTGTTACCGACCATCACTCCGCCTACGATAAGGTAGGCGATGATGGCGATCGACGCTGCGAAGATTATTCCTACGGCCGTTTTCCCCCTCCCTTGGAAAGCCCTGCCAGTGCATCGTCTCTTCACACCCGAGGCGCCTTGTCGCAAGCATCTGTACCTAAAAGGAACCTTTTGCCTCCACCGGCGTTCGTCCGTGTCGGACATGCCCCGGGCCTTACAATGGAAACCAGCGTCATACTGCTAGCCGAGGATGAGACGCTGTTACTGCTTGACTTCAAACAGGCGCTCATTGAGGCAGGATTCGGTGTTCTCGCTGTTTCGAGTGGCGGGGAGGCAATAGCGCTCCTGAATGCCGAAGGTTCATCCATCCAGGGCCTTATCACTGATATTCAGTTCCGCGAGCCGCCGGATGGTTGGGATGTCGCACGTAACGCCAGGGAGTGCGACTCCGAGATGCCCGTTGTCTACGTCAGTGGAGACAGTGCCCATGATTGGGCATCAAAAGGTGTCCCGAACAGCATCATGATCGAGAAGCCCTTTGCCATGGCACAACTGACGACCGCAATTTCTCAACTCCTTAATGACCGGTTACCCGGAAGCACCGCTTCCTAGAACGGCAGGAGCGCGATCTTGCCTTAGGCCGCCTTCACCATTTCGCGCAGAGCATCTTCACCTCTCACGCCGGTCTGAAAGAGCTCTATGAGAGCTCGTGCAAGTATGTCCGCTTCGTCGCTGTCGCTTGAGATGTGTCTAGTTTCCAATTCTCCATCCAGTATGCGCTGGAGCACATCGAGGTCATCGGGTGAGAGCGGAAGGGAATGGAAGTCTCTGCTGGGGACATAATGCTACCTCCCTTGGTTGGGCGAAAATAACGCGCTGCGCGACGGCAATCCGGCTTCGTTCTCATGTTGTCTGGCGGGGAATCCACGCCATGTGCTCTACCAGCCCGGCGCGGCGTGCCGCCTTCACGAATGCGCGCCTTGCTTCGTGCGGTTGTCTCCAGCCGTCCAGCGCGTCGCGGCAGACCCGCCAAGCTGCGCGATAGGTGCGCCCTCTCGCTCCTTCGGGCCACTGGTCGCGAAGGCACTCCAGCGCTTCCCAGGAATTGGCGACAACTCGCACCTCGGCGGAGGTCAGCCGCAATCTCACCGGAACGGGAAATCGAATATCGCTCATCGCCGGCTCGGTCCTACGGATCACATTGAGGTGCCGGCTCCGGCGGGCGAAGCGTCGTCAGGCGCACGACTCTGCTAGCGGCGGCGATCGCCTCGGCGTCAGGTGCGAGGAGATTGGCCCGTCGAGCGAAGGCGACAAGCGTTCCGCGAGCGGTCTCGACATCAATCTCGCCCGCAAGTGCTGCTCTGCAGGCATTGAGCGCGATGGCGTGCGTTGGGTCGCGCTTCGATGGCGGCCACTCATTCAGCCAGGCATAGGCCTCTTTCGCACCTTGGATCTCAGCGGGAAATCCGAGACCCACAAGGATTGTGACTGGATGTCGAAAGCAACCGCGTTCCATCGTTTTCCTCCATTCACGTGTCTTCGAAGTTGCACCCTACCGGATCACCAGGAAGAGTTTCGACCCGGCGCGAAACAGATCGAGCGCTATCGTGCCGCTCACATTCTCTAAGGCCGCCGCGAGTTCCGCCACGCTCGCGACAGGCTGATGATTGACGACAACGATCACGTCGCCCGCGCGCAAACCCGATCGGGCCGCTGCGCTTCCGTCTTCAATGTTGGAAACAACCACGTTGCCGGCCGCATCCTGGAACTCAGCGCCCTCGAGGCGGGCGGATGTGGCGCCGGCCTTGGCAATTGACTCGTCCGGCTCGATGCGCATTGTCACCGTCTTGCGAACCCGATCGCGCAGATATTCCATTTCGACCTGAGATCCGACCTGAGCCAGGCCGACCCGATTGCGGAGATCTGCCGCGCCCGTGATTTTGCGATTGTTGACGGCGAGGATGACATCGCCAGCCTGAAGGCCCGCCTGTTCCGCCGGCGAATTCTGCTCGACGCTGCCGACGACGGCGCCGTAACTTTCCTCAATCCTCAGCGCTTCGGCGAGGTCGGGCGTCAGGTCCTGGACGGAGATGCCGATCCGGCCGCGCCGCACTTCGCCATGCTCTATCAGTTGCTCCATCACGGCCGACGCCATCACGATCGGAACCGCAAAGCCGATGCCGACATTGCCGCCGGTGGGCGCGATGATCGCGGTGTTGACGCCGACCAGCCGGCCATCGGCAGTCACCAGGGCGCCTCCCGAGTTGCCGGGATTGATCGAGGCATCCGTCTGGATGAAGTCCTCATAGCCCTCGACATTGATGCCGCCACGACCAAGGGCGCTGACGATGCCGGAGGTTACCGTCTGTCCAAGCCCGAACGGATTGCCGATCGCGACAACGGAGTCCCCGACACGGAGGGCATCGGAATCGCCAAAGGGCAGCGCCGTCAGCTTGTCCGCGGCGATCTTCAGCAACGCTATATCGGTTGCCTTGTCGCTGCCCACCAGCTCGGCTGTGAAGCGGCGGCGGTCCTTCAGGGTGACCGCGATTTCGCCGGCGTCCGCGACCACGTGATGATTGGTGAGAATATAGCCTTTGTCGGCGTCAACAATGACGCCGGAACCGGCGCTCAGGCGCTGCTGCGGCTGCTCAGGCACGTTGAAATAGCGACGGAAAAAGGGATCGTTGTAGAGAGGATTGCTTTCGGCCGGAGCACGCGACCTCACTGCAATGTTGACAACCGCCGGCGTGAGCTCCTCCAGGACATCAGCAAGCAATCGCTGAGTGCTCGCCGAAAAGGCGGACTGCGGCTGCGCCGCCGGTAGCGGCGCAGGAACCAGGATGAGGACGAGTGCGGCGAATACGCCAGCCAAATTCGACGAACGCGTGGTCATTTCTGGCCCCGAATACTTAAGATCCTCCTTCGGTGCGGGCAGGCCCTCCGATCCAGCCTCATCCAAGCCGCGATCTTCGCGGCTTGTAACCTGCACCAGCTCCGGACATCCAAACGTCGCACCCATCCCGGCGCAACGCATGCTTGGTTCATTGGATCCATCGTCCGCGCCCCGTCGGGGCGGACTTGTCGCTTCAGTCAGAAGTCCATGCCTCCTCCCGGCATCGGCGGGAGCGGTACATCCTTCTTCGGCTTCTCGGCGACCATTGCCTCGGTGGTAATCAGCAGGCCGGCGATCGAGGCAGCGTCCTGCAGCGCGGTGCGAACGACCTTGACCGGGTCAATCACGCCCTGATCGTAAAGGTCACCCAATTCGTTGGTCTGGGCGTTCCAGCCATAGCCAAATTCGGTCTTCTCGCGCAGCTTGCCGACGATGATCGAGCCTTCGGCACCCGCATTCTCGGCTATCTGGCGAACCGGCGCTTCGATGGCACGGCGGACGATCTCGATGCCGTGTCTCTGGTCGGGATTCTCGGTCTCAACGCTATCCAGTGCCTTGACGGCTCGCAGCAAGGCGACGCCACCGCCGGGCAGCACGCCCTCCTCGACGGCCGCCCGTGTGGCGTGCATCGCATCGTCGACGCGGTCCTTGCGTTCCTTCACCTCGACCTCGGTCGAGCCGCCGACGCGGATCACCGCAACGCCGCCGGCGAGCTTGGCCAGCCGCTCCTGCAGCTTCTCGCGATCATAGTCGGAGGTCGTTTCCTCGATCTGCGCCTTGATCTGGGCGACGCGGCCCTGAATCTCGCTCTTCGAGCCTGCGCCGTCGACGATCGTCGTGTTTTCCTTCTCGACGACGACCTTCTTCGCACGGCCAAGCATCTCGAGGGTGACGTTCTCAAGTTTGATGCCGAGATCCTCGGAGATTGCCGTTCCGCCGGTCAGGATGGCGATGTCTTCGAGCATGGCCTTGCGGCGATCGCCGAAGCCCGGCGCCTTGACAGCGGCGATCTTCAGGCCGCCGCGCAGCTTGTTGACGACGAGGGTCGCCAGCGCCTCGCCCTCAACGTCTTCGGCGATGATCAGCAACGGCTTGCTGGATTGAACGACCGCCTCGAGCACCGGAAGCAGCGCCTGCAGGTTCGAGAGCTTCTTCTCGTGGATCAGGATGTATGGTTCCTCGAGCTCGACGCGCATCTTGTCCGGATTGGTGATGAAATACGGCGAGAGATAACCGCGGTCGAACTGCATGCCTTCAACGACCTCGAGCTCCGTTACGGCGGTCTTGGCTTCCTCGACGGTAATCACCCCTTCATTGCCGACCTTTTCCATCGCCTCTGCAAGGAAACGGCCAATCTCCGCGTCGCCGTTGGCCGAGATCGTACCGACCTGGGCGATCTCGTCGTTCCTGGTCACTTTACGGGCGTTCCCGCGCAGTTCCTCGACCACGGCTTCGACTGCCTTGTCGATGCCACGCTTGAGGTCCATCGGGTTCATGCCGGAGGTGACGGCTTTCGCTCCCTCTTTGACGATCGCCTGGGCAAGAACCGTTGCCGTGGTGGTACCGTCGCCGGCGATGTCACTGGTTTTCGACGCCACTTCGCGCACCATCTGGGCGCCCATGTTCTCGAACTTGTCCTCGAGCTCAATCTCCTTGGCGACGGTTACACCGTCCTTGGTGATGCGGGGCGCGCCGTACGACTTGTCGATAACGACGTTGCGTCCCTTGGGGCCCAACGTGACCTTGACGGCATTGGCGAGAATGTCGACGCCACGCAGCATCTTCTCGCGGGCTTCGGTGTGGAATCTCACTTCCTTGGCAGCCATTTTTCTACTCCTTCAATCGATCCGGTTCGCTCAGGCGACCTTCTTCGCCGAGGCTTCGCTCTCGATCACGCCCATGACGTCGGATTCCTTCATGATCAGGAGGTCCTCACCATTGAGCTTGATCTCTGTGCCGGACCATTTGCCGAACAGGATGCGGTCGCCCACTTTGACGTCGAGTTCGACCAGCTTGCCGCTGTCGTCGCGTGCGCCCGGACCAACGGCGATGACCTCACCTTCCTGCGGCTTTTCCTTTGCCGTGTCTGGGATGATGATGCCGCCGGCCGTCTTTTCCTCGGCTTCAATGCGGCGGACCAGGATTCGGTCGTGCAATGGACGGAACGCCATGTCGTTCTCCTCATGGACTAACAGGGTTTTAGAGGTTCCTCCGCGCCGCATCTTAAAGAATTCGACGCGGGACGTGCGATCCTTTCGGCATCGCGCGCCAATCGATCTGGTTTCTGATTTTTCGAGTTTCAAGAGGGGACGAAAATTTTTTAGCACTCGCATCTAGAGAGTGCTAATGCCGTAAATTCATAGGATATTTTACGCCGACCCGGGCCCGCCAGGCTTGGCACCCCTCTTGACGCAAGACAATGGCATTCCCAACTTATTATTGTCGATGCCCAAATGGGGTCGGCACGGTCAGGGAGCGCCGAGCTTCTTGGCGTTCCCTCGTATCTATGTTGCTCTACGGAGGATGTAGCTATGAGAACAAACCTCGACTTTACCCCCTTCTACAGGTCAAGCATCGGCTTCGACCGCATGTTCGACCTGCTCGAAAACGCCAGCCTCAACGCTGACAACTGGCCGCCTTACAACATCGTCAAACTTGGCGAAGACGCGTACCGCATCGTTATCGCGGTGGCAGGTTTTGCCGAGCACGAACTGACGATCACCCACGAGGCGAACATGCTTGTGGTCAACGGCGCGAAGTCGGAGGATGAGGAGGTACAGTATCTGCACCAGGGCCTCGCTGTGAGGCCGTTTGCGCGCAGATTTGAACTCGCCGATCATGTCATCGTCGAGGGCGCCAAGCTCGAAAACGGGCTACTTGTCATCAAACTCAAGAAGGAAGTCCCTGAGGAGATGAAGCCGCGTCGGATCGCCATCCAGGCCGAGCCGACGAAGCCCGCTTCGAAGCAGATCGAAGGCGACAAGGCAGCCTAATGTGACGCGCACTGCTCGATCCTCGGTTGTTGCCGAACAGCCGAGGAAGCAGTTGACAAAAAGGAGAAAAAGAAACCGAAGAAAGGATGAAGCTATGAGTGTACGTGATCTGATCCCTTGGAGCCGTGGCAGCAGCCAGGTTCCGAGCGTGTATCGCGGTGATGACATGGATCCATTCCTGTCGCTGCACCGCAATGTCAACCGTCTGTTCGACGAAGTCTTCCGCGGTTTCGGCTCGCCATCGTTGTTCGGTGATACGCCCTTCAATGGCGCGTGGCCGCACGTGGAGATCGAGGAGAATGACAACGAGATCCGCATCACAGCGGAGGTTCCGGGCATCGATCCAGACGCCGTCGAGGTGCTGCTGGAAGACGGTGTGCTGACGCTTCGCGGCGAAAACAAAAGGGAGACCGAGGACAAGGATCGCCGCTTCAGCGAGCGCTACTACGGGCGCTTCGAACGGCGGCTGGCTCTTGGTCGTCAGGTCGATGAGAATAACGTTGCCGCAACGTTCAAGAACGGCCTGCTCACAGTGACGCTGCCGAAGACCGAAAAGGCGCGAGCCAACGTCAAGCGGATCACCATCGACAGCACCAAATAATACCGCTCGCCGCAAGCCAGCCGGGTGCGGACGCGCCCGGCTGGTAGAGCGGTACGAACCAAGTCTCGACGCTGAGCGGAAGTTCCCGGAGCAGGTCGGCAACCGGCCCCGGCGATTGGCATGCGTAAAGGCAGCCGAAGGCGAACTCTGGCGGGACCCAAATGCCCACACATGGCGCCTGGCCGCCCTAACGGAACCTGTTAAGCGCGACGACGAATTGCTCGGGCACGTCGCGGGGCGAATGCTCGAAAGGCTGGGGCACTAAGAGTGCCCCAGCCTTTCCTTTCTAGGCAAGCGAGCGTGGACCGCCAGCGCTGCTCTTCGTCCCGAGCGGTCCATCCGCAGCCGTCGACATGCCCGCATCGTGACAGGCGTCAATGAACGCGTCACGCGCGATGGCGACTGGCGTCATTCGGTTCAGAGCACGGCGGCACGTTTGAACCGCCCGATTGTATTTTCTGCCTCGATAGATATTCCAATCCCCTTCGAGGAAATCGAGCGCGTCGTTGACAGATGCGAAGACCTGGGGCACCCCGTCCTTCATGCGGACGGTGACAGGCGTCATCCAAACCAATTCCGGGTTGAGCATGATGTCCTCCTTTCGCATTCACACCGGATGAAAAAGAAGTGAAGAAAATATCGGTGCCGAAATCGCGAATTTCAAGACGTCCGAAAGGCCGCGCTGCGGGGGAGATCAACGATCTCTGCAACGAAGAACCGTGTCGGGGCGAACGGGCGAACCACCCTTATGCCCGTGAACGCGAGTCAATTTCGATCACTAAGGATGTTGGCCGCGCTCCCGCGCCGCCCTTATTCGCGGTTTACCACATTCTTGGCTGAAGCCGTTCCTGCTTTCCCTTAGGGTGTCATTTCGCCCCCTCCCGGAGCCGACCCCTTTTCGGGCGTCGCCTCGTCGGCGACCCAGACATGGATGCCGGAGGAGACGAGCACGCCACCGAACACCGGCTCCAGCGACGGCACCCAGAGATAACGGCGGTCGTGCCTATCCGGCACGTCGACGATCTCGATGCTGTTGCCTTCGAAATCGAGCGTGTTGGCGTCCGTGGGAATGACGACACCGGCAAGCGTCTGCGGGCCGTTGTCCTTCAACTGCGGACCCCAGACCGCGAGCTTGCCTTCAACATTGCCTCCGATCGCATCGACGGTCGCCGGCTTGGCGATGACCTTTGCATTGGGGAAAGCCTCGACGACCGGACGAAGGCCGAAGTAATAGTCCGGGTCGTTGCAACTCACATAAATAGTCGTCAGCACCTTGCCCGTCCGACGGATGGGAGTCGGCCAAGGCGCGGCCCATCCGAGAGCGTGAAGCCGCCGTCGATGAGGATTTCCGCCTTGTCGCCGGTCAGCAGCACCGGCGTGCGGCGGAAGCCGGCCTCATGCGCTTGGAAATAGGTCCATTCGAGCGTCCCGGCCCGCGGCATGGGCGAACGGGACGGAGGCAAGCGCACCTTCAGCTTTGAATTTCTTCGTCGAAATAGAATTGCTCGGCTCGGTGCTTGAGAATGCGCATTTTATATTTAAATAATAATGATGTTGAATCAGTCACTTGACATTGCCATATGTCCGAAACATGCATATTGATTCGGACAAGAGAACAATCATGGAAGAAGTGAAAAGCGTCATCAGCCAACGGCTTCGCCGGGCACCTGCAGGCCAGATCGTGACCCCGAAGGAATTCCTTTCCCTCGGGTCTCGGACTGCTGTCGACAAAACCTTTAGTCGGCTTGCGGCAGCAGGGAAGGTTATCCGCGTGACGCGAGGAATGTATGTAGCCACCCAGGAAAGCGAGTTCGGCACTTACCCACCGTCTGCGGAAAAAGTCGTCAGCTCGTACGGAAAGATCACTGGCGAGCGGATTGTTCCCAGCGGCGCGAGGGCGGCCAATAACCTAGGTCTGACGACACAAGTGCCTGTGGGAGAGCTTTTCCTAACAACCGGAAAGGCAAGGACTCTGATGCTCGGACGGCGAAAGGTCTTTCTGAAGCATGCCCCTTCCTGGCAGACGGCAATGCCGAACTCCAGGGCAGGTGAAGCGATCAGGGCGATTGCACATTTGGGTCCGCAGCACGCAGCGTCCTTCGCAAAGGCAGTACGCAGCAAGCTGACCGCCGGGGAGTGGAAGCAGGTTTCCAAGATGAAGCCGAGCGTTCCTGCGTGGATGGTTAAGGCAATCAACGAGGCGGAACTTGCCAACTAATTTTCTTGAACTCGACTGGGATGCCCAGGAGCGGGCGCTTAGTTTCGCCTCGAATCGAGAATGCCGCACTGCGCCATCCGCTCCGATGGATGTTTTCGCGCCCAGGTCATGAAACCGAGATCATCGAGGCGCTGTCCGCGATCCGGACCGACAAAACCCTGACGGCCCGCTGCCAGCATCGTGGCAGCTGTTCGCAATCCCCAAAAGGCAGCCGACCTGGCTGCCAAGGGAGTTCAGATCCGTGAGGCTGATTTCGACCGGCCGGACACCCTGGCGCCTGCGTTCGCCGGCGCCGACAAGCTCCTACTTATTCCCTCGACCGTGGTCGGCGAGCGTTTCCCCCACATGGAACGCGCGGTCAACGCGGCCGTCGAGGCAAAGGTGGGGCGCATTGCCTATGCCGGCTTTATCAATGGCGACACCAGCACTCTGCGGTTGGGCGAGGAACACAAACAGACCGAGGCGGTTATCATGGCATCCGGTTTGCCTTACGTCTTCCTGCGTAACGGTGCCTATATCGAGGTCTATGCCGGTGATCTCGGCAACATTGGTTATGCGCTCTCCACGGGGCTGCTGACAGGGGCGGCAGGCGACGGTGGTCTTGTCTCCGGCGCGAGCCGCGACGACCTCGCGGAAGCGGCTGCAGTGGTACTCACCAGCGATGTTCCCGGCAACGCCGTCTATGAACTCGGTGGCACGCCCTTCACCATGGGGGACATCGCGCAAACGATCTCGGACCTCACAGGCAAGCCGCTCGTCTATCATGACATGCCAGTCGACGCATACGGTCAGGCGCTTGCAGGCGCGGGCTTGCCAGCCTTCCTCGCAGATATCGTCGCCGATACCAGCTTCGCCACCCAGCGCGGCGATTGGTATTCGGAAAGCATTGATCTGTCTCGCCTCTTGGGGCGTCCGAGTACCCCGCTCGCCGATGTCGTCGAAGCGACGCTGAAGAGGAACGGACTGCTGTGAAACGGATTCAGTATCATCAATACGGCGGTCCGGAGCTTATGAAGCTTGAGGATTTCCAGCTACGGACTCCCGGCAAGGGTGAGGTTGCGGCGAAAGTCAGTTTTGCCGCCATCAATCCGATCGACTGGAAGGTTCGCAAGGGCTATCTGAAAATGGTCACGGGCAAGACCTTTCCCCGGGCCATGGGCAGCGATTTCTCAGGCACTGTGATTTCGGTCGGACCCGGCGTAACCCGCTTCAAGCCGGGGGATGCCGTCTTCGGCATGGCACAGATCAAGGACGGCGGAGCACTTGGCGAGGCAGTGATCGCGCCAGAAACCTTCCTCGCGAAAAGGCCGGATTCGGTTTCTCTTGAGGACGCGGCCTGTCTCGCCACACCGGGCGTTACGGCATGGAACGGCTTGTTCGACAAGGCAGGCCTGAAGGGTGGGAAGTCAGTGTTCATCAACGGCTGCACGGGTGCCGTGGGTGAAGCGGCGATCCAGCTCGCGCGACGGCTCGGTGCGACGGTATCGGGAAGCTGCAGCGCGCAGGCTATGGAAAGGGCGCGCACGATCGGGGTGCAAAAAGCGTTCGACTATCGCACCACCGATCTGGCGACGATCAGTGACCGTTTCGATGTGGTCTATGACACGGCTGGCACAATGAAAGTGGCCACAGGTCTCCAGCTGTTGCGCAAGGGCGGCGTCTTTTTGGACATCGACCCAACGCCGGGCAAGTTCATTCGCGCCATCGTCAATCGCAGGTTCAAGCCGATCATCTGCACCGCTCGGGCTGACATTCTCGGCGGTCTCGCGAGCGCGGCGGCCGAAGGGAAGCTACGATTGCCGATCGCCGAGATCATTCCGCTGACCGACGCAATCACCATGCTCACCAAGCTGGAGAGAGGTCATAAACTCGGCGGAAAGGTTCTGGTCCGAATGGATTAGGCACGAGATGCCGCAACAGGGTTGCTGCCTTGTTCCGGCTTTGCCTGTGCTAGGATATTGCCATGTCCCAGAGCCAACGTCTGTTCGACCTCTTGCAGATCCTGCGCCGGCACCGGCAACCGGTCTCGGGTAGCTACCTCGCGGAGGAAACTGGCGTATCGCTGCGGACGATCTACCGGGACATCGCGCTCCTCCAGTCGATGGGCGCGGAAATAGAGGGTGAACCAGGTTTCGGCTACGTGCTGAGACCGGGTTTCATGCTGCCGCCGTTGATGTTTTCGGAAGCAGAACTGAAGGCGATTACACTCGGAATTCAGTGGGTCAGCCGGCAAACTGACGACGAGCTCTCACTGGCGGCACATGACGCGCTCTCGAAAATCGACGCGGTGCTGCCGTCAGAGCTACGCCACAAGCTGAACGACAATGATTTCCATGTCGGTCGTGGTGCACTTCCAACACCTGCCATCGATCTTAAGGTGCTTCGTCAGGCTATGCAGCAGCAAATGAAGCTTCGGATCATTTATCGGGATGCCAGGGAGGCTGATAGCGACCGTGTGATCTGGCCGATCGCCGTTGCCTTCTTTGACTCGCGCCGCATTATCGCTGGTTGGTGCGAGTTGAGGCAGGATTTTCGGATGTTCCGCGCCGATCGGATTCAGCATGCGACGCTCCTGGCGGAGCGCTATCCAGGAAAGCGGCGCGATCTCGTCAGACAATGGCGGCTGCTTGTCGCCGAAGAAGCGCAGGAACATTCTCAGACCAATGGTTAGCGCAAATCAGGTGGCGATCGCGAACTCTTCCGTTTGATAGAATTGCTCGTTTTTAACCGACGATAGTCGAGTGTTAGACCCGACGGCCGTCGCACCGGCATCAGTCGGCACGTGCAAAGAGCTGGCGGTCGCGAGCGCGCACGGGATCGGTCCAGTCGCGTTCGAACCAGGCGGCTTCGCCCGTGTGCGGTGGCAATTGCAGCTCGAGCGGATGCCCCGTTTCTTCCCCATCTTCGGATGCGACGCGGAATCGGTAGTGGTCGTACATCCTGAGTGCTTCGATCATGTAGCTGGTCGCCACCGTGCGATCGCGGACGAGCACCAGATTTTCGCCGTTCTCGAGGTCGGCTGGCTCCGAGAAATTATAGGAGCCGAGGTAGACCCGGGCGGTCGGCTTGTCGAAGTCGAGAACGACGAATTTGTGGTGCATCCTCGTTCCGCGCTGATTTCCATGGACGCCGGCAAGTCCGGATGGTTCCGTCAGGAACGGCGGCGGAACGTTGCCCGTCAGTGCTGCCGCGCGCACGACACGGCGGCGATTGTCGGGACTGAACACGGTCAGTCCCAGGTTATCGGCTGCAACCCGCCCGTCTGCGATGCCCATGACATGCACATCCGGCTTTCGCAACGCCCGCCCCAAGGCCGGGCCAATCGGCCCCCTGGTGGTCTGGCCGAGGAAGGCGAGCGAGAAGAACACGCTCGACCCCGCGGCGTCGATATCGGCGCCGATCTCATTTAGCAGGCCGTTGGCTTCGCTGTGCGGAGAAAAGGCGACCTTCGCGTCGATGCCGTCCAGCCCCAGGTCATGCCAGCCGCGGGAACTGGCCGAGGCGATGAAATCCGCCGCACCGTCCGCCGTGAAGTAATTCTCGAAGGCGGCAAAATAGTCGTCGACCGCGCTTGCACTTTGAACAACGAGGCTATTGTTCGACTGAACATAAAAGCCCCGCCAACTGTGGTTCGTCGAACCGTAGACGACGGTATCGACACCGCCTCCGCGGACAGCGATCGACTTGTGATGCTGCAGGTTTGCCATGTTCTGGCGCTTCACGTTTTCCGCGCCGGCCGAGGCGATCAGCCGTTCGGCCGCATGGGTCTCGGGGGAGTCTGGTCGTCCGTGTCCCCTGGTTCGGGCGCTGTCATCGATAATGACCTTGAGATTTGGCCCAAGCGCTTCCAGCCGTTCGACCACTTCCGGCAGATTGAGGTCATAAGCAATGACGCGGACCTGCGCGCCTGCATCGCGTGCGCGTTCGAGTAGCGAAAGCGTTTCGCCGCGCGCTTCGAACCCCATCCAGGCGAGTGCGCGGTCGGCATCGGCATGAGTAGGCACGAAGTCCAATCCCTCATCCCCATCAGGCGGCACTAGCGTGATCAAGGGTCCGCCGGCTGAAAAGTTGCGTACGAATGCCTGCGATGAGACAAAACCCCGGGTGAAGGCGACGTTGAGCTTGCCGGGAATGGTTTCGCGCATCAGCGCGAGTTCCGCTTCCTGCGCCTCGCCAGACGTGAGCGCACCGTCGGCACCCATGAACATCGGCATCACTCGATAGACGAAGGCGCCTGGCAGATCTGCGTTGAAGGGAAAATGCACCCAGCGGAATTTTTGGATCGGCGCGTCAGTGGTGCGAATACCGTCACCGGGAACGTCCTGGCCAGGGAAGCCGATGCGATTGCGCACGTTCTTGAAGAAATCGGTTCCAGGCTCTCGATACTGGATCGCAAAACCAACGAAGTTGGTCGAGGGGCGGCCATCCTTCCAGTCCATTCCCAGAAGCAGCATGCCGTCGCCGCGATGGATGGTGAGAGAAAATGGTGCCGCCGCGTTCTTGCCAGTGACCCGATAGTTCGTATCCATCCGCGCCTCCCCAGTTGACCGGCGGAAATCTATCACGGTTGTGCGACAGTATGGAGATGCCCGATAAAGTTTAAGTCCAAAAATAGCTGCCCGCGAGATGCTCCAACTTAGACGGCAGGGGGTGGGAGAAATCGGAATGGCAGTCGGCTACAGTACACCGTGGCAACTCAGTCGCGAATTCCGCCGGGTTCTTGTTCCGTCTTTTTTCCCCGCTTTGCCGCACGATCGCATCCTGGTTGTTCACGACGTTCGACGGACAACGACGGAGCTACCTCCGTCACTCATTAGTTGAAGCTAAATTCGGGCTCTCTGACCGCTTATTGGCGTACGCTGGTGAGCCTTACCGATCCCGGCAGCAACGGCTTGTGAATCCGCTGGCCAAACTCTCGCCTGACCCCCAGAGCCTTCTCGACCAAGATTTTCGTGAAGATGCCCGCACCGCTGGAGTATATCCGCCATCCTCCGTCAACTTGTATCCGACCGGACCGCAATCCCTCCCAGTCGGAAGTAGCTTGGTAGCGGTCGCTGAAACCGGGATCACTGCTGCTGAAGTAGGTGTTTCGCTGGCGCAGCGAGGCCTGCGCCAGCCGGTCGGCAAGCGATATAGGATTGGCGAGTGCAAGCCCATTCCACAGGCCCTCGGCGTCGCCATGCAACGCCAGCGCTTCGCAATAACGAAGATGCGAGTGCATATACATCAGGCCGATCTCGCGGCCGAAGAATGCAGATGATTCAGCGCGGCGAAATAGCCGTTCGGTGCCCCCCGAATAGAGCACGGGCTTTTCCATAAGACGCACGCCATCCGGAAACAGGAGGTTCTCCTCAATGATTGCGAAATGCTGTTCGCTCTGCTCGGGCGTAAATAACCCACCGAGGATCGATTGCGTCATTGCAATTAACGAGTACTTGAGACCGGTACGCCGATCATCTGGATGGAGCAGCAGCTCGACGTCTCGGCCAGGGTCGAATATGCCGTAGCCAGCGACGACGTCATCACGGATCAGCAAAGCATTGAAATCCCGGCGCGTGGCAGCGATTGTTATACGAAGTTCAGCCGATTCCGCTGTGCGTCCGGCGCGGTCAAGAATGACGGCATATCGGGTCATTTGTTCGTACAACAGTGCGACGGTCCAACTGCTCACCATCCAGTCTCGGAGATGCGGATCGGCGGGCTGAAGGGAATCGTTCCAGTCCCCGTCGCCGTAGCGGATCAAACTTGTGCCGGGGATGAAACGTTCTTGAACCGTTTGGAGCAGCTTTTGGACATGACCGGAGATTGTCGCCGTTTCCTGCGTTTGCTCCAAGGTGTCGTCGATCCGCCATGGGACATCAATGTCAAGGACCGCAATGTCGCCCGTTGCCTCGACGTAGTCGCAAAGTGCCTTCAAGGGCCAGATGACGATGTCGCCGTGACTTTCCCCGGCGCGAATGTTCGAATAGGGTTCGAGCATGAACCACTGTGGCCAGTCGCCTCGGTCCCGAAACTGCTCGCCAAATAGAATCCTCAGAATCTCTCGAACCTCGTTGTCATGTTCGAAGGAGAGCAGAAGCTCCACCGGGCCTTGGCAGACGTCGCGCGTTCCCCAAGCGGCACCGGTAAATTGCTCAAGCCCATGTGGAACGCTCAAATGGATGATTGCGTCATGGGCGAGCCAGGGAAGGAATGTTGCGTGTGCGACAAGGTCGGGGCCCTCTCCCTGAATCGAAAGATCGCGCGTCACATGATCCCAGAATTGCGTGGCGGGAACAAGCATATCCACGAGGTCGATACCGGCTTCGTAGCGCTCCGCGAGCTCTTCGCCTTGGCCCGCGTCAACCATCGAGCCGGTGACGGCGAAGCGGAATCTGTGTGTCTCACCGACCTTGAGGACCACGAACGGCCCGCCACGCGCGACGCGATCGGTATACAGGAGTTCGTCCCCTCCGATAGCTTCGACGACGTCAGGCATTGACGTGACCAGATGATAGGCAGCGTCCGGATATTTCTGTCCCCAGAGGCCAGTGGCGTCCGGGCGGAAGGTTACGCGCCTGCGTGCGACGTTGACATCGATGTGTGCGCCGCTTTCATATTCCCGTTCGCCTAACGTGAGGTGTCCGACGATGAGGAAACGGCAGGGGGCACCGTCACTCGTCATTTCCCACTGCATCGCCGGTTCTATGCCGGAGGCGGCTGCAGTGATGGTGACGGTGCGCCCTGAAAGTTTGTAGAGCCACCGGCAGTCACTAAGTCCCATTTGGAAAACCGAAGGAACACCAAGAAGCTGCCAGCCGTGGCCTTGGTCGACGAGGATCCGCAAGCCACTCGCGACTGACAAATTATAGGGGTCGCGCGATACCGAGAAGAGTTTGTGGAACGACGTGTTCCCGATCGTCAGTTGCGCGGCAAAGATACCTTGCATCCAGCAGGTTGCGGCAAGAGTATTATCATCCAGCAGCATGTTTTGGCCGCTCCGCACGATCGCGCCGTGGCGCCTAACGGACACGTGCTCCTTGTCCCGTAGGACGATATGGCGGTTGCGCAATCCGTCCGGCACGAAAAAGGAAAGAAGCTTTCCATCTTTGCGCTCCTCCAAGTGCCGCACAGGGTAGAGCGCGGCCACGGCCTCGTCGTCGAGCGCTAGAGGCGTCGCTTCGCTTGCGTCCTGAAGCAGACTGCGCGAGATACCCGCTGCCGACCTGTCCCTTCGCACGGGAACGGCCATCATATGCTCCATTCTGTCGAGCCTTGAGAGATCTCCTTCGCTCGAAGGCTCGGGGTGATCGGGTACGAACAGACCGAAAAATGTCGATGTTGAGATTGCGCCCGGTGAAATGGAAAACGGTGTGGATTGGATACTCGGGCATGCCAGTTCATGCTGTCGACGGAAACTGGGGAGATTGTCTCCGAAATCGGGAACTATCGCGCTGTGGCAATCACGCCTCGGAAACGCCAACTGCACCGCGTCTGTCGCGTAGGCGGCAGCTCCCGTGACACAACCATGGGCGAGCCATGGATTGCGATCGCCGGGTTGTTTAAGGTTCTGGCGGTTCATCACCACCGGCCCAAACGTAGGGTGATTGGCAATCGTGTGGTCGATGTATTGGGAGGCATAGGCTTCGCTTCCCATCAGGAAACCGAAATCTCCGATGCCGACATCCTGCATGAGGATGAGGTCCGCCTCCAGAGGATCACGCGAGAGGTTTTCCAACGTCACCCGCCAGAACCACGTCGTCTCGGTCGGGTGCAACTCAAGTTGAACTGAATGTCGAATATCCCCCGATTCCCCTTCCCAGAAGAAGTCAGTCGCACCTTGGCTGAATGTAACCCTAGCTCGCGGTCCGACCATTTCAAAGACACCGGCTCGCGAACCACCGATCCTGAGATAAAGCCTCCCAATGCCGCCATAGACCGGAGATCCCAAGACCTGATTGATCATGATTGCGCCCATCGCATCGCTGTATTCGATCGCAAACAACGTCCCGTTCGGCAGGAGCGAGATGGAGAGGCCAGTTCCATTGGATAGGCTCGCAAGACAAAGTCCATCACGACGTGGGATCTGGAAGCTACGGTGCGTTTCAGAAGGCATGAATAGCAACCTCCTATTTTTGTTCGTCTTGGAAACGAGCACGCCCATGCCGATCATCAAACGCTCCTGAAGCGTTGTTCATCGTTATTGAAGCCGAATGCTCCGCTGGTGCGTGATGATGAGAGCATCATAATCGCATGCTCATCAATCTCCGGCAAGGAGCACGAGGACGAAGCTGGTGCCCGATCAAGACCGGAAAGTTCACGAGGGTAATCCGCGACACTAGTTGCTTGCACTCTCCACCGTCCGGAATGGCTGTCGCCATTATAGGGACCGACTGGTCTGCCAAGCACGAAAGAGCCAAGGAGCCCTTGCCAATTTTCAAAGCGTGCCGGAGGTTCCGCGCGTGCCCTGCTGTCGTGACGCAATACCGGTGAGGGGCTCAGGTGCGCCGTGAGCCATCGCAAGCAGCTTGCGCAGCCCGTTTATGCAGCAGCATCGGCGGCACGTTGCTGGAACTTGGAGGTTCCGACATCTCACCCGGATGTTATCGGCAAATCATGGGTGACGGCTTCTATATTCGCGTTCGGGCGTTCTTAATGACGCGCGTGCCTTAGATCGACATCGGGGGAAACCCGTCTACTGCAGGCGTCCTTCAATTTTGTTTTCGCCTCTTCGAGCGCGGCGTCGCCATACAGGGCCACGAAGCTCTGTTCATAGTATCCATTCGCCGCCAATTTCTGATGGATTTCCCTCGGCAGGGCATGAGGCGATAGTGGGCCTTTCGGTTCGAGATTTGGAATGCAATCGTCAAATGGGACGATGCTTAGCGTGCGAATATACCGTCGAAATCACGGAAACCTTTGACTTCGATCGGATTGCCGCTGGGGTCGAAGAAGAACATGGTGCGCTGCTCGCCTGGCTCGCCGGCAAAGCGAACGACTGGCGGGATATCAAAATTGATCTGAGCGGCCTGAAGGCGGTCGGCCAGTGCAAACCAGTCATCGAGCGGCAGCACGACGCCGAGATGTGGCATCATCACCATATGGTCGCCGACCTTGCCGGTCCGGGTGACGGCGAACGGTATGCCGAGATGCAAGGAAATCTGATGCCCGAAAAAATCGAAATCCACCCAAGTCTCCGTGCTGCGGCCTTCCCGGCAGCCAAGGACATCACCATAGAAGCGCCTCGACGCGTCCAGATCGGTCACGTGATAGGCAAGATGAAAGGCAGAACGCATAGGGATTCTCCTTGTTGAGGAATGCGACGAACTCATTGCGGTTGGGCATGTCCGGAGCGATGGTTCAGGGTGCCGGACAGGACCTCGATGCAATGCAGAAGCTTTACATCGGAAAATGCTGAACCGATGACCTGGAGACCTATCGGCAACTCCCCGTCGTTGCGCATGAGCGGAATACTGGCTTGGGGAAGGCCAAATGCCGTCCAAAGCCTTATGAAGTCCGACGTTCCGGTAGCAGCCAGTCCGACCGGTGCCACGTGGGCGCAGCCCGGTGCGATCACGGCATCATAGGGCTCGATGGTGGCATTCATAACAGAAACGAACAACGCCAGCCGGCTCCGCGTTGCGACTTCATCTTGCCAGGAAATCGCCGAGGCGCGCGCAAACATTTCGGCGAGCTCCGGACTCATCAATTCGATGGAGGTCCTTTGTTCCTTGTGGAGCGCCCTGGCACCTTCGCAATCGTTTATGATCTGGTGATCACGAGCAACTGTTTCGAAAGCCGGTGGCAGAACAATCTCGTCGACGCCATGGCCCCGCTCGGCAAACGCGGTTGCGGCTGCCGTGACAGCTTGGTGGACATCCGGATCGGCCATGCCCCAATACGGCGTTCTACAAAAGCCGATCTTCAACCGCCCATTGGCCGCAGCGTATTTTGGCAAACCAGGAATCAAGACCCGAGCAATCAGGCTCAGATCTCGTGCGGATGCAGCATACCAGCCCGCCGTGTCAAAGCTGGGTGCAAGCGGCTTGACGCCTTCGAGTGAAACCAGGTTGTGCGAGGGTTTGTAAGCGTAGAGCCCGCAATAGGATGCCGGCTTGATCAGGGAACCCGCGGTCTGCGTGCCGAGCGCAGCGGCAAAAAGGCCCGCCGCGAGCCCCGCCGCCGATCCCGCACTCGAACTGCCTGGTGTTCGTGACAGATCATGGGGATTGCGGGTAGGGCCGGTATGCATGAACGCGAATTCGGCCGTCGCTGTCTTGCCCATAACGACCCCTCCTGCCTGCCGGAGAAGAGCGACGGCATGGGCATCTCGAGAGGGTCGATTGTTGCGATAGATCGGCGAATTGAACTCAGTCGACCAGTCAACCGTATCGAAGATATCCTTGACGCCGATTGGGACGCCCGCAAGCAGTCCCTTTGCGGGACTTCTGTCTATACGATCGGCTTGTTCGAGCACCAGCGCGTGATTGAATGCAGCGAACGCCTGGATGTCACGCTCTTTCATCAAAGTCCGGGCGATGAAGCTTTCGGCGACCGACCTCGCTGTCAGGCGTCCTGCAGCCACTTCGACAGCAATACCGGTTGCATCCTGATCGAACTTATGAACGAAACCTGTCACTATCGCACCCTGGATTGAAAAAGCTTCTGGGGAATTGCGCAATCGTCATCAGCGCATTTCCATTCGCTGAACCGCGGTCAATACGAGGAGTACGCGCCGTTTGCGTAGTTGTGCGATTCCTGGCCCTTGATCGGTGGATTGAAGACGCTGACGAGCCGCATGTCTGTGTGGGCGCGAAGAACGTGTTTGTCGTGTTTGTCCAAAGCGTAAAGTGTCCCCGGCTCGAGTGTCCAGACGTTTCCGTCGCCATCTTCGATCTCGCCTCGGCCTTCGATGCAATAGCAGACTTCAAGATGGTTGCGGTACTGCAGATGCGATTCGCTGCCGGCGCGAACCGTCGTTTCCATCAGCGCGAAGCCAAGTCCGTCGCGCTCCAGAACGAAACGCCTGCTCAACCCGTTACCCCAATCAACATCTCGATCTGTCCCGATAAGCTCTGTCAGTGTGCGCACGAACATTGTTCACGATCCCCAATTCATTCCTTAGCAGCGGTTGCTTGCTTTTCGACGCGCCCATTTGACAAGCTGCATACATGAAATAAAGCAGATAGATCGAACACATTTGTTAGGAAATCAGACAAGTGAATGCGTCCCGAATTCCGCCATTTGTCGCCCTTCGCGCGTTGGCATCTGTCGCAAGGCTGCAAAGTGTCACGAAGGCGGCGAAAGAACTCAACGTCTCCCATTCCGCGGTCAGTCACCACATAAAGGCTCTTGAAGGCTGGTTCGGACGATCCCTGTTTCAACGGGATGGTCGCGGCATATCGCCCGGCGAGGATGCCGTCATGCTTGGACGTGCTGTCGACGACGCGCTTGCGCAGTTGGCTCAGACTTGCGCTGAGATCCGCCAAAGGGACGAAGGGCCTGATCTCACGATTGCCGTCATTCCATCCATCGCCTCGTGGTGGCTGGTGCCAAAACTGCAAGGCTTTCAACGGCTTTGTCCGAACGTCAGGCTGCATCTTGTCTATGCCGTTCCGGGGGTCTCTCTTGAAGGAGCCGACATCGTCATCCAGGCTCACAAAGGTGTCGTTGATATACCGGCCAGTCAGGTGACCGTCAGATTGATGCACGGGATCACATATCCCGCATGTTCGAGGGGCTATTTCGAGAAGGCAAAGGAGAGTGTGGATTTTGCGACGATCGAGTCCGGCGAGTTGCTTCATGACGAAACAATGGAGGTTTGGACGCAATGGATGCGAGCGGCCGGCAGGATAACGTTCTCTCCGGATCGAGGTCCGATATATCAAGATTTCAACCTGCTGGCCGCGGCAATTTTTGCCGGTCAGGGCATAGCTCAATGCCCGGTGGCATTGTTTGAACGGGAGATTCAAAGCGGAAGTCTGATATTGCTCTCAGACAGGCCGGCGAACGAAGACAAATCCTACTGGATGACACTAAGACGGCCGGACAAGCCCGCATGCCGGCAGTTCGGCGATTGGGCAACCTCGTTGACCGACCTTGGTGCCTGATGAAATGGGCTCGTTACTCCGATCAAGAATCATGAGGTCGGGAGTTCAAATGTTCAAATCCGCTCGAATCCAATCAAGGCGACGAAATAGCACTGCGTTGCGAGGCGGACACCGGCTCCTCCGTTGGGAGCGGCCCTTCATCGAAGAAAATGACACCTCGTGCTTCGTATACCCGTTTGATTGCCTCGATTGTGACCGGTTGTGGCGCGCGGGGACCGGGATCGTCTTGTTCAACTCGGCTCACCGTGTTGGCAGTCACCTTAGCCACGGTGCCGGCAGGTGGTCTTGCCTTGCAAATATCGCGTTAAGAGCGAGGCGGTCGCGCACGTGGTTCGCCTGTGGCCGGCTTTTTGGCCGCAGGCACCGGCTTCAAGTGCGCTATCGCCGTCTGTCAAAACCCCATGGCTCTGGCGACAATCCAGGTCGGAACCCCGGCCGTCACGGCTGATGCCAACAATACCGAGACGACCTTGATCGCATAAGCCCGACGCCCGCGGGCATCATCCCATTCGTATCTCATCGACCTAACCTCACACCCCAGTTTTCAAATTGAACTACTGGCGTGAGGGACGAGTCGAGTCACAATTCTTCAACGTCGTTAATAGTGGTGTCGAGCGGTCTGCATGATGACCACTTGCGACGAACCGGCGCCTGCACTGCAGAACGTGTAATGACCCCATAAATCTCCGGACATGATCTCCCACTTAATAAGTGAGCGAGGTAATGTGCCCATGATGACCAGCCACAATCCTAAGAGAGACGTCCTGCCCGGCCCAGAGCGGCGGCGTCGCTGGTCGACTGCTGAGAAGCTTGCCGTCGTTCAGGAAACGTATGAGCCAGATGCGACGGTCAGCATCGTTGCAAGGCGTCACGGCATCCGGCTGAATCAATTTCTGGAACTGGTTCGAGGACAAGCCAAGCCATAGGGCCCTGAAAGCGCAGTGCACGCCTTCGACACCTTTCATGGACCATCAGTACCGCGAAACACTCCAGCCGGTCGGCAGGCTTGGCAACAAGACGCCGCGTCAGATCGCGGCAGAGCCTGTGCGCCGAAGCGAGGATCACTTTTCGCAGAGCCGCCGTCCGCCATAATAGGGCTGGTAGGTGCAGTCCGACGGCCGAAACGAGCGATAGCTGCGAGCGCAGGCAGTGATGTTACAGGACTGCGGCGCGCCTTGGCCTTCGATCACTGCTGCAGTCGATGGCGCTCCATTCAGCCTAGGTTCGGTCATCGCCTCCCGCATGAAGTCCCGCCAGATATGCGCTGGCAAGGCGCCCCCAGTGACCCCGTTCATCGGCGTATCGTCGTCATTGCCCACCCATACGCCGGCAACCAACGGTTCCGTGAAGCCGACGAACCAGGCATCGCGATTGTTCTGGCTGGTGCCGGTCTTCCCGGCCGCAAACGTGCCAGGGTCGGCTCCACGTCCAGTGCCACGCTCGACCACCAACCGCAGGAGGTCGAGGAGATCTGATTGGTAGGTCGAAAGGTCGACATTCGGCCTTGCTTGTGAGCCAACCCGAAAGGTTTTCGTCTCTCCGGCCGCCCGAAAGTCGATGATCCCCCAGGGCTCGACGGGCGCCCTGCCGAGATGGACGGACGCATAGGCGCTGGTGAGGTCAAGCAGGTTTACTTCGGAAGTGCCGAGCGCCAGAGACGGCGTGTTGGCAAGAGGCGCGTTGATGCCGAGCTCTCGCGCGGCAGCAATCACATTGTCCAGTCCGACCTCTTCGGCAAGCGCCACCGTTGCGGCATTTAACGACCGGGCGAAGGCCTCGGCAAGCGTTACCCAGCCGCGATAGCTGCCGCCCGAATTTTCCGGCGACCAGCCGTTGATGTCGATTGGCGCGTCCAGAATCCGGTCAGACAAGGTGAGCCCAGCCTTCAGGGCTGCGTAGTAGACGAACAGCTTGAAGGTGGAGCCTGGCTGCCGCATCGCTGTGACGGCGCGGTTGAACTGGCTGGCCCTGTAGTCGCGCCCGCCGACCATGGCAACGACCGCGCCGTCCGGCGTCATCGCAACCAATGCTGCCTGCTTTGCTCTGGCAGCCTTTCCTTCCCCGTCCAAGGCTGTTCTCACGACCCTTTCGGCGATCTGCTGTAGGTGCGGTACCAGCGTTGTGCGCACCGTGGTCGAACCCGGCGAGGAACCGGCGATTTCGCTTGCCTGCGGCGAAATCCAGTCGGCAAACCAGCTTCCGGAGCGCGGTATCGGCGTCGTCGGATGCAGCTCGGCGAAGCTCGCCTTGACTTCCTCTGCTTGCGATGCGGTGAGCTTGCCATTGGACACCATCGTGTCGAGAACGACGAAGGCGCGTTGCCGGGCGCCTTCGTAATTGTCGATGGGATTCCACTGGCTCGGCGCCCGCAGCAATCCCGCCAACATCGCCGATTCAGGCAGGTTGAGGGCGCCGATTTCCTTATTGAAATAGATCCGCGCGGCAGCCGGCATGCCGGTCGCGCCGGCCCCAAGATAGGCGCTGTTGAGATAGCGCGTCAGGATTTCCCTTTTGCCGAGCTTCCACTCCAGCCAAAGGGCGATGACGACCTCCTGTATCTTTCGTTTTATTGTTCGATCGCTGTCGAGATATTGCAGCTTGATGAGCTGTTGGGTGATCGTGCTGCCGCCTTCTACCACCGAACCAGCTTCGACGTTTCGCAGGAGCGCCCTTCCGATTCCTCTGACATCGATGCCGAAATGATCCATGAACCGCCGATCCTCAATTGAGAGGACGGCATCGATCAGACGTGGCGGAAACTGGTTGTATTGCGCATACGGTCCCTGATAAGGCCCCTGTCTTACCAACGGTTCCCCGTCAGCAGTTTCCAGTATCACGACGGGCTTCAATGTTCCGTCCCGGATCTCGCCCCAGGGTACGTCCTTTAGCGCCCACACGAGTACACTTCCCGCAAGGAGGAGGCCGGCAAGACAGGTCAATGCTATAGAGATCTTCCACCAGCCCGCCTTAAGCGATGCATGCCGGCGATTTTCGAAGGGCCTTGTACGCAGGCCACGAACACTGCCCCGCGTTTTAACCAGAGCAGCCGCGAACCACTTGCCAAGTTCGTGGACAGTTGATGGGGCGTCCAGCGGCATTGATGCCGTGAGCTTCGCTCTCAAGTCGGAAACGGCCGTCTTGGCCCTTGCCCTTGTGAAGGCGAAACTTGCCTGTAAATCATGGCGAAGCGCACCCAGTAGATTGTGCGCCGCCTGTCTGCTTTGACCAAAGGAGCGGGGAGGCTGTTCCGGGGAGGCGGCTTGGGTGGATGAGCCGGGCCCTCCCGATGGGTCCGAGGCAGGCGCCTGCGGCTCAACGTGGTCGGCAGCGAACTCCAAATTTGCCGGGCGATTGGCAGCCGTGGTTGGGTCATTGCCACTTTTGGTCGAGGATTTGGGATGACTAGGCATCGGCTACCGCTAGAGGGCTCTTCCGGAATGTAGGGCTAGCTTATAACGTAGCAATGCTCGACGGCCATCGCAAAACGGTTCGTGTACGTTCATGTTTCGCACGCTGAAATCGCCCCCGCCGCGTGGGTGCTTGATTGCAGGACATCTCGACACCATGGTGCGGGAAGAATTCTCCTCCTGACCACGAGTGCCAAATCGGCTGACGCTGAGGCCCCGCTTGGCAGAAACTCGACGGTTCCAGTCGCCATTTTCATCCCCTTCAACTGGGCGGCGGGCCCGCCGCCGGCGGAGCTTGCTCATCACCGCCAACGCCTGCAATGTTGGTCTGCGGTATAGCCACCGCGTTTCGATGGGTGCCTCAATGTCGGTCGAGCTGTGGCGTTGGCCAAAGCTCGTGAAAATGCTGAACCGGTCCGTGACCGGAACCGACTGTCAGCGTGTCTGCCTGCGCGACGGCCTGGGCGAGGTAGGCCTTTGCATCCGCCACTGCCTTGAGCAGCGCGGCGCCCTTTGCAAGTTCGGCGGCAAGCGCGCTTGACAGCGTGCAGCCGGTGCCATGCGTGTTCGCCGTTGGTATCCGCGCCGCTTCGAACCAGCTCAACCTCGAGGCTGTGGCCAGGACATCAGGGCTCTCCTGCCCAGGCAGATGGCCACCCTTGATCAACACGGCCTGCGGGCCCAATGCACGCAGGCTTTGCGCCTGATCAGCCATTTCCGCACGACTCTCAGCCGTAGGTCCATGCAGGAGTGCCGCAGCTTCGGGCAGGTTGGGGGTCAGCAGCGTCGCAAGCGGCAGCAGGCGCCGAGTAAGGACTTCGACCGCCGACAGATCAAGGAGGGAGGCGCCACCCTTGGCGACCATCACCGGATCAAGCACGATCGGTATACCTTTGTGCGGTTCGATTGCATCGGCGACGGCGCCGGCGATTTCGGCGTTCGCAATCATACCGATTTTGATCGCGTCAACGCGCACATCGGCAAAGACCGCCTTGATCTGGTCGGCAACGAAAGCGGCAGGAACCAGATGGACACCGGAAACACCCTGGCTGTTTTGCGCGGTCAGCGCGGTTAAAACTGCCATGCCGTAGACGCCACGGGCAGAGAACGCCTTCAAATCGGCCTGGATTCCGGCGCCGCCCGAGGGATCGGAGCCGGCGATGGAAAGAACGTTGCGGATCATCCGTGAACCTTTCGAATGTTTTCAGCGATGTCGCGGGTGGCAGCCTCTGGGTCAGGGGTGCCGCAGATCGCGGAGACGACCGCAAGACCGTCAGCGCCGGCCGCGAAGACAGCTCCGACATGATCCGCCTTCAAGCCGCCGATCGCGACGGCGGGAACGCGACAGATCCGCACCAGACGCGCGAGCCCGGCAAAACCAATCGGCTGTTTGTGGTCCGCCTTTGTCGGCGTCGCAAACACCGGGCCGATGCCGGCATAATCCACGATTGCCGGATCGACCGCCGCGGCCAGCGCCTCGGTCTCGACCGAGAGCCCAAGGATCATGTCGTGCCCAATCCGTGCGCGGGCAGTGGGTGCATCCATGTCCTGTTGCCCAATGTGAAGACCGTCGGCACCAATTGCGACCGCGGCCTCGACGTCATCGTTGACGATGAGCCGCGCACTGGTGCCAAAGAAAGCCGCCTTGAGCGCCCGCCCGGTCTCGATCATCCGGGCCGTATCCGCTTGCTTGTTGCGCAGTTGCACGACCGTCGCTCCGCCCGCGACTGCCGCCCGCGCCGTCTCCACCATGCCTAGGCGGGCGCAAAGGTCGGGATCGAGGACGAGGTAAAGTGAAAGATCGATGTTCTTCATGCACAGCGCAGCCGTGCGTGGCGATCGAGAAGTGAGGCGTCGAGCCCTGCAAGCGCGTCGAGGAACCGCCAGGAAAACGAGCCCGGGCCGTCCGCCTTGCTGGCCGCCGTTTCACCGGCAACAGCAAAGGTCGCGAGTGCCGCAACCGTTGCCTCGAAGGGTGCGTCGGGCCGAACCGCCACGAAGGCGCCCACAAGGCAGGTCAGCGAACACCCAAGCGCGGTCACCTGAGGCATCAACGCCGAGCCCCCCTCGATGCGCGCCGCCCGTTCGCCGTTGGTGACGAAATCAACAACGCCGGTCACTGCGACGGTCGCTCCGTGCACCCTTGCGAGCAGGCGTGCGGATTCCTCGGCCTGCTCGACACCGTCGCGGCTGTCCACGCCCTGGCCACGGCTTGCGCCGCCGGCAAGCGCGATGATTTCGGAGGCATTGCCGCGAATGACGGCGGGGCCGAGCTCCAGCAGCCGGTCCACAGCAGCACGACGAAACCCCGTGGCATAATGGGCGACCGGATCGAGAACCCATGGTTTTCCAGACTGACCGGCCGCGATGGCGGCCGTCTCCATGCCGCGCAGCCAGCCTGACGAAAGTGTACCGATATTGATTGTCAGCGCGCCAGCGATCGCGGCAAATTCGCCAGCCTCTTCTTGCGCATGCACCATGGCGGGAGAAGCACCAGCCGCCAGGAGCACATTGGCCGCGATGTTCATGGCAACGAAGTTGGTAATGCAATGGACGAGTGGCGGTCGCGCGCGCAAGTGGCTCAGCAACGTTCCCGGTGAGGTTTGGTCTGGCATGGTGCGCCTTTCAATCGGGGAGGAAAGGCGCGAGGACTTGCGCGGGAAGCTGGAAGTCCCGAGCGACTCCCTCCGCCGGCATTATCCGGTTCAGGTTCAAAGGGTGCTTCTCAGCCCACCATCAGGAGGGCGCCCCTGTCTCTCATTGGCTTGTTGTGGCAGAGAAGCACGCATCTGTCATCCATAAAATGGACACCGCCGGGCAAGAACCCGGCGACGTCGCGTGCGACGTGGTCAGGGACTATTCCGCTGCCTGATAGATGCTCCGGTCGATAAGAGACGATCTCGGGCCGAGTGCCGCAGCAAGTGTGACGAGGACCGAGAGGACGGCGACAAATGTGATGCCGGCAAAATACGGATCCCAGCCAAAACCGGAGGCCGCACCGAAGATCGCCGAAGCTGCCGCAAGGACGATACCGCCACCAATCTGGAAGGACGCGAACAACAGCCCGGATGCAAGCCCGGATTGGTCTTCGCCAACGTCGGAGAGGGCGGCAACCTGCACGGAGGGGTAGGTCATGGCATAACCCACACCGAGCGGGATCTGCGACAGCGCAACCAGCAAGATGGGGTTGATGTGGCCGACACTCAGGATCCAGAAGATATAGCTTATGGCCTGCAGCGCTACGCCGAGTGTCATCAGCCCGGTCGTACCGCGATTTTGCGCGATCGTGGCAAAACGTGGCGCCAGGAACATGACGCAGACGCCGCCGAAGGCAAAGGAGAAGCCGGTCGCAAAGGCCGACCAGCCGACCACGGTCTGATAGTAGAGGGTCGCGATAAACTGGAAGCCGACATAGACGCCCTGGAACAGCGCGGCAATGGCATTGGCGTGGGAAAGCTTTGCCCGCCGGAATATCGCAAGCGGTACCATCGGATCAGAATGGCGAGATTCGACGATGAGGAAGAGACCGATCAAAGCGGTGGCCGCCACCAGTGCTCCCCAGGTTGGCACTGCCTGCCAGCCCTCGGCCGCAGCATTGGTAATGCCAAAGACGAAAAGCAAAAGTCCAGGCGTGATCGTCATTGCGCCTGCCCAGTCGAACGTCGCACGCGGCCCGCTGCGACGTTGATCCGCTGGCAGGACGAAGGGAGCAATCGCCAGCGCGATGACGGCGACAGGCGCGCCCATGACAAGCGTTGCCCGCCAGCTGAAAACGGTCGCGGCCCCACCGAGCACCATGCCGAGGACGAAGCCGGTCGCGCCGGTAGAGGCAAAGACGCCAAGCGCTTTCGCACGGGCTGCCCCTTCGCCGAACACCGACAGGAGCAGGGCAAGGGCAGCCGGTGCTGTGAACGCCGCGGCAATGCCCTTTATCAAGCGAGCGGCAATCAAAGTCGGGCCGCTATCGACAAAACCGCCCGCAATACTGGCGGCAGCGAATATGCCGAGCGACCAGAGGAAGACGCGACGGTGGCCGAAGACGTCCGCGACGCGCCCGCCCAGCAGCAGGAACCCGCCATAGCCAAGCACGTAGGCGCTGACCGCCCATTGGAGGGATGTCGCTTTCATGCCGAGCTCGGCCTGGATCGCCGGAAGCGCGACGCCAATCGTGGATACGTCCATTGCATCGAGAAAGTTGGCAGCGCAGAGCAGCAGCAATGCTACGCTCGCTGTACCTGGAGAACGGGAGTTGGTCATGAATGATCGTTCCTTTCTGCCGACGCCATGGGAGGAAGATTGAGCGTCAGGGAACGAGAAAATGTACACCTACTGAACCTATTGCAAATTGATAGTAACCATGCCAGGTATTACTGAGAATGATGAATGATGCGATCCTCCGAAAGATAGACCTCAATCTCCTGCTGGCCTTCTCGGTATTGATGCAGGAGCGCAATGTCTCTCGTGCGGCCGAGCGGCTTCTCCTCGGTCAGCCGGGCCTGTCGGCCGCTTTGAAGCGGCTGCGAGAGACACTTGATGACGAACTGTTCGTGCGGGTAGGGCGAGGCCTGCAACCGACGGCGCGTGCCCTTGCCATTGCGCCTGCGATCGAGGATGCCTTGTCGGGGATCGAGCGCGCGATCCGGCCGCCTGATGCCTTCGATCCCAAGAGCTGGCAGGGCGAGTTCAAGATCGGCATGTGCGACAATCTGGAATCGGCTTTCTTCGGGCCGCTCGTCGCGCGCCTGCGTGAACTCTCACCGGGCGCACGGCTGATCGGTGTCGCTGCGGACAAGCATGATTCCGCCCGCATGCTCGACGACGGCGCTTATGATTTCAGCGTTGCGGTTCACGAGGATCCGGCATCCTGGCATGTTAGGCAACCGCTCTTCAGTCAGTGTTCGGTCTGCGTCTACGACCCCGTGCAAATGAAGCGAAAGGCACCCTTGACGCTGGAAGACTTCGTCAATGCCGCGCATGTCACCGTGTCCTTTGAAGGCAATACGGCAACGAATATCGACACAGTTCTTGCGAAGGTCGGTCTAAGCCGTCAGGTCGTCGCCACCGTGCCTCGCTTTTCGGCGTTGCCGCCAGCCCTGAGGGCAATGCCGGCGATCGCGACCATTCCGGAGTCGATCGCCCGCTGCATGGCACAGTTGCACGGCCTTGAAGTCTCGGCCCCGCCAATCGAGCTCCCCGCAGACCCGGTTACGATGCTCTACCGACGCGTTGATCACGCCGACGGCCGCTCGGTCTGGTTCCGCAAGCTGTTCGTCGAGGTCGTGGAAGGGGCGCTCAAGGCCTCCGGCTGCTCCATGACCGCCTCGAAGGCCGCTTGATACCAAAGGCTTACGCCGAATCCGGCGGCGCGGTGACATCGAGAGCCCTAGCCGGCCAGTTCAGTAGCGCAGCCGCAAGCTCTCTTCGATCGGGCGCCCCGAGGCGCCCTCCGAATTGCTGGCATTTGATGGCCGCCGCCATCGATGACGCGCGCATCACGTCCTCGATCGCCAAGCCCTCGGAAAGCGTCAGCGCGAAGGTTCCGTGAAAGATATCGCCTGCCGCCAGCGTATCGATGGCCGTGATACGCGGTGCTTCGAGATGGCGGATAGAGGCGCTGTCGTCATCGAACCAGTAGGAGCCTTTTTCCCCGAACGTCACACTGACGAAGGCTTGGCTGAAGCGCTCCTTCAGCAGACGGATCATCGATACCGCCTCCGCCGTCCCCGTGAGGCTTTCTGCGGCCGGCTGCGAAAAAACAATGTGGCTTGCGGCAGGCGCCAGTGTCTCGATCACTCCGACGGGCGCCACGTCACCATCGAGGATGGCAGGTATACCTGCTTCACCGGCAGCGAGCAGCGTCTGTAATGCAAGCTCTGGCCAGCGCACGTCGACCAGAACCGCATCGAATGCCGCGACATCGTCAGCCGTAACCGAATTGACGACCTGATGCAGCCGCGGATCGTAGAAGGGGATGATCAGGCGCTCGCCGCCGTCGTCAACCAGGATCGTCGACACGGCCGAGCGGGCGCCTGCCACGCGACGCATGCCACGGGTGTCTATGCCGCCTTCAGCGAGATCAGCGATGATGCGCTCGCCGGTCTCGTCGTCTCCGACGGCAGCCCAGAGGCTGGCCTTCCCGCCAAGCCTTGCAACCGCAAAGGCGGCGCTTGAGGCCATGCCTTCTGCAATCTGCAACATATCGTATGGCAGGACCTTGCCTTGCCCGGTCGGCATGACACGAACTCTAAAGAGCGTGTCGAGGAGCGCAGCGCCGATACACAGAACGTGCCTCGCCCGCTTCTGTCGCTCCTCCATCGCAATCGCAGACGTCACTTCACGGCACCTGCCGTCAGGCCGGCAACGATCTGCCGCTGTGCGAAGACTGTCAGGATCAACACCGGCAAGGTGACGATCAAGGCTGCCGCGGCAAGCGGACCCCAGCTCACCTGCTCGAACGACAGCATGTTGTAGACCGCAACGGGGAGCGTGCGCGTTTCGCGGCTGGCGAGGACGATGCCGAAGACGAAATTGTTCCACGAGAAGATGACCGACAGGATGAAGGCAACGACGATCCCCGGCCTTGCGATCGGCAGCGCCACCAATCGGAAGACCTGCCAGGGTGTTGCCCCGTCGATGCTTGCAGCTTCCTCCAGCTCCATCGGCGTCGTTTCGAAATAGCCGATCATGATCCAGACGACGATCGGGACGGTAACGACGAGATGGATGATGATCTGCGGCCACAGCGTGCCAAGCAGGTTCAGCCACTGGAACAGCAGGAAGAGCGGGATCAGGAAGGAAAGGCCGGGTGTCATGCGGGCAATCATGATCACGACAGCGGATTTCTCAGCCTTCAGACGGGCAATGCCATAACCGGCCGGCACGCCGATAACGAGCGCCAGGAGCGTCGCCGCCCCGGTGACCAGAACCGAATTCCATAGGTAAAGGAAGAAGTTGTTTTCCTTAAACACCTTGACGTAGTTCGACCAGGCGAAACGTTCAGGAATGAAGATCGGCGGATAGGCGCCGTTATCGATCTCGTACTTCAGGGACAATGAGATCATCCACAGGAAGAACAGGACCACCGGCGAGATCATCACCAGCGCCACGAAGAGAAGTCCGATGCGATCGAGTGCCTTGCGCTTCATCAGCGTGCCTCCCCATCGGACCAGTTGGCGCGCTGCTTGACCATCAAAAGGACGAAGGATAGCACCACGATGAGCACGAAGAATATAACGGCCATGGCCGAGCCGTATCCGATGTCGTAATAGGAAAAGGCCGTGTTGTAGAGATAGATGTTGATCGTCTCCGAGGCAGTGCCCGGTCCGCCCTGCGTCATCGCATAGATGATGTCGAAACTCTTGACCGCGTCGATGCTGCGAATGATGACGGCGATCATCAGGAACGGCGCGATCATCGGCAGCGTCAGGTATCGAAATTTCTGCCAGACATTGGCGCCATCGATTTCGGCGCTCTCGTAGGGTTCGCGCGGTACTGCCGCCAAGCCGCCAAGCACGATCAGCATGACGAGCGGTGTCCACTGCCAGGTTTCGACCAGCACCAGCGAGGGAATGACGCTTGTCTGATTGTAGATCCATTCCTGCGGACCGACACCAATATAGGAAAGCAGGTAGTTCAAGACACCAAGCTGCGGATGAAACATCATCGTCCAGACGAGCGCGATGGCGACGGGAGTCGCCATCATCGGCATCACGAATATTCCGCGCAGAATCCCGCGCAGTGGAAACTGAGCATCGAAGATGAGGGCCGCCAGCGTTCCCAGAAACAACGGGGCGACGACCGACAAGGTCGTGTAGAGCACGGTATGCCACAACGAGTCCCAAAAGCGCAGGTCAACGGCCAGGCGGAGGTAATTGTCCAACCCGGCAAAGACCTGCGCCTGGCCAAGTGTCCAACTGTTGACGCTCATCCACAGGGTAAAGACCCAGGGAAAAACGATGACAGCCGCCACGACGACCAGGGCGGGAATGACGAAAGGCCAATAATTGGGAGCAAACCGGCCCGGTTTGCTCCTCTGCTTTGCCTTGGCCTTGACCGCGGTTGCGGTTTCCATGCTCACCGAAGCCATTATCCCTCGCTTCGTGCCAGGACCGGCTCGAACTGAGCTGTGGCAGTCTTCAGCTCCGTGGCTGGATCGGCGCCGCCGATCATGTTGGTGAGGCCGACGCCATAGATGTCGCGGAACTCGGTGACCGGGATGATGATTGGCAGGGCGAGCTGCGACACTTTCGCCGAACCCGCGACAGCGTCCAGCCACGCAGGCGGCATCTTCACGCCTTCGCGCACCTTCTGATCCTCAAGGACCGATTGGCGGAACGGAACACCGGCGCCGGCCTGAAGCAGGCGCGCACCCATGTCATGGGAAATCGCCCACTGGCAGAAGAGATATGCGGCTTCCTTCTTCTGGCTTGCTGCCACGACGCCGAGACCATCTCCTGTGGTTGCAGCCGCCTGCGCCTTCGGTCCCTTCGGCATGATGCCGTATCCGACCTGGCCAACGACACGCGACTTTTCCGGGTTCTCGATCGGCGGCGCAAAACCCACGCCATCAAGCCACATGCCGATCTTGCCCTGCAGGAAGGCCGATTGGGCTTCGGCCCAATTGAAGCCGGACACACCGGGAGGAGCCGCCTTGGTCATCAGGCGCTGGTAGAGCTTGGCCGCTTCAACGGCCTCCACAGAATTGGTGCGCAGCTTGCCGTCCGGCCCAAGCGGGCTCGATCCGTAGCCGAGCAGCAGCGTCGTCCAAACCGGGGTATTGGCATTCTTGAGACCACGGGCGACGAAGCCATAGGTGTTGGTCGAGGGATCTGTCAGTGCCTCGGCAGCACTTGCCAGTTCTTCGAACGTGGTTGGGTAAGAAACGCCCTTCTTCTCGAAGAGTGCCTTGTTCCAGTAAACGATCCAGTAGTCGACCGAGAAGGGCAGGGAGCGCAGGACGCCATCGGAATCCTTGGCGAAGGTCATGCCGGCCTCGGCAAAGTCGCTTTCGACCAGCGACGGATCGGTGAGGGAAGGATCCTTCAGGAAGCCGCTGATATCGGCAAGCCAGCCGCCCTTTTCGAACTGTCGTTTCTGGACGTGATAGCTCATATGCACGACGTCGAAACTCGGCTTGCCCGAGCTCAATTCGATCGTGGTCTTCTGGCGCTGCTGCTGCTCCGGCGTCGCCTCGGCATTGACCTTGATGCCCGTTAGCTCTTCGAACTCGGGAATGTACTTGATGAGCGTCTCGCTGCGCGGGCTCTTAACCAGGTTGACTTCCAGCGTCGTGCCGGCAAAGCGCTTCCAGTCGACCGCTGCCGATGCCGATCGAATGCCCATGAGGCTGCTGGCACCGAGGGCTGCGGTACCGGCGAGAAAGCCGCGCCGGGTGGGATTCAGGAATGATGATGGCATGTAACTCCTCCTCTTGTTGCCGCCGATCTCCTCATCGCCGGCTTGTTGTCGACTAGATCTTCAGCGCGCGATCCCTCGCGTGGTTGATGTGGGCGGCGAGGTTGTTGACCGCATCCTCGGCCGACCGCCTTTCGATCGCCTCCAGAACCTTCAAATGCTCTCCCATGACCGGGCCAACACGTCCATCGATGCGGAAGCGCTCCTGACTGATCAAGCGCATCTTGATTGAATTAACCCGGTAGGCGTTGGAAATGATCGTATTGCCAAGCGCGTCGATAAACGCGTCATGCATGCCCCAGTCGACAGCTTGAGCACGCACTTCCAGCTCATGGGAGGCGTCGCCATTGGCAATGGCGTCGGCGATATCGCGATGCTGCTTCAAGAGCTCAGCGATCGCCTCATCGGACGCGGAGCGCGTGAAGAGTGCGACCGCCTCCTTCTCCAGGAATAGCCGAAGCTGGAAAGCCTCGCGAATGAGGTTGAGATCGATATGAGCGATCTGCAGGCCGCGCTGCGGGACCGTTTTGATCAGCCCTTCCGCCTCAAGCCGCGGGATAAGTTCACGGATCGCCGCAAGCGTCAGTCCGGTCAGTTCGACAAGGCGACGCTGGGAGACGAACTGACCGGGACGCACGTCGCGAGCCAGCAGGTGGCGTGTGAAGCTCTCATACGCCTTTTCCCGCAGCGTCGGCTGCTCGTCCATTCCGTCCATTGCCTCCCCCTCGTACATGGCGCCTATGCTGCTTTGGAGCGGAAAAGCGCATCGAAGGCAAGAGCAAGCTGTTCCTGTCCCTCGGTGGAAATTGAAACGAGCGGCGCACGAACCGCAAGCCACATCTCGTCGTCGCTGAGGCGAGCCACCATAGCTTTGACGGCCGCGGTAACCGGATATTTCAGAAGCTCGGCGACAAAACCTTCTACGCGGGCATCATCTCTGCCTTCTTGCGCCATCAGCTTCACCTCGCCGGGCAGGAAGTTCGCCATACCGGAGATCGCGCCTTGGCCGCCGAGGCGTACGCCTTTTGCAAGGTGGCGCTCATCGCCGATCAGAATAATGAGGTCGCCGTGGGCTTGCAGCAGGCTTTCGGTAAACGGCCAGTCGCCGGACGAATCCTTGACGCCGGCGACGACCGTCGGAAAAGCTGTACGCAAACGCCCGATCAGCGACACAGTCAGGGGCACCATGGTTACCGACGGAATATTGTAGACGATGACGTCGCGCGCCTTGTCGCCCAGGATCGCAAAGACAGCAGAGAACCACTTGAAGAGGCCGTCGTCGCTGACATTCTTGAAGTAGGAGGGCGGGGCCAACAGAATGTTGCGCGCACCGCGCGAAAGAGCGTTTCCGGCCTGAGCCGCAGCATCCTCGGCAGCATCGACCAGCACGCCCATGATGATCTTTTCAGGAGCGATACCGGCATTGAGAAATGCGGTGAGGATATGCTCACGTTCCTGCGTCCCTATCGAGGATCCCTCGCCGGTTGTGCCAAATAGCGTGACGCTTTCACATCCTGATGCAAGGCATTGTTTTGCCTGTGCAATCATCACATTAACAGCGATCTCGCCCTTGGCGTCGAACGGTGTGGCAAGCGCAACGGAAAGCCCGAACTTCTCAGTCAATGTCAATTCTCCCAGTCGATGTGTTAGACGTAGCAGACTGACATGTTAGTTGTAAATGGGTAATATTTAGGTGCGCGCTTATTGCTCTCCAACAGACAGACGGCTTGAAGGGGAAGGGCCTTAGGAGAACAGGTCCATCGTCAGTGGCCGCTTTCCTTTACGGCTTCCATGGCCACGAAAGTCGACGTGCTGGCGACGAAAGGAAGGCTGGATATCTTCTCGCCGAGCACGAGACGGTAATTGGCGATGTCTGACGTGCGAATTTTCAAGAGATAGTCGAAAGCGCCGGCGATCATGTGGCACTCCTCGACCTCCTGCAGCTTCCGCGCGGCGATATTGAAGGCCTTCAGCGCATGCTCACGCGTGTCGGAGAGCTTTACTTCAGTGAATGCGACGTGATTCTTCCCGAGTTTGTTCACATCGACGATCGCGCGAAAGCCAAGAATATAGCCATCTTCGATCAATCTCTTTAATCTGACCTGGCAGGGCGTGTTTGACAGGCCGACCTTTTTGGCGAGGTCGGTAATGGACATGCGGCCATCGGCGACAAGGGCCTCGATGATCTTGTGATCGAATTGGTCGATTTCCCTTCCATTTGCGGTAATGTTCACGATATTGCCTCTGTTTATTCGCCTAAATTAGGCAAATATATTCCCCTAAAGCCAATTTCAAGTGAAATCACCTTTATGGGAGCTGCTATGTTCGACCATTATCCTTTTCTGGAGCAAAGACATGACGATCACCAACGATCCGGTGGCGAACGAAACCGTTAACGCGCAGTCTAGCGGCACTGCAAATCCCTTCGAGGGCTTTGCGCCGGAGATCCGACCGCAAAGCGATCTGCGCCGCGCTATTACAGCGGCCTACCGTACGCCGGAGACCGTTTGTGTCCCGCGCCTCGTTGACGCCGCAACGCTTCCGCAAAAGGTCAGGCAGGGCGCCGCCGCAACCGCTCGCAAGCTCATCGAGGCGCTTCGCGCCAAGCACAAGGGCACCGGCGTCGAGGGCCTGGTTCACGAATATTCGCTCTCGAGCCAGGAGGGCGTTGCGCTGATGTGTCTCGCCGAAGCGCTGCTGCGCATTCCCGATACGGCGACGCGCGATGCCCTGATCCGCGACAAGATCGCCGAAGGCGATTGGAAGTCGCATCTGGGCGGCGGTCGTTCGCTCTTCGTGAATGCCGCGACCTGGGGGTTGGTCGTCACCGGCAAACTCACCTCCACGGTCAACGATCGTAACCTGTCAGCCGCGCTCACCCGCCTGATCGCACGCTGCGGGGAGCCTGTCATCCGCCGCGGCGTCGACATGGCGATGCGCATGATGGGCGAGCAGTTCGTCACCGGCGAGACGATCGACGAGGCGCTGCAGCGGGCCAAGCCTCTGGAACAGCGCGGCTTTCGCTATTCCTACGATATGCTCGGAGAGGCCGCCACCACGGGCGCGGATGCCGAACGCTACTACAAGGACTACGAAGCTGCGATCCATGCCATCGGCAAGGCTTCCGACCGACGCGGCATCTATGAAGGTCCCGGCATTTCGATCAAGCTTTCGGCCCTGCATCCACGTTATTCGAGAGCTCAAGGCGCGCGCGTCATGAGCGAGCTGCTGCCGAAGGTGAAGGCGCTTGCCATGATCGCCAAGTCCTATGACATCGGCCTTAACATCGATGCCGAGGAGGCGGATCGGCTGGAACTATCGCTCGATATCCTCGAGACGCTGTGCCTCGATGAAGACCTTGCCGGCTGGAACGGAATGGGCTTTGTTGTCCAAGCCTATGGCAAGCGCTGTCCTTTCGTGCTCGACTATATCATCGATCTTGCCCGCCGCGCGGGTCGCCGCATCATGGTTCGCCTCGTCAAGGGCGCCTATTGGGACGCCGAAATCAAGCGCGCGCAGCTCGATGGCCTTGAAGACTTCCCCGTCTTTACCCGCAAGATCTATACCGACGTCTCCTACATCGCCTGCGCCAAGAAGCTGCTTGCTGCAACCGATGCGGTCTTCCCGCAGTTTGCGACCCACAATGCGCAGACGCTTGCCACCATCTACCACATGGCTGGCTCCGACTACTATGTCGGCAAGTATGAGTTCCAGTGCCTGCATGGCATGGGTGAGCCGCTGTACGACGAGGTCGTCGGCCGGCAGAACCTCAACCGTCCGTGCCGCATCTACGCGCCCGTGGGCACCCATGAAACCCTGCTTGCCTACCTCGTGCGCCGTCTTCTTGAAAACGGCGCCAACTCGTCGTTCGTAAACCGGATCGCCGACCCCAATGTCTCGATCGATGAGCTTGTTGCCGATCCTGTCGAGATCGTCGCCAAAATGCAGGTGCCCGGTCAGAAGCACGACAAGATCGCGCTTCCCTGCGACCTTTACGGTCAACGCCGCAACTCTGCCGGCCTTGATATCTCCAACGAAGCCTCCCTGCAGGCGCTGGCAGAAATCCTAAAGGCGAGCGCCACGATCGTGTGGACGGCTGCACCGACGGGCCAGACCGAGGTGGGGCCAACGGCCCGCGACGTTCTCAACCCGGCCGATAGCCGAGACGTTGTCGGCACCGTGCGCGAAGCGACCGCCGGCGAGGCTGCCGCAGCAGTCGCGATCGCGCTGGGAGCCGCGTCGTCCTGGGCATCAGTCTCGCCGGTGGAAAGGGCAGCATTGCTTGATCGCGCTGCCGATATCATGCAGGCGAAAATGGAGACCCTCTTGGGCCTCATCATCCGCGAAGCCGGCAAATCGCTGTTGAACGCGGTCGCCGAAGTGCGTGAGGCTATCGACTTCCTGCGCTACTACGCCGAGCAGACCCGCCGCACGCTTGGGCTCTCGCATGCGCCGCTCGGACCGGTCGTGTGCATCAGCCCCTGGAACTTCCCGCTGGCAATTTTTACCGGGCAGGTCGCTGCCGCTCTTGTCGCAGGCAACCCGGTTCTTGCCAAGCCCGCGGAAGAAACACCGCTGATTGCCGCCGAGGCGGTTCGGATCCTGCACGAAGCTGGTATTCCCTCCGACGTCGTCCAGCTCGTTCCAGGGGACGGAAGGGTAGGGGCCGCCCTGGTCGCAGCGCCGGAAACCGCTGCTGTCATGTTCACCGGCTCGACCGAGGTCGCCCGCATCATCCAGGCGGAACTTGCCAAGCGCCTCTCAAAGGACGGCAAGCCGATCCCGTTGATCGCCGAAACCGGCGGTCAGAACGCCATGATCGTCGACTCCTCGGCGCTTGCCGAACAGGTCGTTGGCGACGTGATCGCCTCGGCATTCGACAGCGCCGGACAGCGCTGCTCGGCACTCCGTATCCTGTGCCTGCAGGAAGATGTCGCCGATCGCACGCTGACCATGTTGAAGGGCGCGCTGCGCGAGCTTTCGATCGCCAATACCAACCGGCTTGCTTCCGATATCGGCCCGGTGATCACCGCCGAGGCCAGGAATATCATCGAGGCGCACGTCGCCGCCATGGGCGCTGCCGGCTGCGCTGTCGAGCGCGTCGAACTGCCGGATGCGACCAAGAACGGAACCTTCGTGGCGCCAACGATCATCGAGATCAACAAGATTTCGGAGCTGAAGCGCGAGGTCTTCGGTCCCGTCCTGCACGTCATCCGGTGGCGGCGCCAGGACCTCGGCCGCCTGATCGACGAGATCAACGCGACCGGCTACGGCCTGACCTTCGGCCTCCACACGCGGCTCGATGAAACGATCGCCATCGTTACCTCGCAGGTCAAGGCCGGCAATCTCTACGTAAACCGCAACGTCATCGGCGCCGTCGTCGGCGTCCAACCCTTTGGCGGCCGCGGTCTTTCCGGCACCGGCCCCAAGGCAGGGGGGCCCCTCTATCTGGGGCGGCTGGTCAAGACGCCGCCGATTCCCCCGCAACATAGCTCCGTCTATAGCGATCCCGCTCTTTCAGACTTTGCCAAGTGGCTGGACCAACAGGGCCTTTCGGAAGACGCGGAAATGGCACGCCATCTCGGCAGCCAGTCGGCCCTCGGGCTCGAAACCGAACTTGCCGGTCCCGTCGGTGAGCGCAACCTCTATGCGCTTCATGCCCGCGGCGCAATCCTGTGCGCTCCGGCCTCTCGGACCGGCCTCATTCGCCAGATCTCGGCGGCTCTCGCGACTGGCAACAGCGCGGTCATCGATGGCGACGACAGCCTCCGTTCGACGTTGAACGGCGTTCCCGTCAGTGTCGCGCAGCGGATTTCCTGGCGGGAGGCATCAGCCCATCCCAACCCAATGGCCGGCGCTCTGATCGAAGGTGACGCCGAGCGGGTCTCGGCCATGCTCGCAAAACTCGCCGCCATGCCTGGTCCTTTGCTGCTCACCCAGTCCGCCCCGACCGAGCAGCTTGAACGCGATCCAGATGCTTACTGCCTCAACTGGCTGCTGGAGGAGGTATCCACCTCCATTAACACCGCCGCAGCCGGAGGCAATGCCAGCCTGATGTCGATAGGGTAGGCGATCGGCTGCAGCAGCGCCATGTCGTCGCTGACGGGCATGTCCAGACCACTCGGCGCTCATAGTCAGTGAGCGCAAACTGAGAACTTTGCCCCCCTGGGCGCCTGGCGACGATTTCGGCTTGTTGGCATGCGAGCTCATAGCTGGCTCGAAGGCAGATCGATGGTCCGCGGATCGAGGGTCGGTGGCAGACTGTCCTCGACCTCGGAGGAGATCTGCATGGTCCTGCGCGAGATCGGCGTCCCACCCAACCCGTGCCCCACGAAGTTAAGGCGCGCGACGCTATCGTCGGCCGACGGACTCAGGCTGTGGACTGAGATTTTTGCACGCTGGTCATGTTATGAACTGATTCTACGCTTAAGGCATCATGCTATAGGCTGATACTGTGCCGTTGAAAATCAGCCTCAGGCTATGGGCTGATAATGAAGAACGACAATCGCAAGCGAGCGAGACTGCAGCTCGACGAACGGCTTCGGGCACTCCAACCGATAGACCGGTTCAAAGCCCCTCCGAAGGGATGGGTCCGCGCGCTACGTGATGCGCTTGGCATGACCGGTGCGCAGCTCGGCGGGCGAGTTGGGGTCAGGCCCCAAACGATTGAAACGATCGAAAAGTCTGAGGCTGCGGGAACCATCCAGCTTAACACGTTGCGCCGAGCCGCCGAGGCGTTGGATTGCACGCTCGTCTACGCCCTTGTTCCAAACAGTTCGCTTGAAGCTGCAGTCGAAGCCCGCGCACGCAAGATAGCCAAACGTGACCTTCAGCGCGTTGCCCATACAATGCGGCTTGAAGCTCAGGGAACCGATGATACAGATTTCGAATCGCGCGTGGTGGCATATATCCGCGACAGGCTCTCGGACCGCGATCTCTGGAACGAGATATGACAGATCTCTTTCAAGAGCCCGAAGACGCGACGCCGCTTGAGCCCCAGGAGCGAGAGGGTTTGCTTCAGACCTGGATTACGCACCGCCGGGATATTAACGAGGCCGAACAAGAAAACATCGTTGGGGGTGCGGCGTGAGCACGTGGCCGACGACGTGTGCCGCTTGAGCGGCTGCTTAGCGCAGACTTCATGCGAGCATTGCACACGCGGATGTTTGGGGAAGTTTGGCAATGGGCAGGAACATTCAAAACAACTGAGCGCAACATCGGCATACAGGCTTATCGCATCGGAACAGAGCTAGCGAACCTGTCGAGCGACATCCGCTCCTGGATTGCGCAGAAGACCTTTCCACCGGACGAGATCGCGATCAGATTCCATCATCGCCTTGTCGCTATTCACCCGTTTTCAAATGGGAACGGCCGTCACGCGCGGTTGGCTGCTGATCTTCTGATTGAACGGCTCGGCAGCAAGCCTTTCAGTTGGGGCAGCGGCAGCTTGGCCGATGTCGGTGAACTGCGAGCACGTTACGTTGCCGCGTTACGCACTGCGGATAATCATGACATCGGGCCACTGCTGGAATTTGCGCGCAGCTGACCGGCCGGTCCCTTTGACTTCCAATTTGCGCCTCTGCGGTCGACCTGCCAGCCATCCAGCGCGCCTGTCACGGCCTTCCACGCGCCCCGGCGCGGATGCGGGCGAATGTCGGGCGAGGCCTGAGCGGTTGTGATGCTGTACGACGAGGAGATTTCAAGCCGTCGAGAAGACAAAGGCGAAGCGTTGGCCGCGCGACTTTAACAATCTGCTAGCAAAGCGGCACGGTGGAAAATGTCATAAGCACATCTGCTCTTGGGGCTCGCCGCAAGCCTCAATCGGCATTAACACCTCGGCCGAGCAGGTGGGCAGCCGAACTCCAGGCATGATGGGCGATTTGGTCAAGCCGTCGGGCAGCCTCGATCCGCATAAGGGCATCCGCAGCAGTCAGTTCCCCCTGCGCAACGGAGGCGAGGGCCGCGGCGCGATGGTTGCGCTGCAGAGCCTCGAGCTCGCACGATGCTGCCCCTGCTTCATCGAGCGCTGCGGCGACCTCGGTCGAAACGCTCCAACCGATGGAGGCGGCTTTTGTGCTAAGAGCAGACTCCGAGGTGATGGAGCCACCTGTCGCCTGTGCCGCACGCATGGCCCGTGCGCATAGCTCCGCAGCCCGCAGGTCGCCGGTGGCCTGAGCCGGGTGTCCAGGCGAACTGTCGTCGGCTAAGATTTCCACGAGACGCGAGGCGTGGTCGAGTGCGTGCAGCGTGCTCGTCATACGCAGGCGCTCGGCATCTGTCTCAGGCCCTTCCCTTAACTCGGACAGGAAAGCCCGTACTTCCTGAAGTGCGGCCTTCGCCTCAGCGGCCTGGGCCGACGGGACGGCTCCACCAGAAAGCATTGCGGAAACGCAAGCCGCAGTCCTCCCGAGCACGCCGGCAATGACACGCCGGGCGGTTTCTACCGCAATCACGGGACTGGCAAGCGCGCTTGGATCGAGAGCTCGCTGAAGCGCCGTCTGCCTGGAGGGCAGGAGCCGCTCCACGATACGGGTAAACCACTGTGTTGCCGGAAGGAGCACTGCGACACCCACCACGTTATAGGCCGTGTGGTAGGCGGCAAGGAGCGTCATCCCATCGAGCGAAGTGGTAAAGGCCTTCATCACTGAGGCCGTGATCGGAAAGGCGACGATTGCGATAAGCGCTGCGATGAGCTTGAATAGCACATAGGCAAGAGCCAGGCGCTTGGCCGTTGTGCTGGCACCTATGGCTGCCAATGCGGAGCTCGTCGCCGTTCCGATGTTCTGACCGATGATCAGGGCTGCGCCCTGCTCGAGGCCCACCGCACCGGCGTAGAAAGCCGAAATGGTAACGGCGATCGAAGCTGTCGATGACTGCATGACTGCGGTCATCGCCAAGCCAACGACGATCAAGCTCATGAGACCGACCGACCCCTCCATCCAGCCGACACCCGGCGTGCCGAGGACGGCGGGCAGGTCGGACGGGTGCAGACTTTCGGCAAGACCTCCCATGCCCTGCTGTAGGGTGGTCAGCCCGTAGAGTACCAGCGCAAATCCTGCGAGCGCGCCGCCCGCCGCCGCGATTAGCCTACCCCCCACCAACTTGGCCAGCGCGCCAAAGAAGATAATCGGTAGGGCGTAGGTTGAAAGCGAGACGCGCACACCAATCAGCGCCACGAGCCAGGCCGTTCCCGTCGTGCCGACATTCGCGCCGAACACGAGGCCAAGCCCCTGCGGAAACGTCAAGAGCCCGGCGCTGACGAGGCCGATCGTCGTCATCGTTACCGCGCTCGACGACTGTACGAGCAGTGTGACGATGGCGCCCCAGAAGGCCCCTGAGAGCGGCGTTGCCGCGGCCTTGCCGAGAACAGTACGCAGTGCAGATCCCGCCAGCGCCTTTAGACCGTCAGTCATGACGGTCATACCGAGCAGGAAAAGCCCGATACCCCCCAGAATAGCAACTGCCGTCGACATGCGCGCTCCGCCCCGTGTGCGCTTCGCCTCTGATCGCTCTTAAGTCATAGCATCGCAGATACGATTGTCCAAAACCGCCCTTTGCAGGTTGTGCGTCCCAAGACACGGGCACCGGTATGATGTCACGTTAGCGGTTGTTTGTTCAAAGTTAGCCGAACGATCCTGGGAGAATACGGCGGAGACCTGACCAAGACCTCCTTGAGGATTCCGGTCTTCGATCCTCGCTGAAGGCAATGGAGTCTTCAGCAATCTGCGTCCGATCGACGTGCGGTGTTGCGCTTTGATTGGACAAGTCCTTTGATGAGCCCCTCGAGACGGGGACCATGTCGGGGGTAAGCATGGATGGAACTCACTTGTTTGAACTGGTGATCGCAATGTTTCTTGCGATCATCGCTCTCCACTACGCGGCCCACAGACTGGGACTGCCGCCCTCAGTCGCATTGCTTGCTGGCGGGGCGACACTCGCGTTCTTGCCGGGTCTGCCTGCAATCACCGTCAATCCAGAGCTGGTGCTCGTCATCTTCCTCCCGCCGCTTCTGCTCGACGGCGCTTGGTCCATCGCTGTGGAACGACTGCGCCGTCACATGATCGGTATCGCGTCGCTCGCCGTGGGGGCGGTGTTCTTCACCTGCGCCGTCGTGGCCGTGGTGACCCATCTCCTTTTCCCGTCGCTTCCGTGGGCTGCCTGCGCGGCACTTGGCGCGATCGTATCGCCGCCCGACGCCGTTTCCGCCCGCGCCGTGCTGGAGCGCGTAAGGCTGCCCCGTCGGCTCCAGATTCTGCTGGAAGGCGAGAGCCTCCTGAACGATGCGAGCGGCCTGGTGCTTTTCCGTTTTGCGGTTGCCGCCGTCGCGACAGGTACCTTCAGTTCGGTGGCGGCGGTTGGCAACTTCCTCCTGCTGGCGGTTGGTGGTGCGGTCGTCGGCGTCGTTGTCGGTGCCGCATGGGTGAAGTTCGTCCGCCGTCTCGGCGACGAATACCTCATCATTGCGGCCACGACGCTGCTCGCTTGGATTTCCTATCTGCTTGGAGAACTGCTTCACGTTTCAGGCGTCATCGCCACCGTCGCCACCGGCCTGATCGCGACCTGGCACCAGCACACCGTACTTTCGGCAGCGACGCGCATGCGAGGGACGTCGTTCTGGACCGTCATGGTCTTCCTGATGGAGGCTGCGGTCTTCATATTGATCGGCCTGTCCCTGCGGGACGTCGTCGAGCGCGGTGGTGGCTTTGGCACGGTCGTTGCGACAATGGGACTGCCGGCTATTGCGATTCTGGTCACGCTCGTCGTCGCGCGCTTTGCCTGGGTTTTCGGATCCGATCTTGTCATCAAGTTCTGCACTGCCTCGGGGCTGGCCCGAACGCAGCCTCTCGGCGTCGGTGGTGCGACCGTCCTGAGCTGGGCGGGCGTGCGCGGCGTCGTCACGCTCGCCCTTGCCCTCAGCTTGCCGGAGGGATTTCCTAGCCGCGACTTTATCCTGGTAACATCATTCGCCGCGATCTTGGGAACGGTGCTCGTGCAGGGCACGACGCTGGGGCGCGTCATCGCCTGGGCGAAGCTGACCGAACACGACGCGGAAAAGGCACGCCTCACAATGAGTCAGGCCGAAGCCGCAATGGCCCAGGCGCAACTGACGACCATACAAAGTCTGGCATACGACGCCGAAGGAAAACTCATCCATCCTCGACTGCTGGAGCAGTATCAGCGCAGGGCAACGGCGATCGTCGACTACGCCGCACGGACCGAACACTACGTGCCGGTCCTCCATGCCCATTTCGACGTCGTTCTTGAAGCAGTAGCATCCGGACGCCGGGAACTCATCCGCCTTCATCGTGCTGGTGAGATCGATGATGAAACGTTGCAGGAACTTGAACGGGACCTCGACCTCGAGGAACTGAGCGCGATCTCCGCAAAGGCGTGAGACCGTGACCTGAGTTTCTATTTTGCGCTATTTTGCAACAAGTGCTGCCGGAGAGTGGACCAGGATTCCGCCACTCAGGTCAATTGAACCTAATATCAAGGCAATCGGCTTGATATTCAGTCAAATAGCCTGACGCCCGTGAGATCTGCCAGCTTGTCCATAAGCCTGTCCTGATAGGCCGCGTCCGTGACTTCTGCGGCTGGTTGACGCTGGCGGCGGTGATACCAGTAGGCACCGCTTATCTTCGCGGCCTCGTCGTCGCTTGTCGCCAGCCAGGTCTGGGTCTGATAGCCCATCTCTAGATCATCGGGCGCTCCAGGCCCGCCCATCTTCGTGGGCACCCAGCCGGGATCCACAGCATTGCTGAGGACCCCAGGCCAGTACCGCGCAACGGCCGCCGCGATGGTGGCGACATGGAGCTTGCTTTCGCAATAGGCCTGGCTTGCATTCCAAGCGCGCCTTTTCCAGTCGATGTCGTCAATCGACCCACCACCGCTTTGGTGCATGCCGCTGCTTAAATAGACCAGGCGATTGGGTCGATCGATCAAGGCCGTGAGCAGGTATGGTGCCAACGTGTTGACCGCCAGAATCTTCGCATGACCTTCGGGCGTGCCCCCACGACGTCTTTCGGAGTAGATGCCGGCATTGTGGATGACGGCGTCCATCTGCCCGATCTCGTTGACTTGTTCCGCGATGGAACGCGTCTCCACGCCGCTGCTAAGATCGCCGACGACGAGCGCCAAAGCTCTGCGGCGCAGGCCGGCCACGGCCAACGCCCTGTCGTTGGAGCGAGCATGCAACACGACCTCATGCCCGTCGTCCATCAAGGTGCGCGCCGCAGCCAATCCGAGACCGTCGGTGGATCCTGTAATGAAGACACGGCTCATGGTGGTCGCCTGCTAGCTTGTTGTCATGGCAAAGAGATAGGCGGGAGCGCTCGGTGGGCCACCCCTCCAGAGACATGAGCGCGCTTGTCACGCCGTCCCCCTTATCGGACGATCCTCTTGATCCACAGTGTCCCCCCAAGACTTGCGTCTTCGAGTTGCGCTTGGACCAATCGGCCCATGTCGGATCATCGGTTACGACTCGAGAAGAACATTCGTGTCTACGAGTATCATGGTTCGCCACGCGTGAGGGCCATGATCGCGTCAGTATCCAGCCCTTTGCCGGCGTGCCCTCGCAGATTTGCGAAGCGGCTGGGCTGCTGTTTTTTGGCGGCATGGACGAGCACTATGCTTCCATCCGGCGCGCGACGGAAATCAACCTTGCTCCCAGGCACTATGCCCAAGAGGTCGCGTACTGGTTTGGGGATCGTAACCTGCCCCTTGGCTGTAACCGTCGTCGCCATTGTCGAACCATTGTTAGGAATGATTTTTTAAAGGTATTACTTCGCGGCCCGGTTCTCAGGAGAATTGGGCGAAGAGCAGTCCGACAGAACTTAGAGTGCGAGGGCAGGTGAGCCCTTTGGCACCGACCTGGTGCGGCAAGCTCTTCCTGCATCGTCTCGGCGGGCAACTTATGCTGCACCGAGAGAGATTCCACCGCCGTCGCGTCACGCCTTCTTTCAGCCACGCGACCGGCGAATGGGATACTCGCCGGCTCGAACGGCCGGCGCGGCCCTTAGCCTCAATGTCTGGACGGCGCTAACTGCTTTCCCTGATCATCAGTTCGAAACCCAAATCCAGCGCCGGGATCTCGGGCGTTTCGCCATCGAGAAGCTTGAGAAGGCTGGCTGCGGCTTGCTGGCCAATGGTGGCACGGGGCGTGCGAACAGAGGTCAGTCGCGGGACCATTTGGCCCGCCCCCGGTAGATCGTTAAATCCGACCACCGAAATCCGCTCGGGGATTGCCACCCCTTTCCGCAGAGCCTCGAATGACGCTCCGAAGGCAAGATCGTCGTTACAAAAGAAGATCCCGTCTGTGTCGGGATGCGCGGCCAAAAGCTGATTGAAGAGATCGCCGCCAAGTTCCACTGAGGACGGTTCCGGCGTCATGATCTCGATCGCCGGAGAAAGACCAGCCCTGGCAATCGCTTGCTGGTAGCCGTCGCGACGCTGAAGGACGCGCGCATCAAGCTGGGCCCCGACAAAGACCAGCTTTCGCCGTCCGCGCGATAGAAGGTGGTCCGCAACCTTGGCCCCGGCCGCTTCCTGCGAAAAGCCGACACAGACGATGCCCTCTTCCTCCCGCAGTTCCATCATGTATACGCAAGGCACCCCGGCATTTGTCAAAAGCTGTGCTGCGGTTTCGCTACGATTGAAGCCGGTAAGCAGAATGCCGCACGGCTGAAACGAGAGATAGTTCCGAATCAGCTCTTCTTCCTCATCCTGTCGGTAGTGATAGTTGCCGATCAGGACCTCAAATCCGCGTGGGCGCAGCACATCCTGCACCGCCTCCAGGGTCTCGATAAACAGATGGTTCGACAAGGCGGGAACAAGCACAAGGATCGAGTGGCTGCGCGCCGAAGCAAGTGTGCGCGCCGCCGGGTTGGGCACATAGGCGAGCGCCTTGGCGGCGTCGTGCACCCTGATTGCAAGCTGCGGGTCGACCGTTGCAATTGAGCGCAGTGCGCGTGAGGCCGTTATCTGCGACACGCCTGCCCGTGCTGCGACCTGCGCAAGCGTGGGTCGGCCCGTGGCTCGCGACGGGGTGTGTTTCATGAAAGTTTCCTCCAACTTGCCAAATCCTACTACAACGACTAGTAAGACAGCGCTATCTCAAAGTCGTTTTGGCGTCTTTGCGGGAGAAAACAGCGTCGATTTGCGAGTTTTGAATCGGCCAAGGTTCGACCGGCAATCTATTTTCAAAGAAGCGAGATAGCGCTATCTCGAGGAGGATAGAATGGAAAAAATGCCAGCCGTTGTGGTCATGGGCGTTTCGGGCTGCGGCAAAAGCAGCGTCGGCCAGGCCATTTCGGATGCCGTCAACGGCACGATGATCGAAGGCGATGCCTTTCATCCGGAAGAAAATATCAAGAAGATGAGCGCGGGCCACCCGCTCACCGACGAGGACCGGGCTGGCTGGCTGGACAGCCTCGCGACAATCCTGTCGGACGCGGTCAAGAACGGCGAGCGGCCGGTGCTCGCATGCTCGGCGCTGAAGAAAAGCTACCGCGACATTCTGCGCAGCAAGACGCCCGGCCTCGGGTTTGTGTTTCTGGAGCTGACGAGAGAGGTGGCGGGCGAGCGCGTTAGCCATCGGCCGGATCATTTCATGCCCGCAAGCCTTATCGACAGCCAGTTTGCGACCCTCGAGCCACCCCACGGCGAGGCGAACATTTACGCTGTAGACGCGACCTTGCCGATCGCGGAGATCGCGCGCGGGGCGGTTGCATGGTGGGAACACACGTCCCTTGCTGACGGCCAGCCAATGCAGCCGACAGGCGCATAAGCTGCTCGCTCAAAACGGAAATCGGACGGCGGGCCGCACAGGCGCCTGCCTCAACAAGAAGCTTTCATGGAGAAATTTCAATGTTAGGACTGACGCGGGAGACCTATCTTCTGCTGGATGCTGGCGTGACCATTGTTGGCCTCGTGCTTCTCATCACCCGCTTCAAGATACACCCCTTCATCGGGCTCACCATCGCCGCGGGTTTCCTTGGCCTCACGTCCGGCATGCCGACGGAGCTGGTGATGAAGTCCTTTCAGGAGGGCTTCGGTGGGGTTCTCGGATTTGTAGGCATTGTGCTTGGCCTTGGAACCATGCTCGGCAAACTCATGGCTGAATCCGGCGGCGCGGACCAGATTGCCCAGACCCTGATCCGCACTTTCGGCAAGGAACGGGTACATTGGGCGATGATGCTCGCTGCTTTCCTCGTCGGGCTTCCCCTCTTCTTCGAAATCGGCTTCGTGCTTCTCGTACCGCTGGTCTACATCGTCGCGCGCCGGTCGGGCGTGTCGATCGTTAAGATCGGTATACCGCTTCTAGCTGGTCTATCGGTCGTCCATGGCTTGGTGCCACCCCATCCGGGCCCGCTTCTCGCCATCAGCGTCTTCGGCGCGGATATCGGCAAGACGATCTTCTACGGTCTTATCGTCGGCTTACCGACTGCTGCGATTGCAGGGCCGATCTTCGGCGCCTTCATCGCCAAGAGAATCCCGGGTGAAGCGTCGCCGGAGCTAATGGAGCAGTTCGTGCGCGAGGATGTGGATACAGCCAAGCTGCCAAGCTTCTCTGTGACGCTGATTACAATCCTGATGCCTGTGTTCCTGATGCTTCTCAAGGCACTCGCCGATATCTCTCTTCCCGAGCACCACGCCGTGCGCGTCTGGATGGACCTGATCGGCCACCCGATCACCGCACTGCTCGTGGCGCTGCTCATCAGCTTTTATACCTTCGGATCCTATTGCGGCTTCTCGCGCGACACGATCACCAAACTGCTGAACGAGAGCCTTGCGCCGGTGGCCTCCATTGTGCTCATCGTCGGTGCCGGTGGCGGCTTCAAACAGATGCTCGTTGCCAGCGGCGTCGGCGATGTCATCGGAAAAATGGCCGTTCAGGCCGACGTATCGCCAATCCTTCTGGCCTGGCTCGTCGCCGCCGTGATCCGCATTGCGACGGGCTCGGCGACGGTTGCCACGATCACCGGTGCTGGGATCGTCGCTCCGGTCGTGGCGTTGGTGCCGGGCGTTAACCGCGAGCTGCTCGTGCTCGCAACCGGCGCCGGGTCGGTCATACTCTCGCATGTCAACGATGCGGGCTTCTGGCTGGTAAAGCAGTACTTCAACATGACGGTGGGCGAAACCTTCAAGACCTGGAGCGTCATGGAGACGATCATCTCCGTGATCGGTCTCGGCTTCGTGCTGCTGCTGTCGCTCGCCGTGTGAGCGGCGGTTGACCCTGATCGAAGGCGGCGGGTAGAAGGGCCGCCTCGACGCCGTGCTTGCGCACTCCCAAGAGGCAATCATGGAGGAAAAAAAGCCCCGGCGGCGCGCCGGGCAGGACAAGAACCTGCTGCTGGAGGAATGGCGCACGGTGGCTGACCGAAAGGGAAGGTCTGCTGCCAGTGCTGCGGGCTGTCTTGTTGCGGTCGACGCCTGGAATGTGTTGCTGGTGCTGCAGCACGGAAACACACGAGTGGTTGCTACCAATGGCGGCGCACAGCATTGCCGATCAATGCCGTGCCAGGTTGCTTTTCTTTCCTTATGAGACGTATTTGTGCAACAACTGCAATCATGGATTGCAGATGGCGTAAGCATTATTTTGGAACTTGTGAAAGTTGATTTCCAACTTCATCTTCCTTTTTCAACAAGCGTGACGTCGGACTGACCCGTACCCGACCCAGCGATAGCAGCAAGCACCTCGAGCTCCTCGTACAGAGATTGCGCAAAGCTGCGCAGCACCACCAGCTCGAAGTCGCAGGCACCGGTGCGTGCGACCTGCACTGATATGTGGCCGAAGAGCGTCACCGCGGCGTGTCCCTCAGGGAAGGCTGACGGATGAAGATCGACCGCCGTGCCCTTGCTCAGCAATTGGGCGGCAAGCGGGCCAGAGACGCCGATGCGGACGCGGCCATGGCTCTGGTCAGAGACGAAGGCGCTACCGGCAAGAGCGTTGGAGAAATCCTGAATAAGGGCCTTGGACAGCATATCGTTGCCGGCGATGAACCATTGCCGGTATCCGGCCGGGCGCACGGCGCTGTCCTTGATGCCAGCCGCTGAAAGATGGGCCTCGAGGCCTTCGGTCGTTGTCGCTCCCATCACGTGCAGCAGATGGCCCTCGGGCAGGGCCTCGAGCCGGATGCCCGGACCTTGCGAAATGGCTTTGTCGGCAAGGACCGACCTTTTTTCAGGAAGATCAGGCATGGAGCTTCTCATTTTCAGGGTCGATGAAGACCGGGCTGCAGAGCTGCCCTTCGGTGAATTCGCTTCGAAGGCCGTTCCAGATCAAGACTTTCTCGCCGATCCGCTCCGGCCCGTTCTTGACCAGCGCTAGACCGATCGTATGCCCAAGGCTCGGCGAAAAGGCACTCGACGTCACATAGCCCTGATCGCTTTCCAGCGTTGCTGGCGCACCGTCCGCGAGGATATGGGCGCCTGTGCGGAAGCTTGTCGCCGGATCCAGTGGCTTGACGCCGACGAGGCGTGGGCGGTCGGTGGCCTGAAGACCCTCGCGGGCAAGCATCGCCTTGCCGATGAAATCTGCCTTCGTCGCGGAGACCATACGGGCGAAGCCGAGATCACCCGGCGTCACGGTGCCATTGATTTCGGCATGGGTGACATGGCCCTTCTCGATACGCATGACGCCGAGCGCCTCGGCACCATAGGGGCAGATCTCGTACTTCTGCCCCGCCTGCATGATGGCATCGGCGACGGACTCGCCATAGGCAGCGGCTACGCCGAGCTCATAGGCGAGTTCGCCGGAAAACGAGATGCGAAAGAGCCGGCCCTCGAGCTTGCCGCCGAACAGCGTCACCGCGCGTGCGCCCATGAATGGGAAGGTGGCATCGGATATGTCCTCATCGACGATCTCGGAGAGGATCGCCCGGGATTTCGGCCCCGCGACCGCCATCTGCGCCCATTGGTCGGTGGCGGAGGCAAAGTAGACCTCAAGTTCAGGCCAGAGCGTCTGAGCGCAGAATTCGAGGTGGGTCAGCACGCCGGCCGCAAGGGCTGTCGTCGTCGTCATGAAGAAATGTTCTTCGCCGAGACGACTGGTGGTTCCGTCATCATAGATCATGCCGTCTTCACGCAGCATGATGCCGTAGCGCGCCTTGCCAACGGAAAGCTTGGCGAAGCCGTTGCAATAGATGCGGTCGAGGAAGGTCGCCGCGTCCTTGCCGAAAATCTCGATCTTGCCGAGCGTCGAGACATCGCAGATGCCGGCATTCTTGCGGATGTTCAGCACCTCGCGGTCGACGCTCTCGCGCCAGCTCTTTTCACCCTCGCGCGGGAACCAGGAGGAACGATACCAGAGCCCGGTCTCGACGAAGACCGCGCCGTTCTTCTTCGCCCAGTCGTGCAAAGGTGATTTGCGCGCGGGCTGAAAGTGCTTGCCGCGCGATGAACCGGCAAGCGCGCCGAAGGAGACCGGCGTATAGAAGGGCCGGAATGTCGTGGTACCGACTTCGGCGGGCGACACCCCACGGGCCTCGGCGAGAATGCCGATCGCGTTGATATTGGAGAGCTTGCCCTGATCGGTCGCCATGCCGTTCGTCGTATAACGCTTGGCAAGCTCGACATGCCCATAACCCTCACGCACGGCAAGGCCGAGGTCCTTGAGGTGGACATCGTTCTGGTAATCGACGAAAGCCTTGCCCTTGCCACCCTTGACGGACCAGAGCGGCGAGGCGGAAGCCTGCATATCTTCCACCGGCAGGAAGGCAGGCTCGATCTTGGCGAGACCGATGGCCTCCAGCGCCTCTACTGCCTTGCGCGCGCCGTCACCTAGGCACGCATCGGTCGAGGCAAGACCGGCAGCCGAACCCGCGATTAGCAATCCCTCCTGCCGCTCCGGCGCGAGGAAGGCTGCATGCTTGTCGGACCAGGCCGGCCTTGCGCCGCGATGGCAGGCGAGGTGAATGATCGGGCTCCAGCCGCCGGACATGGCAAGCGCATCGGCTTCGACCTGTTGTATTCCTGCGGCCGTCGCAATGCCAACCCGACGCAGCCGCTTGCCGCCTTGCGCATCGATGATGCGGGCACCGGACAACAAGGGGGCTTTGCCGCTCCAAGCGTCGTTTGGCCCAGCGCGGCTGTCGACGATGGCGGCGACTTCGATACCTGCCGCTTCGAGATCGGCTGCCGTTTGGTAGCCGGACCGGTTCGTGGTGAAGACAACGGTCCGCTTGCCCGGTGCGACCGCATGGCGGTTCAGATAGCTGCGCATGGCGCCCGCCATCATGACGCCCGGAATGTCGTTGCCACCGAAGACGAGGGGCCGCTCTTCGGCGCCGGTGGCAAGAATGGCCTGCCTGGCGATGATGCGCCAAAGGCGCTCGACCGGCCGGTGCGCATCCGGCGTTGCGACATGTTTCTGCACACGCTCGACGGCGCCGAAGACGTTGTCGTCATACCAGCCGATGACGGTCGTGCGCGGCAGGCATTGGATGTTAGGCAGGCTTTCGAGTTCGTTCAGAATGTCGCCAAGGGGTGATTGACGATCAGCAAGGAAGCTGCCGCCAAGGGCAAATCCTTCGTCCGCAAGCAATACGCGCGCTCCGGCGCGTCCTGCCGTCAGCGCGGCGGCGAGCCCCGCAGGCCCCGCGCCGATGACGAGCAGGTCGCAATGCGCCCAGCATTTCTCGTAGGAATCGGGGTCCGTCTCATAGGATGCCTTACCGAGGCCGGCGGCCTTGCGGATGAGCGGTTCGTAAACTTTCTCCCAGAAGGCGGCCGGCCACATGAAAGTCTTGTAGTAGAAACCGGCGCCGAGGAAAGGCGAGAGCAGTCCGTTGACGGCGCCGACATCGAAGCTAAGCGAGGGCCAGCGGTTCTGGCTGCGCGCAACCAGCCCCTCATGCAGTTCGATCATCGTGGCGCGGCTGTTGGCCTCCGTCCTGCCTCCGGCTCCGGTGGTCACCAGCGCGTTGGGTTCGGCCGCACCCGCCGTCAGAATGCCGCGCGGCCGGTGGTATTTGAAGCTGCGCCCGACGAGCTGGATCCCGTTGGCAAGCAGGGCGGAGGCGAGCGTATCGCCGGGGTGGCCCGTGAGATCCGCGCCGTCGAAGCTGAAACCGATGCTCTTGAAGCGGTCGATCCGGCCGCCGAAAGAAAGGCGGAAACTGGTCATGCCTGATCTCCGAGCTTGGCAAGGGCTGCGTCGCTGACGCTGTAGACCAGGTGGGTAACCGTATCGCGCTCGACGACCAGCCAGCGGCGGCAACCGGAGGAATGGTGCCAATATTCCTTGTGCCGTCCTTTCGGATTGTCACGCAGATAGACGTAGTCGTACCAGACGTCGGGACCGGCAGTGGGAGCCGGGCGAGCAAGGCTTGCGTCGCCCTTGATGGTAAATTCCTCCCTGGGACGAATGCCACAGTGAGGGCAGGAAATCAGGCTTGCCATGTCGTCATATCCTCAATGCAGGTTCGGCTGGGCGCCGACGCCCTTTTCATCGATCTGGTAACCGCGCTGGAACCGGTCGAGGCGCAGTTCCCGCGCCGTCTCGTGCGGCTCGTTGCGGGCGATCAGATGGGCGTAGCAGTAGCCGGAGGCGGGTGTCGCCTTGAAGCCGCCGTAACACCAGCCGGCGTTCAGATAGAGATTGTCGATATGGGTGCGGTCGATGATCGGCGAGCCGTCCATGCTCATATCCATGACGCCGCCCCATGTGCGCAGGTAGCGCACGCGGGTCAAGGCAGGGATCAGGGCGACGCCGGCCTCGGCGACATGCTCGACGGCCGAAAGATTGCCGCGCTGGGCATAGGAATTATAGCCGTCGATATCGCCGCCGAAGACGAGGCCGCCCTTGTCCGATTGCGAGACATAGAAGTGCCCGGCGCCGAAGGTGACCACGGTATCGATGAACGGCTTCAGCCCTTCGGAGACGAAGGCTTGCAGCACATGGCTTTCGATCGGCAGGCGCAGGCCCACCATGTCGGCGACGACAGTGGAATTGCCGGCGGCCGCCAGCGCCAGCTTGCCGCAGCCGATAAAGCCCTTGTTGGTCTCGACACCGGTTACGCGGCCGTTCTCGCTGCGGATGCCAGTTACCTCACAGCCAGTGATGATGTCGACGCCGCGGCTGTCGGCGCCGCGGGCATAGCCCCAGGCGACCGCATCGTGGCGCACCGTGCCGCCGCGCGGCTGGAGCAGGCCGCCCATGATGGGGAAGCGGGCATTGTCGAAATCAAGGAAGGGGAGTTTCAGGCGTACGGCCGCCCGGTCGAGCAATTCGGCATCGACGCCGTGCAGCCGCATGGCGTTGCCGCGCCGTGTATAGGCATCGCGCTGGGCGTCGGAGTGGAAGAGGTTGAGCACGCCGCGCTGCGAGACCATGGCGTTGTAGTTGAAATCCTGCTCCAGCCCCTCCCAGAGCTTCATCGATAGCTCGTAGAAGGGATTGTTGCCGGGCAGCAGGTAGTTCGAGCGGATGATCGTCGTGTTGCGGCCGATATTGCCGGAACCGAGATAGCCCTTTTCCAGCACGGCGACATTGGTGATGCCGAAGGTCTTGGCGAGATAGTAAGCCGTCGCCAACCCATGACCGCCGCCACCGACGATGACGACGTCATAGTGCGGCTTCGGCGCGGGCTGACGCCACGCCGGAGCCCAGCCGGCATTGCCGCGAAGACCGTTGAGGAAAATGGAGAGAGCGGAATAGCGCATGGATTCGTCCGAGTGGAATTGCGCTCATGATGGCAGAACGCCATTTGCCGACTTGCCTATTCAGGACATATTTCGATAGAAAAGGGACATGTCTTCGATCGATGCGAGAAACGTCCAGCATATCGGCTTCATCCTGATCCCAGAATTTGCGCTGATGTCTTATGCCTCGGCGAGCGAGCCGCTGCGCGCCGCCAATCTGCTGGCCGGACGCGAGATCTATCGATTGTCGACCTTCTCGCCGGATGGTGCGCCGGCATTGTCGTCCGGTGGCGTGCCCGTGCCGGCGGCACCGCTTCCCGGCCGTGGCTCCGGGCTTGCAACGGTCTTCGTTTGTGCCGGCGGCTCGCCGCGCGACTGGCATTATCCGGCTGTGCTGGCCTGTCTGAGGCAGTTGGCGCGTGAGGGGGTGCGTGTCGGCGGCATTTCCGGCGGTCCCTATCTGCTGGCCGCGGCCGGTCTTTTGACAGAGCGCGATTTCACCATCCATTGGGAGCACGCTCCCGCGCTGCTCGAGGCTTTTCCGGCCCTGTCGCCGCGTCAGGCCCGCTTCGTCGTCGACGGCAACCGCATTACCTGCGGCGGCGGGATAGCCCCGCTCGACATGATGCATGTGCTGATCTCCGAACGTATGGGGCCGGATTTCGCCCGCCGCGTCAGCGATTGGTATCTGCACACAGAGGTGGCGGAGCCGACGGCGCCGCAGCGAGGGTCTCTGGCCGAGCGTTACGGCGTCCACCATCCCGGTCTTTTAAGCGTGCTGGAGAAAATGGAGGAGACGATCGAACTGCCGCTCGACCGCACAGCCATGGCGCGAATTGCAGGTGTCACGCCGCGCCATCTAGACCGGCTGTTTGCTGCGCATGTGGGCTCGACGTTCCTCGATCAATATCGCCGCATCAGGCTGCAGCATGCGCGGCGGCTGCTCGAACAAAGCCCGCTTTCGATTTCCGAAATCGCCATCGCGACAGGCTTTTCCAGCGGCGCCCATTTCTCGCGAGCCTATCGCAATCTCTATGGCATCGCTCCAAGTGAAACCCGCCAGGCGTGACTTTCGCCGTAGTTGAGAAAATTTCACTGCGAAGATAGAGTTGTTGCAATAGGGCAATATCGGAAAAGGATCGTGAATGAAGACCAAGCCGAACGAAACGTCGAGCGAGGACCATCCGCATACCGCACGGCCAGCATTCTTGCAGGATCCGCATGCGGTTCGCGAACCGAAGGTAAACAATCTTGAAATGGCGATCGGCCACGAGGTGCGCGCCTATCGCAAGAAGCTCGGCATCACGGTGACGGATCTGGCCGCGGCAACCGGAATTTCGCTTGGCATGCTTTCGAAAATCGAAAACGGCAATATCTCGCCGTCGCTGACAACGCTGCAATCGCTCTCCCGCGCCCTCGGCGTGCCGCTGACGGCGTTCTTTCGTCGCTTCGAGGAGCAGCGCAATGCCGTCTTCGTCAAGGCGGGGCAGGGCGTGGAGCTGGAGCGGCGCGGCACGCGCGCCGGCCATCAATATAATCTGCTCGGCCACATCGACAATAATTCCAGCGGCGTCATCGTCGAGCCCTATCTCATCACGCTTTCGGCCGATTCCGATGTGTTCCCGACCTTCCAGCACGAGGGCATGGAGTTCCTCTACATGCTCGAAGGCGAGGTGGTCTATCGCCATGGCGATCAGCTTTACCCCATGCAGCCCGGCGACAGCCTGTTCTTCGATGCGGACGCACCCCATGGCCCGGAAGTGCTGGTGAAATTGCCGAGCAAATACCTCTCGATCATCAGCTATCCCCAGCGCGGCAAGAACGAATAATTTGCCTCCAGAGAAAAAAATATTCTTTTGGGTTGAAATCCAAAAATAGACCTGATAGCCATTTTGCAGACGCGAAATGGAGGGTCTGATCATGTGCGGAATTGTGGGTCTCTTCCTGAAAGACAAAAGCCTCGAGCCGGAGCTCGGCTCGCTTCTTTCGTCAATGCTTGTCACGATGACTGATCGCGGGCCTGATAGCGCGGGCATCGCGATTTACGGCGGCGCCAATGGCAACAAGGCGAAGATCACGATCCAGTCGGCCAGCCCGGCAAAGGATTTCGACGGCCTCGAGCACGAGCTGAGGCGCGCGCTGGATACGTCGGTGTCGGTCGAGGTAAAGAGCACGCATGCCGTTATTGCGCTTGCGAAGGAAAAACTCGACGAGGGCCGGGCGGCGATCGCGACGCTACGGCCCGATGTCCGGGTGATGAGCAGCGGCGATGCCATCGAGATCTACAAGGAGACGGGCCTGCCGAAGGACGTCATCTCGCGTTTCGGTGTAGCCTCCATGTCCGGAACGCATGGCATCGGTCATACCCGCATGGCAACGGAATCGGCCGTGACCACGCTTGGCGCCCATCCGTTTTCAACTGGATCAGACCAATGCCTGGTCCATAACGGTTCGCTTTCCAATCACAATAATCTTCGCCGTGAACTCGTGCGCGAGGGCATGACCTTCGAAACACAGAACGATTCCGAAGTCGCCGCCGCCTATCTGACGGCCGAGATGGCCAAGGGCAAGGACCTCGGCGAGGCGTTGACCGGTGCGCTCAGCGATCTCGACGGTTTCTTCACCTTCGTCGTCGGCACGAAGTCCGGCTTTGGCGTCGTTCGTGATCCCATTGCCTGCAAGCCGGCCGTCATGGCCGAAACCGATCAATATGTCGCTTTCGGCTCCGAATATCGTGCGCTCGTAAACCTGCCGGGCATCGAGAATGCCTGCATCTGGGAACCGGAGCCGGCCACCGTCTATTTCTGGGATCACGAAAAGGCCGCCTAATCCAGCCTTGGCGCAATCGAGAGAGTTCTTTCATGCCAGTTTTCGATCTATCCGTTACCTCGCTGCGCGAATTTAACAGCATGCTTCACAGCCTTGCAGCCGGTGCCAACGATACCGCCTTCGAAGTCGTCAATCCGCGCGGCCATCATGCGGTCGCCGTCGGCATCGATGCTCCTGTCACCGTCGATATCAGAGGATCCGTCGGCTATTATTGCGCCGGCATGAACGATGGCGGCAACGTCACGGTGCATGGCTCCGCCGGCCCGGGTGTCGCGGAGAACATGATGTCCGGCACCGTCGTCATCGAAGGCGACGCGAGCCAATATGCCGGCGCGACCGGCCAGGGCGGTCTCCTTGTGATCAAGGGCAATGCCGCCTCGCGCTGCGGCATCTCCATGAAGGGCATTGATATCGTCGTTCATGGAAATATCGGCCACATGTCGGCCTTCATGGGGCAGTCGGGCCATCTGGTCGTGCTCGGTGAGGCCGGTGAGGCCCTTGGAGACAGCCTTTACGAAGCCAAGCTTTTCGTTCGTGGCTCGGTCAAGAGCCTCGGCTCGGACTGCATTGAAAAGGAGATGCGCCCGGAGCATCTCGAAAAGCTTTCCGAGCTTCTCCACAGGGCCGGCGTGAGAGGCGTCAGGCCGGAAGAGTTCAAGCGCTACGGATCGGCGCGCAAGCTCTATAATTTCAACATCGACAACGCCGATGCGTATTGAGGCGAGGCAGACACTATGAGCTATCACAATCCCTTTACGCCGCCGCGCAAGTCCGCCACATTCGACGACCATACGCTTGCTGAGATCCGTCGTGCGGCGGCAACCGGCATCTACGACATTCGCGGTGCCGGCACGAAGCGCAAGGTGCCGCATTTCGACGACCTTCTTTTCCTCGGTGCATCGATCTCGCGCTATCCGCTCGAGGGCTACCGCGAGAAGTGCGACACGTCGGTCGTTCTCGGCAGCCGCTTTGCCAAAAAGCCCATCATGCTCAAGACTCCGATTACCATTGCCGGCATGAGCTTCGGCGCGCTGTCGGGCAATGCCAAGGAAGCGCTCGGGCGCGGCGCCACGCTTGCGGGTACGTCTACCACGACGGGCGACGGCGGCATGACCGACGAGGAGCGCGGCCATTCGCAGACGCTCGTCTATCAGTATCTTCCTTCGCGCTACGGCATGAATCCGAGGGACTTGCGGCGTGCAGATGCGATCGAGGTGGTGGTCGGCCAGGGCGCGAAGCCCGGCGGCGGCGGCATGCTGCTCGGCCAGAAGATTTCCGATCGCGTCGCCAATATGCGCAATCTGCCGAAAGGCATCGACCAGCGCTCGGCCTGCCGGCATCCGGACTGGACCGGTCCGGACGATCTTGAGATCAAGATCATGGAACTGCGCGAAATCACCGATTGGGAAAAGCCCATTTATGTGAAGGTCGGTGGCGCGCGTCCCTATTACGATACGGCTTTGGCCGTGAAGGCCGGTGCCGATGTCGTCGTCCTCGACGGCATGCAGGGCGGTACGGCCGCGACCCAGGACGTCTTCATCGAGAATGTCGGCATGCCGACGCTCGCCTGCATCCGTCCCGCCGTGCAGGCGCTGCAGGATCTCGGCATGCACCGCAAGGTGCAATTGATCATATCCGGCGGCATTCGTTCCGGTGCGGATGTGGCAAAGGCGCTTGCGCTTGGCGCCGATGCGGTCGCGATCGGTACGGCAGCGCTGGTCGCGATCGGCGACAACGATCCGCGCTGGGAGGAAGAATATCAGAAGCTTGGCACCACCGCTGGCGCCTATGACGACTGGCACGAAGGCAAGGATCCGGCCGGCATCACGACCCAGGATCCGGAACTTGCCGCGCGGCTCGACCCGGTTGCGGCTGGCCGTCGTCTTGCCAACTATCTCAAGGTGATGACGCTGGAAGCGCAGACGATTGCGCGTGCCTGCGGCAAGAACCATCTGCATAATCTGGAGCCGGAGGATCTCTGCGCGCTGACCATGGAAGCTGCTGCCATGGCGCAGATCCCGCTTGCGGGCACCAACTGGTATCCGGGCAAGGGAGGCTACTGAATTTCACCGCCGGGCAGAAATGCCCGGCGGCATCCCGTCAAAAACGAAGTGTCTCTAAGAAATCCAAAGGGGAACGAGAATGACACTGGACCTTGCTGCTTTTGCGAAAGACAAGGGCATCAAATATTTCATGATCAGCTATACCGATCTGTTTTCCGGCCAGCGCGCCAAGCTTGTGCCGGCGCAGGCGATCGCGGGCATGCAGGAAGAGGGCGCGGGCTTTGCCGGTTTCGCCACCTGGCTCGACATGACGCCCGCCCATCCGGACCTCTTCGCAGTGCCGGACCCATCCTCCGTCATCCAGCTCCCATGGAAGAAGGATGTTGCCTGGGTCGCGGCCGATTTGCTGATGGATGGCGAGCTGGTCGCCCAGGCGCCGCGCAATGTTTTGAAGAAGCTGGTCAAGGAAGCCGGGGCCGAGGGCAAGCGGGTCAAGACCGGCGTCGAAGCCGAATTCTTCCTGATCACAGCTGACGGCGGGAAAATCTCGGATGAATACGATACCGCCGAGAAGCCCTGCTACGATCAGCAGGCCGTTATGCGCCGTTACGATGTCATTGCCGAGATCTGCGATTACATGCTGGAACTGGGGTGGAAACCCTACCAGAACGACCACGAGGACGCCAACGGCCAGTTCGAGATGAACTGGGAATATGACGACGCACTGCGCACGGCCGACAAGCATTCCTTCTTCAAGTTCATGGTCAAGTCGGTTGCTGAGAAGCATGGCTTGCGCGCCACCTTCATGCCGAAACCTTTCAAGGGCCTGACCGGCAATGGCTGCCATTGCCATATCTCGGTGTGGAGCAATGACGGCAGGACCAACATCTTCGCCGACAGGGAAGCGGAATTCGGCCTCTCGGCGGAGGGGAGGCACTTCCTTGGCGGCATCATGAAACATGCTTCGTCGCTTGCCGCCATCACCAATCCGACGGTCAACTCCTATAAGCGCATCAACGCGCCGCGTACGACGTCGGGCGCCACCTGGTCGCCGAACACGGTCACCTGGACCGGCAATAACCGCACCCATATGGTGCGCGTGCCAGGCCCCGGCCGCTTCGAGCTGCGCCTGCCGGATGGTGCGGTCAACCCGTACCTGCTCCAGGCGATCATCATTGCCGCCGGCCTTGACGGCATTCGCAACAAGGCTGATCCCGGCCCGCATCACGATATCGACATGTATGCCGAGGGCCATCTGGTGAAGGATGCGCCGCGCCTGCCGCTCAACCTGCTTGATGCATTGCGCGCCTATGATGCCGACGAGGGCCTGAAGGCAGCGATCGGGTCCGAATTCTCCGCCGCCTATCTCAAGCTCAAGCAGCAGGAATGGAATTCCTACTGCTCGCATTTCACGCAGTGGGAACGCGAGACTACGCTTGACGTCTGAGCCAGTGGCCCGACGATTGAAAATCGCGACGCAAAAGGCCGGAACCGGGAACCCGGCCAATGACAGTCTGCGCGCTTCAAATGGCAAGGGAAGAGACAGCATGATGAAATTCGTATTGACCGTATCGTGCCGCTCGACGCGTGGGATCGTTGCGGCGATCTCGAACTATCTGGCCAATCAGGGCTGCAACATCGTCGACAGTTCGCAGTTCGACGATCTCGATACCGGCAAGTTCTTCATGCGGGTGAGCTTCCTCTCCGAGGAAGGTGTGGGGCACGAGACACTGATCGACGGCTTCAAGGCGATCGCCGGCAAGTTCGAGATGGAGGCTGAGATCCACGATGCCCACAAGCGCATGAAGGTGCTTTTGATGGTGTCGCGTTTTGGCCATTGCCTCAACGACCTGCTGTATCGCTGGAAGATCGGTGCGCTGCCGATCGACATCGTCGGCGTGGTCTCCAATCATTTCGACTATCAGAAGGTGGTCGTCAATCACGACATTCCCTTCCACCACATCAAGGTGACGAAGGACAACAAGCCGCAGGCCGAAGCGCAACTGCTGGAGCTCGTCGAGCAGACCGGCACCGAACTGATCGTGCTCGCCCGCTATATGCAGGTGCTGTCGGACGCGCTCTGCAAGAAGATGTCGGGCCGGATCATCAACATCCACCATTCCTTCCTGCCGAGCTTCAAGGGGGCCAACCCCTACAAGCAGGCCTATGAGCGTGGTGTGAAGCTGATTGGCGCCACGGCGCATTATGTAACCGCCGACCTCGATGAAGGCCCGATCATCGAGCAGGATACGGCGCGCATCACCCACGCCCAAAGCGCCGACGATTACGTATCCATCGGCCGCGACGTCGAGAGCCAGGTGCTGGCGCGTGCCATCCATGCGCATATCCACTACCGCACCTTCCTCAACGGCAACCGCACCATCGTCTTCCCAGCCAGCCCGGGAAGCTATGCTTCTGAGCGCATGGGGTGAGCGATGGGCAAGGTCATCGACGGCAAGCAGGTGGCGGCTTCGGTCATTGATGCGGTAAAGACGGCAACGTCGGCGCTGGAAAAGGAGACGGGTGTGAAGACGGGCCTTGCCGTCGTCATCGTCGGCGACGATCCGGCCAGCCACACCTATGTGAATTCCAAGAGCAAGATGGCCAAGGAGTGCGGCTTCACCTCGATCCAGCACACGTTGCCGGCGGAGACGACGCAAGGCGAGCTTGCTGGCCTCGTGCGGTCGCTGAACGAAGACCCGTCCATTCATGGCATCCTGGTGCAGCTGCCGCTGCCGAAGGATCTGGATGCCGATGCGGTCATCCAGTCGATCCGGCCGGAGAAGGACGTCGATGGTCTGCATGTGGTCAATGCCGGCAAGCTTGCGACCGGCGATCTCACAACCGGCCTGATCTCCTGCACGCCGGCCGGCGCCATGCTTCTCGTGCGCTCCATCAATGGCGAGGACCTGTCGGGGCTGAATGCCGTCGTCATCGGCCGCTCCAACCTGTTCGGCAAGCCGATGGCGCAATTGCTGCTCCACGCCAATGCGACGGTGGCCATGGCGCATTCGCGCACGAAGGATCTGGCGACTGTGGCACGCGGCGCCGATATCCTGGTGGCTGCGGTCGGACGGCCGGAGATGGTCAAGGCCGACTGGATCAAACCGGGAGCGACGGTCATCGATGTCGGTATCAACCGCATTGCCGCACCCGAGCGGGGCGAGGGCAAGAGCCGGCTGGTGGGCGATGTCGCCTATGTGGAAGCCTCGGATGTCGCCGCTGCGATCACGCCGGTGCCGGGCGGTGTCGGACCGATGACGATTGCCATGCTGATGGCCAATACCGTCGTTGCCGCCCATCGCGCCGCGGGAAGGCAGCCGCCGAGGTTTTGAGGGAAAATCCGTCTAAACGACGACAAAAACCATTCGGGTCGACTTGCCAAGACACGAAAGCCGATTATAGTCAGGAAATAAATATTCCATAGAAGAAAATGAGGGAACGAAATGACGTTATCTTGGCGTTTTTCCGCCTTGGCGGACCGACATCGCGCTCTGGGCTCGAAGCTTGAGGACTGGAGCGGAATGGGCACCGCCTGGACCTACGATAAGGACATGTCCGAAGAGCATGTCGCGGTCCGGACAAAAGCCGGCATCATGGACGTTTCGGGGCTGAAAAAGGTTCATCTCGTCGGCCCGCATGCCATCGCCGTCCTCGACTACATAACCACCCGCGACATGACGAAGATCTATCCCGGCCGCTCGGTCTATGCCGCGATGTTGAATGACCGCGGCCATTTCACAGACGATTGCATTGTCTATCGCACTGGCCCGAATTCCTGGATGCTGGTGCATGGCTCGGGCTCCGGCCACGAAGAGATCGTCAAGCAGGCGGCAGGTCGCAATTGCGCCGTGCTTTTCGACGACGACCTGCACGATCTTTCGCTGCAGGGGCCGGTCGCGGTCGATTATCTCGCCAAATATGTACCTGGCATTCGCGATCTCAAATATTTCCACCATATGCAGACCACGCTCTTTGGCGCGCCTGTGATGATCTCGCGCACCGGCTATACCGGCGAGCGCGGTTATGAAATCTTCGTGCGCGGTCAGGATGCCGTCATGGTCTGGGACCGGATCGTCGCCGAAGGCGAAGATATGGGAATTATTCCTTGCTGCTTCAGCGTCCTCGACATGCTGCGCGTCGAAAGTTATCTGCTCTTTTATCCCTACGACAATTCTCAGATGTATCCCTTTGCCGATCAGCCGCCCGGCGACAGTCTTTGGGAACTCGGCCTCGACTTCACGGTCAGCCCCGGCAAGACCGGCTTCCGCGGCGCTGAGGAACATGCGCGCCTGAAAGGGAAGGAACGCTTCAAGATTTTCGGCATGCTGATCGATGCCGACGGCCCCGCCGACCTCGGGGACGAGGTCTTTGCCGACGGAAAGAAGGTCGGTGTCATCACCTGCACGAGCTATTCCACGCTGACCAGGAAATCCATGGCAATCGCCCGTCTCGACGTCGATAAGGCCGTGCAGGGCACAAAGCTCGAGGTTCGTGGCAAGAACGTCAAAGCCGGTGCAATTGCGCACACGCTGCCATTCGACGATCCGGAAAAAAAGAAGCGGACCGCGATCGGTTAGGGAGCGCGCCATGCTTGTTGAAGGCATTAAGAGCCGACCCGTCTACAGGGGCCTGATCATCCAGCCAACGGCACGCAAGCATATTTTCGCTCTGGAAGGCGAGGGCGCGCTGGCTCTTATCGAGCAGCAGGCTGCGCTTGACGAAACGGGACTTGCTCGCAGCGAAGTCCTCTATGTTGCGCGCGGCTCGCAGGGCAAGGGCCATGATGAGCTCCTGCGCAGGCTCGGCGTCGATATGTTCTTCGCAGCGCCGACGATTGCGACGCTGCTCTTTCGCCTCAAAGGTTCGCTCGCCACCGCCCGTATGGGCACGCGACTTTATATTGCCGGCACCGAAGGCTTTATCGGCCAGGCAATGATGGTGGCGCTTGATTACGGCATGGACCATGCCTCGATCATGACGGAGCATCGTGGCTCGCTGGCGCGTCGCGTGCAGTGCGTCCACTGCAAGGGCATTAGCGAGGATGTCACCCACAGCCCCTTTGCCTGCGGTCACTGCGGGCTTCCGCTCTTGGTGCGCGACCATTATTCGCGCCGGCTCGGAGCCTTTCAGGGGGTCAACATCGATGCGGAAGAGCCGGGCAGCGCCCCTGATCCGGAGGAGTTGTTCCTATGAGCGGTGGTACTGAAATTCCCGTCCGTGTGACGAAGGTGACGCCGATCGCGCATCGGATCAAACGCTTCCGCTTCGAACGCCCCGATGGCAAGCCGATGCCTTATTTCTCCGGCGGTGCGCACGTGATCGTCTCGATGAACGACGAGGGGCATATCAGACGCAACGCTTATTCGTTGATGTCGCCGCCGCATGATTGCTCGGGCTATGAGGTCAGCGTGCTGCATGTCGAGGATTCGCGCGGCGGCTCCAGCTTCATGCATGAGAAGGTCAGCGAAGGCCACGAGCTCGGGGTGAGCTATCCAGTCAACCTCTTCCAGCCGGATTGGCGTGGCCGCAAGCATCTGCTGATTGCCGGCGGCATTGGCATTACGCCCTTCATCGCCATGATGGAGCAGTTTTCCCGCGAGGGTGCCAATTTCGAGCTGCATTATGCGGTGCGTTCGCTCGATCGCGGAGCCTATTGCCAGGACCTCGTCGCGCGCTATGGCGCGCAGCGGGTGAAGATCTATTGCGACGCCGATCGCAATTTTATTCCCGTTGCCCGCCTGCTCGAGAGCCAGCCGCTCGGTACGCATCTCTATGTCTGCGGCCCGGCCGGCATGATCGATGGCGTGCTAAGGACGGGTCTGGAGGCCGGCTGGCCAGAGCAGAACCTGCATTCTGAACGTTTCCTCTCCTCAAGACCCGGCAAGCCGTTCTCGATCAAACTGACGCGCTCCGGCAAGACGGTGCATGTCGGCCATCACGAGAGCATGCTGGACGCCATCGAGGCGGCGGGTGTCGACGCGCCCTTCCTCTGTCGCGGCGGAGCCTGCGGACAGTGCGAGACGGTGGTTGCCGCCTGCGAGGGCAAGCTTTTGCACCACGACGTCTATCTGACCGATGAAGAAAAGGCTTCCGGCCGCAAGGTGATGATCTGTGTCTCCCGCTTCGAGGGAAACACGCTGCATCTCGACCTCTAGGCATCGGGCCGAACCAGGAGAACGGACATGGCAATCGCCTTCAAGCAGGAAACCTTCCGGGACGATTTCAGCTACCGGAACAGTCCGGAAAACATCCGGCGCTTTCCGTTCCCCTTCGATCGCGACGAGTACATGTATTCCGTCAACATGGAACCGCATGTGAAGGGGCAGGCGGGCACCGTCTACGAAAGCCTGATCGATGTCGATGAGCATTATGTCGCCGAGATGCACGATCGGGCGCTGGTGCTGAAGGAAGATCCGCTGCGCTATCAGGCGCTGCCGCATATGATGACGGCGCAATGGGATACGCTGGAGCTGCTGATGGAAGAGCAGGCCGCCGGTTACCCCGAGCATTTCACGCTGATCAAGAACGGCGACCAGTGGCGCTGGATCAACCGGCCGCTCGGCATCGACGATAGCTTCACCTTCGGCGATGCTTCAACGCTGCCCTACGAGCCCTTCGAATACATAACCCGCCAGGCCCAGGGTGACTTCTGCATCGTCGACCAGCGCGACGGCAACCTGTGGATGGATGCCGGCATGGTGACGACGCAGGCCGACTGGTCGCTTGATTTCGACATCGGCATGAATTTCATGGAATGGCACGGGCCGGTGCCGCTTGCCCATCAGATCGGCGTCTTCGACCGCGCGCTGAAGTTCCTCCTGAACCTACAGCAGGGCAAGCCGACGCGGCGCTTCAACTGGACGATGACCATCAATCCCCGCCTCGATACCAGTCCTGAGAACTATCCCAAATGGGGTCCTGACCGCACGACCGTGACGCCAGCGAATGTCGGCGAGAAGGTGCATCTGCGCGTCGAGTTGCAGAGTCTTTGGCGTCTGCCGCGTTCGAACGCCATTCTCTTCGTCATCCGCTGCTATCTGATGAACATGAACGAGCTCGTGACCGTGCCGAAGTGGGCGCGCCGCTTTCCGCGCGTGCTACGCACCCTGCCGCCGGAACTCATCGACTACAAGGGCCTGACGCGCTACCGCCAGACGACGATCGACTGGCTTTCGACATATGACGACGGGGCTCCCACAAGCCCCGGCATCTTCCCGGATTGATCCCGGCCGCCGCGCCAAATGACTGCATGCGATAAGAACTTCGATAGAATCGAGAAGGGGAATGCTTCATGACAAGAGTTGCCGTTATCGGTGCCGGACCATCGGGGCTCGCTCAATTGCGGGCCTTCCAATCGGCTGCCAAGAAGGGTGCCGACATTCCGCAAGTCGTGTGCTTCGAAAAGCAGTCGGACTGGGGAGGGCTTTGGAATTATACTTGGCGCACCGGCCTCGACGAATATGGTGAGCCGGTTCACGGCAGCATGTATCGTTACCTCTGGTCGAACGGCCCGAAGGAATGCCTGGAATTTGCCGATTATTCGTTCGAGGAACATTTCGGCAAGCCGATCGCCTCCTATCCGCCGCGCGCCGTGCTGTGGGACTATATCAAGGGCCGCGTCGAGAAGGCGGATGTGCGCAAATGGGTCCGCTTCAGCACGCCGGTACGCATGGTGCGTTTCGACGAGGAAACGAAGAAATTCACGGTAACAGCGCACGACCGCGTCGAAGACCGCATGTATGACGAGGAATTCGACTATGTCGTCGTCGCCACCGGGCACTTCTCGACGCCGAACGTTCCCTATTTCGAGGGTGTGAAGACCTTCAACGGCCGTGTGCTGCATGCCCATGACTTCCGCGATGCGCTGGAATTCAAGGGCAAGGACATCCTCATCGTCGGCCGCAGCTATTCGGCCGAAGACATTGGCTCGCAATGCTGGAAATACGGCGCCAAATCGGTGACCACGAGCTACCGCTCGAAGCCGATGGGCTTCAAATGGCCGGAGAATTTCGAGGAACGGCCGCTACTGACCAAGCTCGAAAACAAGACCGCTTATTTCCTCGATGGTTCGAGCAAGCAGGTCGATGCGTTGATCCTGTGCACCGGATACCAGCACCATTTTCCTTTCCTGCCGGACGAGTTGCGCCTGAAGACCGCCAACCGGCTGTGGGCCGACGGTCTCTACAAAGGCGTGATCTTCGACAAGAATCCGCAGCTCTTCTATATCGGCATGCAGGACCAGTTTTACACCTTCAACATGTTCGACGTGCAGGCCTGGTGGGCGCGCGATGTCATGATGGGCCGCATCGAGCTGCCGCCGGAAGAGGAACTGAAGGCGAATTTCGATATGTGGCGTGCCCGCGAGGAGACGCTGGAAGATGCCGAGCAGATGATCTGGTATCAGGGCGACTATGTGAAGGAGTTGCTTGCCGAGACCGACTATCCGAGCTTTGACATCGAAGGCACGAACAAGACCTTCATGGAGTGGGAGCACCACAAGGCGGAAAACATCATGGGTTTCCGCGACCATGCCTATCGCTCACTGATGACCGGCAATCTGTCGCCGAAGCATCACACGCCCTGGGTCGAAGCGCTCGACGACTCGATGGAGGAATATCTGCGTAACTGAGGATCTCGTAAGACTTCATAACCGGAAAGGGCCGTTCGTCGCGGCCCTTTCCGGTGTGTTTGAAACAAGACAAAGCACCTTGATCTGCAACTCTTTTTCTTCGGGCATGGTCTTCATGGATTTCCAAACGAGCGTTCTCGGCCGCATGAGCGGCTTTCTCTATCGTTGCCGCGCCGATGAGAACTATACGATGCTGGAAATGACCGATGGCATCGAGCGCGTCTTCGGCTATCGCACCGACGAGATCATCGGCAACCGCACGCGGACCTTCACCTCCATCATGTGCGAGGAGGACGTGCCGATCATGGACGAGGTTGTCGGCAAGGCGTTGGAGAGCCGCAGCGACTGGACGATGGAATATCGGATACGCCACAGTGACGGTCATTTCATCTGGGTCACGGAGACTGGCGGCGGCGTATGGGATGAAGCGGGCGCGCTGCTCTATCTCGAAGGCAGCATCATCAATATCGAATCGCTCTATCGGCGTATCGACGAACAGACCGCGGATATGCGGGTCACCGCCTCCAAGACCGGCGAAATTCTGCAGTCTCTGCGCTACCTGAAATTGCTTGCGGTCAATGCCGGCATAGAGGCGGCAAGAGCCGGAACGGCTGGGTCCGGCTTTGCCGTGCTGGCGGCGGAGATGCGCTCTCTCGCCAACTCTTCGGAGGAGGCCGCACGGGCGATCTCGAATGCGCAGCGCAAAACGGAGTAGCCGATTAGGACCGCGGCCGCGTCTTTTGCGGATCGTAGTGTGAGAGGGGCACGATGACGGCCGGCAAGCGTTTCTGCTGGCCGTCGAGCTTGCCAATCTCAACCGCGGTGCCGACGCCTGCATGAGTCACGTCGATGCGGGCAAGCGCGATCGTCTTGGCGAGGATCGGCGAGCGTGTGGCGCTGGTGACGACGCCGACCTGTGCTCGGCCGATATGAACACAATCGCCATGGCCGACCGCTTCATTGGCCTGGACATCTAGCCCGACCAGAAGGTGGCGTGGGTTCTCCTTGCGGCGGATAAGTGCGTCGCGGCCGATGAAATCATCCTGCTTGGATTTCAGCGGCACGGTGAAGCCGATGCCGGCCTCGAAGGGATCCGTCTGGTCGGTGAATTCGTGATGGGCGAAGATCAGTCCCGCCTCGATGCGAACCATGTCGAGGGCTTCGAGACCCATGGGCTTCAGACCGTGCGGTTGCCCCGCCTGCCAGACGGCATCGAAGACGGTCAAAGCATCCTTGGGATGGCAGAAAATCTCGTAGCCGAGCTCACCGGTGTAACCCGTGCGCGAGACGACGACGGGAGCGCCCTCGAAGTCGCCGATGCGGCCAACGGCGAAGCGGAACCATTCCAGTTCGCCGATCGTCGGCTGGCGCGGCGCCGTCCAGATGATCTCCTTCAGGATGTCGCGGCTCTTAGGTCCCTGCACGGCGATATTGTGCATCTGGTCGGTCGATGAGCGTACCCAGGCCTTGAAGCCCTTCTTCTCAGCCTGCTCGCGCAGCCAGATGCCGCTGTAGTCGTCGCCGCCGATCCAGCGGAAATTCTTGTCGCCGAGCCGGAAGAGCGTGCCGTCGTCGATCATGCCGCCGTTTTCATAGCACATGGCTGAATAGACGACCTGGCCGGTCGATAGCTTGCGGACATCGCGTGTCAGGCAATATTGCAGCAGCTCTTCGGCATCCGGCCCCGTCACCTCGAACTTGCGAAGTGGCGAGAGATCGATGACGGCAGCATGTTCACGGCAGGCCCAATATTCCTCGACCGGGCCTTCGGCGGCAAAGCGGTTCGGCAGCCAGTAGCCGCGATATTCGGTGTAATCCCGCGTCAGTGCGCAGAGGCGAGGGTGGAACGCGGTTTCGCGCGTCAGTTCGGCGTCGGCGTCAGGGGTCATGCGATAGGCTACCGCTCGTGAGAATTTCTCTTTTCCGGAAAAGGTGCGGACGTGAATATCCGTCGGATCCCAGCCATTCGCCGCGTCGATATCGTCGGGGCAGGAGGAGGAGACGCAGACGAGATCGGTCAGCGCCCGCATCAGTACATAGTCGCCCGGCCGCGACCACGGTTCGTCGAGATAGAGCTGATTATTGTGGGAGATATTGGTGTTGTAGAAGTAGTTGAGCGCTTCCCAGCCCTTGCGGCCGGCAATGCCATAGGGCGCCAGCGCCGCGTTGAAGTTGTCGGTGCAATTGACGTGGCCAGGATAGCCCATATCGTCATAATAACGGGAATTGCAGGCGGTCGCGAAGGCGTCGTGACGCCCGACCGTATCCTGCACGATCTCCACCAGCGGTTCGAAGTCGCGATCGAAGGCTTTCGAGGGCAGGCCGGGCGCGGGATAGCTGCGGCCGAGCAGAGTGCGGGTGATGGTGGCATCGAGCGCGAGATCCAACCCCTTGTCCACCTTGCGGGCAGCAAAGGCCTGGAAGTCGGTGCACTGCCGGCCGTAGACGTCGATGATCTGGATGAATTCGCCGGCGCGCACGAAGTAGGCGGACGCCGTGGCCGCCCTGATACGGATATCCTCGATTGGGTCTGCCAGCGGTTCCGGCAGGGCGGAGGCATAGTCGCGGATGAATTGGCTGCGCCGAATTCTAATCTCGATCGGCGTCGTGGTGTCCTGTGCCTCCGGTGACATGGCATCGCCCGGTGCCGTGACGATCAACAGGCCTGTCAGCGCAATCGTGAACTCGGCCGTGCTGCCGGCAGGCGATGCCGTTCCAAGGATACGAAGAGCCCCGGCTTTCGAGAGATCGGCGCCACGGCGTTGCAATGCTGCGCGGGTTCTTGCCGCGCTCTCGTCGCCGGAAGAGAGGATGGATTTCAGCCCTTCCGCAGCATGGGTGAAGGCCGTTCCCAAGCCGGCGGCCTGGAACTTGCCCGTCGTATCGAGGAAGGACAGTTCGCAGGCCTGTCCGCCCTCGCTGTCGGTCACCGTGATATGATCACCGGGCTCGACGCGCATAACGAGCGATCCGCCACCCTTGCAGCGGTAGCGTTCTGTATTCGGCGGCAATGTCGTGATGCCCGGATAGCGGATCATGCTCGCCGAAGGGGGCCGCACTCCGGCGATCGTCGGATGGAGATCTCGCATGCAATCCTCTCGGCGGAACGATGTGCCTCCCGGCACTCGGATCATGCTGACAAAACGCCTCCCGAAAGTAAAGGGATGTTGACTAAAAAGAAAATATATTTACTTTCTATAAAGGGCCTAGACTGGAAATCCGCGTGCAGACGCGGCTCACGAAAACCTCCAGCAAGCCCGAAATGCCATGGGAGGCACGTTCAAGGAGACGTACGAAAGTTACGTTCGGAACAAAAACGGGGAACTTCATCGATGACTGATATTGTGGACGCCGGCGTTTCCGCTGGCACCGAAGGTAAGCTTATACGCGCGCTCGACTGGAAGGGCGCGTTCTGGGTTGCTGCGGGCGTGCCGCCGCTCGTTCTTTTCTCCATCGGCGGTATCGCCGGAACAACGGGCAAGCTCGCCTTCGCCGTGTGGATCATCTCGATGATCATGGGATTTCTGCAATCTTTCACCTACGCGGAAATTGCTGGCATGTTTGCCAACAAGTCCGGCGGCGCCTCCGTCTACGGTGCGACTGCCTGGTTGCGCTATTCGAAGTTCATCGCGCCACTCTCGGTCTGGTGCAATTGGTTTGCCTGGTCGCCGGTGCTGTCACTGGGTTGTGCCATCGCAGCCGGCTATATTCTCAATGCCTTTTTCCCGATCCCGGCGGCGGACTCGCAGGCCGTCATCACCTGGATCAGCGCGCATGCCACGTCTATAGCGGCCGATAGCCCGCGCGTTGCTGAATATATTGCAGCTCACGCCGGCACGTCGCCACAGGATGCTGTAAGCACGTTGCTCAGCGCCGATGGCGTTGCCGCGCTGACGCCAGCCATCCGCAACTGGTCTCTCGTCAGCTTCAACATTCCATTCCTCGCGACCGCCAACATCAACGCCACCTTCTTCATTGGTGGGATCCTGATGCTGATCATCTTCGCGATCCAGCATCGCGGCATTTCTGAGACGGCAAGCGTGCAGAAGTGGCTCGCGATCATCGTTCTCGTGCCGTTGCTGATCATCGGTGTCTATCCGATCGTCAGCGGCCAGATCATTGCCTCCAACGTCACCGGCCTCGTGCCGCCGACAGCCGCCTATGCCGGTACCGACGGTACCTGGAGCAATGGTGGCTGGACGCTCTTCCTCGGCGGCCTCTATATCGCTGCCTGGTCGACCTATGGTTTTGAGACCGCCGTCTGCTATACGCGCGAGCTCAAGAATCCGAAGACCGACACGTTCAAGGCGATTTTCTATTCCGGTCTTGCCTGCTGCCTGTTCTTCTTCCTCGTGCCCTTCGCCTTCCAGGGCGTGCTCGGCCATGCCGGCATGTTGGCGCCGGGCATCGTAGATGGCACCGGTGTAGGCGAAGCGCTCGGTGGCCTGATCGGCGCCGGCAGGATCGTCACGCAGCTGCTCGTCATCCTGATGATCCTGGCGCTGTTCCTCGCGATCATGACCGCGATGGCCGGTTCCTCACGCACGCTCTATCAGGGCTCGAAGGACGGCTGGCTGCCGAAATATCTCGACCATGTGAACGAGAATGGCGCACCGACCAGGGCAATGTGGACGGACTTCGCCTTTAACCTCGCCCTTCTCGCCATTGCATCTGACACCAGCGGCTATTTCTTCGTGCTCGCCGTCTCCAACGTCGGCTACATCATCTTCAACTTCCTCAATCTCAATTCCGGCTGGATCCACCGCATCGACTCCGGCCATATCGGGCGTCCGTGGAAGGCGCCGACCTGGCTCATCGGCCTCAACACCGTTCTCGCTTTCGTCAATGCGCTCTTCCTCGGTGCCGGTGCCAAGGTCTGGGGTTACGCAAACGCGCTCTGGATCGGCTTCGCTTTCGCCGCGTTGATCCTGCCGGTTTTCGCCTACAGGCACTATGTGCGCGACGGCGGCAAGTTCCCTGCTGGGGCGATGGAGGATCTGGGCCTGGTCGGATTGGATCTAGGTGTGAAGAAGGCAGGTATTCTGCCATATCTGGCGCTTGCCGGCGGCCTCGCAATCGTGCTGATCGCCAATTGGTTTTTCCAACTGCCAGGATAGCGCAAGGCGAGGGCAGAACCAGCATCTTCCCGTCACTTGATTTATCCTCGGCAGTTGCGCATCTCGTAGATGCCCGGACCGGGGAGGATGGGGATCTTGCGCGAATGGTTGCCGGGGATGACCGCCCCGGCACCGGTCTGGGGAATGATCTGGTCAAGCATTGCTGTCATAAGCTTTATCGGGCGCCACAAAAGGGCCGGGCGCCCCGGCAACTGCTTTGGCACTGCCCGCGCATCCAGTCAGCACGATTACCAACGATCCAAGACCAGCAAGAGTGTGAGTTCATGCTGAAGCGCGACTTGCGGGGCTGCCCAAGCTAACCGGCGTGTCTCATCCGGGCGAGCAGTTTGTTTGCGGAAGACTTCGGCTGGCGTTCGATAGCCAAGACATTTGCGCGGCGTCGCGTTGAGGTGGTTGCAGATCTCGATCAGATCTGCGTCTGTGACCGACAGTGGATCGACCTCTCTCGAAAACCATTTCCTCGACCGTGCTGGGCGGCGCAGATTTTCAAGTCCGGGCTAAAGCGTTGACCGTGCTTGCGTCTGGCGTGTCATGGTCTGCGCCTGGCACGCTGCTCCGGCAAATCCGCCAGACCTTCATAGCGTGGCCAGTCAGCCGAGTTTGCGAACTTGTAGATCGTTTCATGGCTCACCGAGATCGGATGACGTTCCAGCCGCATGCGGCCCGGCGAAGCGCGCCTTCGACTTCGCTGGCCGACGAGAATTTGACCTCGCCACCCTGGCGGCCCTTGAGCCGCTGCGTGATCTCCTGAAGGATCCATGCGTTTCCGTCCGGATCCTTGAACGTCGCGTATGTCCTGTAGCTTCGTCTCTCCGGATCCCGTCCGAGATGAGCCTAAGCACGGCTACCGTGACTGTCGATTGTACATGGTGCCGGTGTGGCGGTCGTATAATTGGCGGGACGGCGTGGGTCGCACAATGAATCCAAGTATTAAAGAGCCCGTGGTGGCCATACCAAAGTATAGTCGATACTTTTGTCCTATGGTTTCGTCAGCATAGACCGCGCATCCTTTGCACGTTAACCGCATAGGCCAGCCATCCGGCCCCTCCCGGCGGTGCCATAAATCGAGGATAGGACAATGACCACAATCAGGATGACGTACTCGCGCAAGCGGCGATATCATCGCCCTCTGTCATTGACTGGCATTTGTTTCTCTGCCGTTTCACTGCTCGAACAGTTGATTTGGCAGAGGGAAAAGCGCCGTTCGCGCGTGGCATTACTTGCGCTCACCGATGAGCAATTGAAGGACCTCGCCCTTTCGCGGGCGGATGCCTATCGCGAGATGAAGCGCCGCTTTCAGGTTTGACGGCGCCCGATCCGCTGGAAGTCCCTTTCTACACGAAGCCCCGATTCATTCCCAATTGGAGATCCAAAATGGCCCCGGATAACGATCCTAAAACCATTTCGCGACGCGACATGCTGACAATTGGCAGTGTTGCCGCAACCGTACCGCTGCTCTCGGCCATCCCCGCTCATGCGGCCTCGAAGGCGAAGAGCGCGCCATCGCCGAAACAGAGCGGCGAAGCCATGGCGTCCGTGAAAACGGTCGACGGTATCGAGATTTTCTACAAGGACTGGGGGGCGAGAGACGCCCAGCCCCTGATGTTTCATCACGGATGGCCCCTCAGCTCGGACGACTGGGACTCGCAACTCCTGTTTTTTCTGGCGCAGGGCTTTCGCGTCATCGCCCATGACCGGCGCGGGCATGGCCGTTCGACACAAATCGGCAGCGGGCATGACATGGACCATTACGCCGCGGATGCCGCGGCCGTCGTGAGGCATCTCGATCTTAGAAACGCCGTCCACATCGGCCATTCCACCGGCGGCGGCGAGGTTGCCCGCTATGTAGCGAAGTATGGCCAGCCCGAGGGCCGCGCCGCCAAGGCTGTCCTGATCAGCGCAGTCCCGCCACTCATGGTCAAGACGGCAAACAATCCCGGCGGCATGCCGATCGAGGTCTTCGACGGTTTCCGGCAGGCCGTAGCGACCAACCGGCCGCAATTCTTCCGCGACCTGCCTTCCGGACCGTTTTACGGCTTCAACAGGCCCGGCGCGAAGGTGTCGCAGGGCATCATCGACAACTGGTGGCGCCAGGGCATGATGGGCGGCTCCAAGGCCCACTATGACGGCATAAAGGCGTTCTCGGAGACCGACCAGACCGACGACCTCAAGGCCATCACAGTGCCGATACTGGTCATGCAAGGCGACGATGATCAGGTTGTGCCCTATCAGAATGCGGCCGTGCTCCAGGCCAAGCTTCTCAAGAACAGTACGCTCAAGATCTATCCGGGCTTTTCACACGGCATGGCCACGGTCAATGCCGATGTGATCAACGCTGATCTGCTCGCGTTCATCCGCGCCTGAATTGCTTGGCCCGAAGCCGATGTAGATACGGCACAGTCCTACGGGCCGCGGTGAGGGTGAGATTGAGAATCCTTCGAGGTGCGGCCATTCCGTCCGCGCCTCCTGCCATCAGGCCTTTAGCGCCGATTCGAGGCAGTCGGCGAGAATGTCGATGTCAATGGGTTTTCGAGAAAGGCGACTGCGCCGCCGGCGATGGCCGTGCGGCGCAGTCGCTCATCCCAGCCGCCAGCCATAAAGATGAGCGGCGGATGCTTGGCATAGGTCTTCAGTGCCGTCTGCAGGCCGATGCCGCCAATGCCCGCCATTGTCATATCCGCCAACACGCAATCGACGGCGGTAAACGGCGCCTCCATGCACTTAAGTATCGGTTTATCCCGGCTTTCCTATATGTGAGCTTTCACAAGCAGAACCGATAGCGTCAGCAGCGGTCTTGACATGACAGGAATGTCACTTCGTCGTTCATGTGCGCCCGCAAGTGATTATTTCTTGAACTTGTCACGACGAGACGATGGGCCGCGTGGACGTCAATGGCTGGCTCTGGCACGAAAATATCAATGCTCATGGCCGGCTACCCCGCCGAGCAATTGGTGCTCAAGCGTGTCTCGACCACTTGCCACTAGCCCTCTGAAGAGATTGCCTTCGCCTGTCTCCTCGTCTGTGTGAAACGAGGATCGAATTGCGCGTCAAATGCCCTGATTTGTGTTTTCATGGATCGTACGACGGGCGCTGGCGAGGCGCTGACCCGCCTTGAGATCTCGAGATAGAGGCGATCTGCCCTAATATGAGCACTCATCGTTGCTCCTCCGCGGTTGCTTATGGGAGGTGCGATGGCTTGCCGTAGGTTTCCCTGAGCTTCCTCTTGTCAAACTTCCCGACACTTGTCTTGGGAAGCGAATCCACGAACAGGATTTTGTCCGGTATTCCGAACCTGGACATCAAACCGCTATCGACAAGGGACTTCAGATGCGACTTTATTTCAGTCTCGCTGAGACCGCCGCCCGTCTTTTCGTCCTTGGTCACGAGAGCCAATGGCCGTTCGCCCCATTTGTCGTCCTCAATGCCGATAACCGCTGCCTCCGATACGCCCTTGCATTGGGAAATGAAATCCTCGATCTCAAGGGATGACACCCACTCGCCGCCAGTCTTTATGACGTCCTTGATCCTGTCGACGACATGGAGATAGCCGTTCGGATCCAAAACGCCGATGTCACCGGTGTGCAAATAACCGCCAGCCCATAATTGCTCGGATGCTTCGGTGTTTTCAGTGTAGCGCTGCGTAAGCCACGGTGCACGTGCGACGATCTCGCCTTTGGTCTTGCCGTCGTGGGGGACCTCCTTCAAGCTCTGGTCGACTACACGAATGTCGACCAGAGGTGCTGAGATGCCAGCCTTGGTCCGGATATCGATCTCCTTTTCGAGATCCCCGGTCAGGTCCGCAGTCTGGACGAGTGCTGTGGTGAGCAAAGGTGCGGTCTCGGACATTCCATAGCCAGCGTACACATCGACGCCCAACGAGAGCGCTCTTTTGGCAAGCGCTCTCGGTAGCTCCGAACCTCCGATAGCCATCTTCAGGCCGGCGAGGTTGACGTTCGCCTCTGTGGCTGCATCAAGCAGCATTTGCAGGATCGTCGGCACGCCGTGTGTGAAGGTCACCCCTTCGGCCTTGATAAGCGTCAGGAGGACGGTCGGGTCATAGCGCCCCGGATACACCTGTTTGACACCGGCAAGAGTCGCCGTCCACGGAAACCCCCAGGCGTGGGAATGAAACATTGGGGTGATCGGCATATAGACGTCGTCGCGGGAGAAGCGGCCCTGTTTTGCGGCCGTGCCCGAAAAAGCTGCTTGGGCGAGTGTGTGGAGAACAAGCTGGCGGTGGCTGAAAGAAACGCCTTTCGGTAAGCCAGTTGTGCCCGTCGTGTAGAAAGTGGTGGCAAGGGTGTTTTCATCGAAGTCGGGAAAAGTGTAGTCGGACTCGGCAGCGGCCAGCAAAGCCTCGTATTCGCCGGCAAATGTCAGTCTGCCTTCTTGGGGTGTTGTCCGATCCGATACTAGGATCAATGTTCTCACTTTGGGCAGTTGTTGCCTTATGCCTTCCAGAACCGGGACAAAGTCATCATTGACCAGAATAATTGACGAGCCCGCGTGATTGATCGTGTAAGCGATCTCTTCTGCCGGCAGGCGGACATTTACGGTCTGCAAGATCGCGCCCATCATCGGAACGGCAAAGTAGGCTTCAAGGAATCGGTTACTGTCCCAGTCCAGCACGCTGACGGTGTCGCCGGCGTCGACGCCAAGCTTCGCAAGAGCGGATGCCAGCCGACCGACGCGCTCACGTAATTGCCGATAGGTGAAGCGCTTCCTGTCCCGATATACGATCACCTGATCGGGCGCCTGCTGGAGCGGTGCGTGCCATAGCTGCTTAATAAGCAATGGATACTGATATGCGGACTTGGTGCCCTCCATTAGCCTTCCTGGCATGGCATTTATCCTTTGTAACTCGATGACGGAGCGAAGGCAGGTCCGGGCATTATCGCCGAGGACGTGCGGGTCGCTTCTCAAATGGCGTTCGCGCGCAGCTCAAGGATCTCAAGCAAGCGGTCATCGCGCTCAGCCTCAAGCTCCTCAATTGTGCGCGTTCCGACTTCAGCACGAACGCTTTCGCTGAGCTTCCTTTGTACTTCCGGTGTCAGCTCTGGTGAGCCAAGGGACTTCCAAGATGCTGTCAACGGGGCTCCGAAATGTTGCAAAAAGTGCTCGATACCGCCAGGCCCGCCGCTGAGGTGGTCGAGCATCATGTTGCCCATGACGCTCCAACGTAGGCCAGGGCCGGCGGTGAGTGCGGTGTCGACGTCGGCTGCGCTCAGCGCGCCCTCGGCAACCAGATAATACGCCTCGCGTGCTAGCGCAGCCTGGAGGCGGCTTGCGACGTGGCCCGGCATTTCTTTGTTGATGCGGACCGTCTGCTTGCCCAACGACCTATAGAAGTCCTGCGCACGCCGGATCGTAGCTTCCGAGGTAAGTGGACCGCCGACGATCTCGACCAGCGGCATGAGATGCGGCGGATTGAAGGGATGGCCAATGACACATCGTTCGGGATGTATGGTTGCGCCCAATTGGATTTGGCTCATGGGGAGGCCGGAGGAACTGGACGCGATAATCACGTCTGGGGGCAACAAAGCATCGAGCTGACCGTACAGTTCCTGCTTGAAATCGAGCTGTTCAGGTCCGCTCTCCTGGACGAAGTCGACATCTTTCACAGCCTCCGCAAGGTCGCTCGTAAAGAACAGCCGCAAGGGTGAGGCGCCGGGCGTCAGCCCTAGTCTTTCGAGCGCTGGCCAGGCGGTAAGTACGAACTTCCTCAACGAGGATTCAGCGTTCAGCGAAACATCGATCGCGATGACATCGAGTCCTTTGGCCAGGAAGAGTGCCGCCCAGCTAGCACCGATCACTCCTGTTCCAATGACTGTAACCTGGCGAATAGGTTTGATATGGGACATGTGAATACTTCCTCTGTGACAGGCAAAAATTGCCGCTCAACAGGTCCAACGTGATGCCATCGCACGCGCTGTCGCGCAGCGGCGATCATCGGCGCCCTGGTCCCGACCAGCTTCTCAGGTTTGCTGTCTTCATCTACGTCGGGCGCGGCCGGCAACGTGGCTGCCTCGCCGGTAGATCCGGCGAGATCCAAGTCATGCTCATCAACCGTCGCTTCATTCCGCCGCGACAGCCGATGCAGCTCGCGCCTTAGAGACGTTCCGAAGCGCCAGGAGTCCGATAAGGGTGCGGTTTTCCTCCGCCGCAAGTTCATCGACCGATTTGCCTGCGGCTTCGGCCAGGACGCCATCGACGATCGTCTGGGCCAATGTGGGACCGAAATCGGGCGAGCCAAGATGCTTCATCGACTCGACCATTCGTGGCATCAGATGCTCCATGAAGTGCTGGATGCCGCCCTCGCCACCGCCAAGGTGCCACTGCAGGTTCGGCCCCATCACGCCCCAGCGCAAACCGGGGCCGTAGCTTACAGCATCGTCAGCGTCGGCGACGCTAAGGACACCGTCCTGGATGAGATAGGTGATCTCCTTATATAGAGCGATCTGAAGTCGGTTCGCGACATGGCCGGGCAACTCCTTTTTCAGCAGGATCGGCTTCTTGCCGATTTCCGCGTAGAAACGCATTGCTCGCGCAATAGCATCCGGCGCGGTTTTCGCGCCCGCCACCACCTCGACGAGCGGGATGATGTGGGGCGGGTTGAACGGGTGGCCGATGACGGTGCGCTCGGGATGGACGCAATCGACCTGGACACTGCTCATCGTCAGCCCAGACGAACTCGACGCGATGATCGTATCGATTGGCGCGGCCACGTCCATTTCGGCGAACAGCTTCTGCTTGAATTCGGGACGCTCGGGACCGTTCTCCTGGACGAAGTCCGCATCGACGAGTGCGGCCGACATATCGGCGGTGAAGCTGAGCCGATCTTGCGACGCGCCTGCAGCCAGGCCGATCGTCTTCAGGTCGGGCCACGCGCGGTTGATATAATCGCGCAGACGCTTTTCCGCTCCAGGCGCAGGGTCCGTCGCGACCACATCGAAGCCGCGAGCGAGATATTGCGCGGCCCAACTAGCGCCGATGACTCCGGTGCCAACGACGGCGATGCGTTTGATGGGTTTGTCGTAGGTCATGTCCGTTTCTCCAGGTTAGGAAATCAGATTATGGCGTGGGCGACGCCGGCGAGATTGCCCTGCGCGGAGAGGAGGACGCGCCGGTGCGATCCGTCGAGCTTGGCGGCGTAGAGCGAGCCGCCAAGATCAGTGAAGAACATGCGCTTTCCACGGAGGTCGAGCGCAAGACCGATCCCCTCCATCAAGTGAGTGACTAAAATCTTTGGTTGCGGATTGGTCTCGTCTATGGGGGCGCAGTTCACCGTGTTGCCGCTTGGTGGATCGCCACGGTCGGTCCAGTAAAGGACCCGATTGTCGAGATCGAGCTCCAGATCAATCGGTTCGGGAAGGTCGTCGAATAATAGCTCGATATCGGAGCGTTCGGTCGGAGTTTCGCCCGGGAGCATGTCGATACCAGCGCGGAAGATGCGGCCGACGCCGGCGTTGTCACCACCCTTTTGCGTCCAGTAAAATTTGCGTTGGACGGGGTCGACGGTAATCCCGACACACCAGCGCGACTGGTCGCGTCGATCGACGTCGCCGCGCCCGGTCTCAACCAAAGTCTCGACATTCGAGCCGTCCAAATTGGAGCGCATCACGCGCATACCCTCGCGATCGGACCAGTAGAGCTTGCCGCCAGGCTTATCGAGATGAAGCTGCTTGGGCGTGAAAGTGACGCCGGAAGGCACGATCACCTTGCGATTGCCGCCGTCGAGATCGGCGCGCTCGATCGAGCCGTCGTTGCTCTTGGGTACTCCCATGTTGGTCCAGTAGATATGACCAGCCTGGACATCAACGGCGATTCCGTCGGGATTGCGGGCGCCGGTCACGAGGACCTTGTTGTCTGAGCCGTCAGTGTTTAGCGTGTGGATCCGGCCACCGCTCAGTTCGAGCAGAAAGAGCCGGTCAGTCAGCGTGTGGATCTGTGCGGTCCGCGTTAGTTGCTCAGTCATGGGGAACTCCTTTTGTCGGTGCAACACGGTGCTATTTGGCTGCGTCTGCCGGCGGCGTGCGATTGAAATTGGGCGTGCGTTTCTCGAGAAAGGCCACAAAAGCCTCTCGCGCCTCGTCGGAGCGGACACGCTCAACAAATTCCTTCGATTCCGCCCGCGCGGCCTCGCGGTATCCGTCGAGCGCCGCTCGCTTGGTCAACCGCTTCGTTGCCATGAGGGCTCCGGCCGGCTTTGCTGCGAGCTTCTTTGCTGTCAGCGCGGCCATGGTGAAGACTTCCTCATCCCCCACGACGTGCGTCACCAAGCCCAACTCGGCGGCCCGTGCCGCCGTGAACGCCTCGGCCAGCAGGAAAAGTTCGGCCGCACGGATGTAACCTGCGAGCGCAGGGATCGAGTAGCTCGAGGCGAACTCCGGGACCAGAGCGAGATCGACGAATGGCAGGCGGAACTTTGAGCTCTCGCCGGCATAGATGATATCGCAATGGGCCAGCATCGTGGTGCCGCCACCCACCGCCGCGCCGTGGACGGCGACAACGACAGGCTTTTCGAAACCGATGAAGGCTTCGGTCAACCTGGCCTGTGGCGATCCGCCGGCCTGGGGCGGGTTCTTCTGGAAATCGCCGATGTCGTTGCCCGCGCAGAAAGAATCACCAGCTCCGTGCCAGAGCATCACACGGACGGCGTCGTTCTTATTCGCCTCGGTCAATATTTGCGCGAGACGATCATACATTGCTCCGGTAAGAGCGTTCTTCTTTTCGGGGCGATTGAGTTCCACCCGAAGAACGCCATTCGCTAATTCGGTGTTGACGTTGGTCATTACCTGCATCCTCTATTGGTGTCCTCGAACCGTCAGGCCGCGCGCTGTTCGACTGCGGACACCGCGCCGCTATCGTGCAGGCTGGCGACGGTCTTGGGGTCGAACCCGAGCTCATGAAGGATTTGGTCATTATGTTCGCCGAGAGCAGGCGCGCGCCTGGCAGGCGCCTTGTCGATGCCGTGCACCTTGATCGGGCTGCTGATGGTCTCGGTGAGCCCATCGCCAGCACCTTCCAGCGGAACAACGATCTCGTTTGCCACAAGCTGCGGATCTGCGATGACTTCCTTTGGCCCACGGACCTCGCCGAAGGTGACGTCGAGTTCGGTGAATAGTAAATGCCAGTGCGACATTGGCTTCGTCGCGAAAACTTCATCGAAGATTGCGGTCAGCGCGCTCGTGTTGGCGATAAGCTGCTCGGGATCCGTAAAGCGCGGGTCGCTCGGCAGATCGGGTCGGCCGATCGCCGCGGCCACGGGGGCGAATTGACCAGGGCGAAGGATAAGCATGAACCAGGTGCCGTCAGCAGCACGATAGACGTTCGTCGCAGCGTTGGAGGGATGCTCTCGGTCGTGCAGCGGTGGGAATGCTGCCTTGGCCAACTCGGCCTGAAGTGACACGCTCGCCGACCACACGCCTTCGGCGAGCAGCGAAGTCGTGACATAGCTGCCCTTACCCGTGCGCTCACGGCGATAGAGTGCTGTGACGATTGCCGAGTAAAGACCAACCGCGGTCGCATTGTCGCCGCTGCCGCTGACTGGCCAGGTCGGCGGCGCGCCTTCGTCCCGGGTCAAAGACAACAGACCGCTGCGGGCCCAATAGGCCGTGATGTCAAAACCCGGCAGGCCAGCATCCGGTCCCTTCTCACCGAAGCCGGTAAGATCGGCATAGATCAGCCGCGGGTTCGATTTGATAACATCATCATATTCGAGCATAAGCTTCTTGCGTGCTGCGTGCGGTGTATTGACGATCAGCACGTCGGCCCAGCCTACCAACTTGAGCAGGACCTGATGGGAAGCGGGGTTCTTGAGATCGAGTGTCAGGCTGCGTTTATTGCGGTTGGCGAGGTGCCATTGATAAGCAGCGTCCGACTTTGGCTGAAAGGGTAGCTTGTGTCCATTGCGCCACGGATCACCGTGCGGCGGCTCGACCTTTATCACGTCGGCGCCGAAATCCGACAGGATGACCGCGGCACTAGGGCCTGCGATGAAGCTCGACAGGTCGACGACCTTCAAGCCCGAAAAGATATTGTCGGTAGTCATTGGATTTCTCCTGATTGGGTAGCGGGCACCGGGCTCAACGCCCGCGGAACTGCGGCGTGCGTTTTTCGAGGAAGGCTGCGGTGCCCTCCTTCTTGTCCTCGGTCCCGGCGCTGAGACCGAAATATGCAGCCTCGATGGCGAGCCCCTCGTCCTGACCAGCCTCAAGCCCCTTGTTTATGGCGTCGAGAGCGTAACGGACCGCGATCGGGCCATTGGCTGCGATCTGGCGCAGGATTGTCTTGGCTCGGTTCATCAACTCTGACGCTGGCACAACTTCGTTGATCAGGCCGATTTGACGAGCTTCTGCGGCGTCGATCATCGAGCCGGTGAGGACGAGCTGCATCGCGCGTCCCTTGCCGACGAGTCGCGGCAGCCGCTGTGTGCCGCCGCCGCCGGGGATCAGCCCCAGCCGAACTTCGGGCTGGCCGAAGCGTGCGGCTTCGACCGCGATGCGGATTGTGCAGGCCATTGCGGTCTCACAGCCACCTCCGAGCGCAAAGCCGTTGATCGCGGCGATCACCGGCTTGCCGAGGGTTTCGATCAGATCGAGCACGCCTTGGCCAAACCGGCTTGAGGCTTCTGCCTGTACCGCGCTCAGTGTCGCAAGTTCGCCAATGTCGGCGCCGGCAATGAACGCCTTTTCGCCAGCCCCCGTGAGAATGACGCCACGGATGGCAAGATCATCCCGGGCGTCTTCGAAAGCGCTGCGCAAATCAGACCATGTGGCACCGTTAAGGGAGTTGAGAACTTGCGGACGGTTGACGGTCACGTACGCGATGCCGTCTTCTTTTTGGTAGATCAGGTTGCTAAGTTCCAGGGCGTAGGGACGAGCGTCCTCGGCCCGGGGTGACACCGAGAGCGTAACCATATCAAATCTCCTGTGAATGTTCGGGTGTGGAGCGCGCTCAGACGAACGCGCTGAACCCCGTAGCAGCCTTGGCGACGATCAGATTCTGCATCTGGAACGTGCCCTCGTAGGAATAGAGTGCCTCGGCATCCGAGAAGAGGCGGCCGACGTTGAAGTCGACGATGATGCCGTTGCCGCCATGCACCTCGCGTGCCCAGGCGACGGTCTCGCGCATCCGCTGGGTCGCGAAGGCCTTTGCCATTGAGGCATGCTTGTCCTCGAGCCTGCCCGAAGCCTCGATTTCGGCCAGTCGCAGCATCATGGACTGGCACGCGGTGAGGTTGGCATACATCTTCGCTATCAGGTCCTGGACCATCTGGAACGATGCGATCGGCTTGCCGAACTGCAAGCGCTGCTGCGTATATTTCACGGCGGCCTCAAAGGCGCCCATCTGCAGCCCTGTCGCCATCCAACCCACGCCCGAGCGTGTTTCGCGCAGGACATAGGCGGTGTCGCGGAATGTGTTCGCCTTCTGGAGCCTGTTCGCTTCAGGAATACGGCAATCCTTCATCGTTATGTGACCGTTCTGAACGACCTTCAGCGCCATTTTGTTTTCGATCTTCTCTACGCTGAAACCCGGGGTCGTCTTATTCTCGACGATGAAGCCCTTCACCTGGTTGTCATCGATATCCCGCGCCCAAATAATTGAGATGTCGCACCAGGTGGCATTGCCGATCCACTTTTTTTCTCCGTTGAGAATCCAGGTGTCGCCGTCGCGTTTTGCCGTCGTCAGCAGACCGCCGCCGGTTCCCGAACCGACCAGTGGTTCGGTCAGGCCGAAGCAGCCGATCTTGTCGAACGCCGTCATGGCCGGCAACCACTTTTCTTTCTGCTCCTCCGAGCCCAACAATGCGATCGAGCCCATCGACAGGCCGGTATGGACGCCGAAGAAGGTCGCGAAGGACGGATCGATACGGGTCATTTCCATAATCAGCATGCCGATGAGATGAGGGGTCGCGGTACCGCGGCCGATGCCGACGCCACCGACGTCGAGCTGCTTCAACGCTGGGAGCAGCTCGAACGGGAACGCATCCCGGACCCAATAATCGTTGATGATCGGCGCTACCTTCTCTTCCATGAAGGCACGGACCTTCATGAGAATCTCGTATTCGTCTGCCTTGAGCGTATGCTCAATGTCATAGAAATCGCCATTCGCTACCGGAAGTGGCTTGGGAGTAGAAGGCTTGAGAGAGAGGGCGTTGGTCATATCATGATCCCTTTCGGTTGCTTTCAGGAAACGACACTAGAAAAACCTTTGCATGAGTGCGTCGCTTGACTTGAAAGTAATACGCGGGATTTGAGAGGCAACTACACTTTGGTATCCATAATAAAACCTCCGCTATCGATACCAAGGTGTCAGTTTTACTCGGAACAATAGTCCCCTATAGTTGCGCCCTTCGGAGGTGGGCCGCGATAATCGGGAGCATCCTCCTCGCCTCGCGGGCAATTAGTGCGGCCTATGGCGTTCCGCGATCTCGGAACAAAACTTTGTATGATGTGCTGTCGAAACAGCCGCGCAATCCGTGGCAGCCCGTCAAGACATTGGTGTCATCGGACCGATCGGGCGATTGGAAAACTCTCCACGACATCAGGACGTGCTTGAGCGCGAATGACACAGACTCGCAATCCGGCTGGCGTCATTCAGGGTTCGCAAACCGCTGTGAAGTTCAGTCGGACAGGATTTCCGATCTTGCCATAGGACCTCGCCGTTATGCAGCCCGAGATAAACATCTGTCACTGGTCTGCCCTCGATATGGCGACGGTCGTTGATGAGGAGAGGTTCTTGTGGAGCGTGTGGTAGGCTCGCAAGGGTGCTGCACAGGATTCCTCCGCGTGTGAGACCTTGAAGATGGCAAGCGTTCCATCGCCGATCAGCTTTCGCATATTACCGCCTGCTTCAAACGCGGACGTGATCACCGCCTCGCTATAGTAATTCAGAAGCGGTTTCGTTCGGCCCGGTGCGGCCGGAAGGCGCCGACCTGGTGCTAATGGCCATATGCTTGCTCCGATTCCGAGTGGTGTCGGAATGGGCTGGCGACTTCATGGACTTCTCGATCAACGCCAGATCTTCCGCGCATGCGACGTACTGCTTGCGGTGACTGCTGTGAAGCTTCTGTGGGACGGTTTCGCCGGGTATCTGGCTTGATTGTCCCGGGTATAAGTGAAATCAAGAACAAATGGCATCGCGGGCATATGGTGCGGAAGATGGATGCACGTACGATCGTCGATCTGGTGGCGATGTCCACGAAACTCCTAAGTTCCAAACAGACTGACCGTCGCCGGCCTTGCCCGCTTGATTCGGTCGCCAGTTGAAACCCAGTCAATACCAAAGCACGACAAGGAGACTGCAATGGCACGAAAGGCAGCAGACATCATCACCGAGGTCCTGCATTCCGTCGGCGTCCATCGTATCTACGGCGTCGTTGGAGATAGCCTGAATGGCATCACCGAATCCATGCGCCGACGCGGCGACATCGACTGGATTCATGTGCGGCACGAAGAGACGGCGGCGTTTGCCGCGGGAGCGGAGGCTCATCTTACCGGAGAGCTTGCCGTGTGCGCGGGAAGTTGCGGTCCCGGAAACCTTCATCTGATCAACGGCCTCTTCGACGCCCATCGTTCCCGAGTACCGGTCCTGGCGATCGCGGCACAGATTCCTTCGGTCGAAATCGGACGCGGGTACTTTCAGGAGACGCATCCCGATCAACTTTTCAGAGAGTGCAGCCACTACTGCGAACTCGTTTCCAATTCCGCCCAGCTTCCCGGCGTGATCGAGACCGCGGTTCGGACTGCGATTTCCAAGCGCGGCGTCGCCGTGGTGGTCATTCCGGGGGACATCGCGCTTGCCGATTACGCCGCTCCAATCTCCAATCCGGCGGGAATCCGGATACCTGAGCCGGTAATACTTCCGCAGGATGCGGATCTGGACAGGCTCGCAAGTGTGCTGGCCGAGAGCGAGCGCACCACGCTCCTATGCGGGCGAGGATGCGAGGGCGCACACGATGAGGTGGTGGCGCTGGCCGAACGTCTGAAGGCTCCGGTCGTTCACGCGCTCGGCGGCAAGGAGCATGTCGAGTGGGAAAATCCGTTCGACGTCGGCATGACCGGACTCATTGGCTTTTCTTCCGGATACGATGCGATGCTCACCTGCGATGCCTTGCTGATGCTCGGGACGGATTTTCCATATCGGCAGTTCTATCCGACTGGCGTCAAAATTATCCAAATCGATCTCCGGGCTGAAAATCTGGGGAGAAGGGCACCGTTGACGATGGGCCTGGTCGGCGATGTAAAGGCGACGCTGTCAGCGCTACTTCCCAAACTCGAACCGAAGTCCGATGGGGTCCACCTGGCGACAAGCCTGTCCAATTATATAAAGGCTCGCGAAGGACTTGACGATCTCGCAACCGGCACGCCGGGCCGCAAGCCGATTCATCCGCAATATCTCGCCAAGTTGGTGAGCGAACTCGCTTCCGACGACGCGGTATTCACGTTCGACGTGGGTACGCCGACGGTATGGGCCGCACGCTATCTGAAGATGAATGGTCGGCGCAGAATGATAGGTTCCCTGGTGCATGGGTCGATGGCGAATGCATTGCCGCAGGCAATAGGCGCGCAGGCTGCCTTTCCCAGACAGGCAAGTCATCAGTCTCTCAGGCGACGGAGGCTTCGCCATGCTGATGGGCGATTTTCTTACGCTCGCTCAGCAGAACCTTCCGGTGAAGATCGTCATCTTCAACAACTCCGTACTGGGCTTCGTTGCACTTGAGATGAAGGCGTCCGGCCTCCTGGAGACGGGTACCAGCCTTAAAAATCCCGATTTTGCAGCGATGGCGAATGCCGTCGGCGTTCACGCGCGCCGAGTGGAGGACCCGGCTGAGTTGGAAGGGGCGCTCGCGGATGTTCTTGCGCATGACGGCCCGGCACTGCTCGATGTCGTCACCAATCCGGAAGAGCTGTCGATGCCGCCGAAGATTGAGGCCCTACAGGTCAAAGGATTCAGCCTTTGGGCTTTGAAGGCCGTAATGAACGGCAAGGGCAATCAATTGCTTGATCTGACCGTATCGAATTTCCTCCGTCGATGAGTATGCTCCCGAATGATCGGCGGCCAGGGAAACAACCCTTGGCCGCCGATCATTGTTTTAGTTCCGCGAACCGACGTCCGGAAGTGCACTACTGGGCGGATGCCGCCTCTTCGATGATCTTGGCCACGGCCTTGGGATGGGAAACCATCACGACGTGCGAGGCGCCCTTGACGACTTCGGTTTCACGCGCGTTCGCGCGCTCGGCCATGAATGCCAAGGCCTTCGGTGGGATCGCCGTGTCATGGTCGCCATAGACGAACCAGGATGGAATTGTTTTCCAGGCGGCCTCGCTTGCGGCCTCGCCGAATGCGATGTCTGTGATCGGCCGCTGGGTGACCGAAGCCAGCTTCGCCGCCGCTGCTGGGAGATCTGGCGCAAAGGCCTCCCGGAACTTGTCCTGCTTGACATAGAGATCGTGACCTCCCGCTGCGAGCGGAACCTGCATCAATGCCGGGCCGAGTACGCTCCCTGGAAACTTGTTATCGAGGGCGCCAGCGTTCTCGCCAGCCTCAGGTGCGAAGGCAGCGACGTAGACCAAAGCCTTCACATTCTTCTCCCCGTTTGCTGCATTGCTGATCACCATGCCGCCATAAGAATGGCCGACCAGCACTATAGGGGTCTTGATGGTGTCGAGGAGAGCCCGTACGCCATCGGCATCGCTTTTCACGCTGCGCAGGGCGTTGGGGGTGGCGACGACGGGATAGCCGTCCTTCTCAAGGTCGCGATAACGCCATTCCAGCTCGACGAGTCTGCAAAGGCACCGTGCACAAGCACGATTGTTGGCTTGGCGGACTCTGCCGCCGCAGCCGTGCCCGCCAGTAGCAGGCCAGCCACTATTGTGGTGTGTGTGAACTGTCCGGGCACGTGCATGCCTCTCGGCGCTCTGTTGAACTGATCGGCCTACGTATGAAGTCGTCCGGAAAATCTCAGTGCCTTTGAGCCTCAAGAGAATGTCTTCTGCGCCGCGAAAAGAAAATGATACCTAGGTCTCGCCGAAACCTACGTATCGCGCCGCGCGCTCTAGCATCCGAAGACCACACTTAGTGCCGACGGTTTCGAAAGTCGTTCCCCTGAGATTGATACCTAAGGATGCGTTGCGAGCCACCTGTGCGAGGCTTAGGTGGGGGCAAGCTAATTACCTTCGGTACACGAGATGAAAATTTCAGAACTATCCTCGACGCATGACGTGCGCTCGTTGAAGGGCTCGGCAAGACCAACGCGCCTTGTAGCACCCGCCAACTCCAATATTCCCAGCCCGGCTCCCGCCCATGAGCCTGAGCATCAGTCGACAGGATCCGCTTCTTCGGACGACCTGGAGCCGTCCGTCATAACGTCCGTCGCTGTCGTCGTGCTAAGCACTGTGTTCATCATCCTGGCGATGACGGTGATTTTCGATCCCGATCGATCGGGAGAGCTCGGCGACATGATTTCGAGCCTGCAATTCAGACTGACGATGTGACGGTGCGCGTTGGCCCGCCCATCTCCTCACGACCTTCAGGCGTTTTTCACACCATGGTATCATGGACATCGGAGTTGGCCCCTCCTAGGCTTCTCCCAGACCTGAAGGGTACGTCATGGGGACCGATCAGACAGACATACTCGATGCACTCCCTGCCATGATCCTGTCGACGGATATGAATGGCGAGATCAAGTTCGTAAATCGACGATGGTTGCAATCGGTCGGTTTCTCCGGCACCCACGAAACGCGTTTCGAATGGCGGGATCTTATCGACCCTCGCGATCTCTCGAAGTTTCTCGAAGCATGGCAATCGATCCGGGCGTCCCAGAAGTCAGGCGAAGTGGAAGTGCGCATGCGAGACCTAAACGGCGACTATCGCTCTCATCTTTTCCAGGTCAGTCCCGCCGAGGGCAGGAAAGGTCGTGGGTGGCATGTCGTGGCGACAGATGTCGAAAACCTTCGACACGCGGAGGAAGGGCTGCGGCGAAAGACGTTCGAGTTCCACGGCATGGTGAACGCCATCTCCCTCCCACTGGCAGTAACGACGCCGGAAGGCGAGGTGGAAGCGCTCAACCAACCTGCCCTGGAATATTTCGGAAAGACGCTGGAAGAACTCAAGGGCTGGAAGGCATCGGATGTTGTCCATCCGGATGATCTTGAGCCCACGATTGCCGCGCAAATGGAAGCGCATAGGCTGGGCGCCTCCTACAACGTCGAAAGCCGACACAGACGCGTCGATGGCGTCTATCGCTGGCACAACGTGCTCGGCATGCCTCTTCGCGATCAGGACGGCCAGATACTCCGCTGGCTTCATCTATTGATCGACATCGAGGAGAAAAAATGCGCCGAGCATGCCCTGGCGGTTCGAGAGCGCGAGTCCCGTCACATCCTCGACAGTATTCCGGCGCGGGTCGGTGTCTACGACATCGACGGTAATCTCGTGGCCGCAAACAAGCAGGCCAGCGAACTCAGTTGGATCCCCGATAAACTCGACTGGCGGGAACTTTGCCATCCCGACGACGTCGAACGCTGCGAGAGTCGGTGGGGAGCCAGCTTGAAGTCGGGAACGCCCTTCGCGTGCGAATACCGCGCCCGCGTTTCCGACGGATCCTACAGGTGGCACCTCGGTCGCCGCGTTCCTATGCGGGACGAAAACGGTACGATCGTCCGGTGGTATGGCGTCAGCTACGACATCGAGGATCTGAAGAGGGCTGAATGCGCTCTGCAGGAGAGCGAACGAAACCTTCAGGTCACTATCGACACGATCCCGGCGCTCGCCTGGTCTGCGCGGACTGATGGCACTGCCGAGTTTCTCAGCAAGCACTATCTCGACTATCTGGGACTGTCTTCGGAACAGGCTGTCGGCTGGGGCTGGGCTTCCGCGGTCTATCCGGATGATTTCGAGCGTCTGCAGGCGATCTGGCAGGAAGCCCTCGCGTCCGGCCGCGCGGCTGAGGCCGAGGCGCGCCTGCGCCGCTTCGATGGCGAGTTCCGCTGGTTCCTCTTCCGGGTCAGTCCGCTGAAGAATGCCAGCGGCGAGGTCGTCAAATGGTACGGGGTCAACACCGACATCGAGGATCGCAAGCGAAGCGATGAGACATATCGCACGATCGTGGAAACCACGCCGGAGTGCGTCAAGCTGATCGCCCGTGATGGCACGGTGCTTCAGGTCAATGCGGCGGGGGCCGGGATGGCGGGCGTGCAGCACTCCGGCCAGGTGATCGGTTTGAACTTCTTCGACTTTGTCGCCCCCGAGCATCGCGACAGGTATCGGGAGTTCCATGAACAAATCTGCTCCGGGACGCGGGGCGGCCTCGAGTTCGACCTCGTCAACGCTCTGGGCGCGCGCCGTCATATGGAAACCCATGCCGCCCCCCTGCGGCACGTAGACGGCTCCGTCGTCCAACTCGGCGTGACGCGGGACATCACCGAGCGCAGGGAAGCGCAGGATCGTCTGCGACGAAGCGAGGCTTTCCTGATGGAAGGCCAGCATCTTGCTCGAATGGGCAATTTCTCATGGAACGCGGCGAGCGGCGAGATCGTCTGGTCCGAGCAGCTCTATCGCATTTTCGAGATCGAGCCAGGATCGGTCGTATCGCTCGACCAAATCGCAGCCCGGATCCATCCCGAGGATCTCCCGCACCTTGTCGCAATGGTGCAGCAGATGGAGCACGGACGAGGCGACTTCGAGTACCAGCTTCGGATCCTTGTCGACGACGAGGATGTCAAGTACGTCCATCTCATTGCTCATCGCGATCAGGAGGACAAGGACGTCTATATCGGCGCGGTCCTGGATGAGACACAGCGCCGTCATTCCGAGGACGCGCTGGAAAACCTGAGGTCGGAGCTGGCACAGGTCAGTCGATTTGTCAGCCTCGGCACGCTGACGGCTTCGATCGCCCACGAAGTCAATCAGCCGCTGGCAGGCATCGTCACCAATGCGGGGACCTGTCTTCGCATGCTTGCCGCCGATCCGCCAAAGATCGAGCGCGCGCAGGAAACGGCGCGGCGAACCATACGAGACGGCAAGCGGGCGGCAGAGGTCATCGCCCGGCTGCGATCGCTCTTCAGCAACCGCGAGGCGGCCACGGAGCCGACGGACCTGAACGATGCCGTGCGCGAGGTGATCGCGCTTTCCTCGAACGATCTGCAGCGCAATCAGGTAATACTGCGGACCGAGCTGTCCGACGAACTCCCCCTTGTGGAGGGAGATCGAGTTCAACTGCAGCAAGTCGTCATGAACCTTCTTCGCAATGCCGTCGATGCGATGGCGAATGTGACCGGGCGCAAGAGGACGGCAATTCTGCGAACGAGCCTGAGGGAGGATGGCACCGTTCGATTTTCCGTCACTGATTCCGGCATCGGCCTTGGTAACGGCGGGGCGGAGAAGCTGTTCCAGGCATTCTATACGACGAAGAGCGACGGCATGGGGATCGGGCTGTCGGTAAGCCGTTCGATCATTGAGAGCCACAAGGGACGGCTATGGGCCGAACCCAATAACGGGGTCGGCGCCACCTTCGCCTTCGTGGTTCCCGCCTCTATCGGGGAAGCGGTATCGCTCGAACCACCCATGTCGGCGAAGAATGGGGGATACGAAATCCGAAAAGCAGCAGGTAACCCATGAGCATTGTCCTCCCTCTCGTTTCGATCGTTGACGACGACGAGTCCGTCAGAGAGTCGCTCCCCGATCTGGTTTCGGAACTGGGCTTTGCCGTGGAAGCGTTCTCGTCGGCGGAAGAGTTTCTCGCGTCGGGTCACGTCGAGAGGACGGAATGCCTCATTCTTGATATCATCATGCCTGGAATGTCAGGGCCGGATCTGAAGCAGGAACTTGCACGTCGGGGTCAGACGATCCCGACCATATTCATCACGGCGGTCAAGGACGACCGGGTGCGGCCCCGCCTCATCGAGCAGGGCGCGGTCGAGTGCCTCTTCAAGCCGTTCACCGACGACGTGCTCCAGGATGCTTTGAACCTGGCGCTCCGGTTGGGATAGGGCGCCAGGCAGGGAGGAGATTGCCATGCATATCAACCCGTCCATATCACAGGACGACCTGAAGGGAACAACGGCGGCGGACCCGCAGACGCCAATCGTGTTTGTCGTTGATGATGATGTTTCCGTGCGGGAAGCACTCGAGCTGCTTATCGACTCCGCGGGCTGGATCGCACAGACGTACGCTTCCGCGGCCGAGTTCCTCGCCGCGAGTCGGCCCGGCTGTCCGAACTGCATGATCCTTGACGTGAACCTTCCGGATCTGAATGGTCTGGATCTCCAGAACCTCATCTCCGATGACCGCCGCGAGATGCCGATCATCTTTGTGACCGGACAGGGCGACATTCCGATGTCGGTGAAGGCGATGAAAGCCGGGGCGGTCGAATTCCTGACGAAGCCGTTTGAAGAGAGCGACTTGCTGAACGCGGTCGAAGACGCGCTCCGCCGAAGCAGGGAGGCGCTTGCCCTTGAGTCCGACATGGAAGCGCTACGCGCGCGGCATGCGAGCTTGAGCCGAAGGGAACGGCAGGTGCTTGCGCTTGTGGTTTCGGGCCTGATGAACAAGCAGGTCGCCTACGAGCTCGGGATAAGCATGGTGACGGTGAAGACCCACAGGGGCAAAGTCATGGAGAAGATGCAGGCGAGGTCGTTTGCAGACCTGGTCAACATTGCAGGCAAACTTGGGATCGGACGGGAGCCGACAGCGGCTCCCGAGAGGTTGTCGTCCGCTCGCTGAAAACGCGTTCACCGTGGAAGCGGTTTTCCGGAATGCTCGGCGGCGATGTGTTCGGCGTACCATCTCGGCCAATCCTCGTCGTGCTTTCCGGTGATCTTCTCATGTTCGCCATGCGCGGCCGCGGCCCGGCGAAGCGCGCCTTCGACTTCGCTGGCCGACGAGAATTTGACCTCGCCACCCTGGCGGCCCTCGAGCCGCTGCGTGATCTCCTGAAGGATCCATGCGTTTCCGTCCGGATCCTTGAACGTCGCGTATGTCCTGTAGCTTCGTCTCTCCGGATCCCGTCCCTTGATTGCGGGCTGGCCGGGACCGGACCGGTGAAAGATGTCGCTGACATCGGCCCCGCGGCCGACAAGATCGGCGCGAGCCGCTTCGATGTCGTCGACGACGAGATAGAGGCCGGACGCAGAACCTGGGACCGTGTTGGTGATGCCGACGCCGAAATGAATGGAAGCAGGCGAGCCGGGCGGTGTGAACTGGACCACCCTGAACTCGTCGCCGACAGGAAAATCTGCATCGAGTCTCCAGCCGAGGTCCGCATAGAAGCGCTTCGAACGGTCGACGTCCGCGACCGGGATGGCGACCACTTCGAGCTTGAGGTCGACTTGTTTCGTGGGGCTACTCACGTCTGTCTCCTTGTTTCATATTCGTCAGCGTCAGCACCGGCGTGTCGAGCCGGAGCCGTCGAGTTTCATCTTCTGCGTAATTGTCAGGTCGGCTTCCGCAAGGACTTGAAGGACGCCCGCATCTCCTCGCAGAAGAACTCGGGTTGTTCCCAGGCCGCGAAATGGCCGCCCTTCGGCGCCTTGTTGTAGTGGATGAGCTTCGGATAGGCTTTCTCCGCCCACTTCTTCGGCGCGGTGTATAGTTCGTCCGGAAAGGCTGTCACGGCGACCGGAATCTTGATCCCGCGGACGTCGAAGAATCCCCCTGTCGGATGATGTGCGTTGTCCCAGTAGAGCCTTGCTGAGGATATGGCGGTATTGGTCAGCCAATAGAGAGTTACGTTGTCGAGTACGTCGTCCCTCGAAAGTCCTTCGCTCTCTCCGGCGAAGACCCGGGCTATCAGCTTCTCGCTGCGGTCATCGTGGTCGATCATCCATGCGGCCAGGCCAATGGGCGAATCCACGATGGAATACAGCGTCTGCGGCCGATTGTTCATCTCGATCGCGTAGCCGAGACCGTTCTTGTTGAAGTAGTCGAGCGGGTTCCAGGCGTTTAGTTCCTCCGCACTCAGTCCTGCAGGTGGAGAGCCGGTGGCCAGCGATGCTGAGATCGCCATGGGTACGGCAGCCGGCATGTTCGTGTGGATGGCAATAAGGCCGGGCGGCTGCTGGAGCGCCATGTTCTCCGTTACTGCATTGCCCCAGTCGCCACCTTGGGCGGCATATTCGGCATAGCCGAGCCGATGCATGAGGATGGCCCATGCCTTGGCGATCTTGGGCGGGTTCCAGCCGACAGCCGTTGGCTTGCCAGAGAAGCCGTAGCCGGGAAGCGAAGGTATCACCAGGTGGAAGGCGTCCGATGCGGCGCCCCCGTGGGCGGTCGGATCCGTCAACGGTCCGATGATCTTGAGCTGCTCGATGATCGACCCGGGCCAGCCATGGGTGACGATCATCGGCAACGCGTTTTCATGCCTGGACCGGACATGGATGAAATGGATTTCCAGACCATCGATTTCAGTGACGAAGTTCGGCAGCGCGTTCAGCCGGGCTTCGATCTTGCGCCAGTCGTATTCCTCCGCCCAGTACTTCGCGAGCTGCTGCATCGTTGCAAGCTGAACGCCCTGTGACGTTCCCGAAACCTGCTCCTTGTCCGGTGATCGGGCCGCAAGGATGCGCTGGCGCAGATCGGCAAGGTCCGAGTCAGGGAAGCTGACCGAAAACGGTCTGATATCGGGTTCGCCGGCTGCCGCATAAAGACTGGCAGGCACCAGGGTTGCCACACCGCCGGCTACCGCGAGACCGAGCACTTCGCGCCGAGTGGTTGATATTCCAGACATGGCAATTCTCCAATGAAAGAACGCAAGGGGCAAAGCACCGCCAATTGGCGGCTTTTCCTTGGGTTCGGTTACGTTTCGACCGGCATTCGTGCCGATCGGCCAAGTCTCTTGCTTCCGCCGGACAGGTTGTTTCCGTCCTTCGGTTGTTGAACCAGTCTCCAATGCGTGACCTGATGCCGCTTCTGGCTTCGGTCACAGAGTGGCGTTCGGCTCCCGGTTTCCCATTCTCCTTAAGGAGCGCAGCCCAGACCTGCCGGGCTCGCTAGGCTGTCATCAGGACAACCGGGATATCGCCGACCGCGCCTTCCATGGGGCTGGTGCCGCGCGGCTCGTCAGCGCGCTGGTCACGCAGGATCTGGAAGGCGATCGTCAAAATCTTGCGCGCGAGGGCCACACGCGCCTTGTTAACTCCCCTGATCTTCAGGTGTTCGTATTGGGCGCGCAGCTGCGCATTGCTGACGATGGCAGGTGTGACGGCCTCGACGAAGGCCCAGCGCAGCCACTTGTTGCCCTGCCGGATGATCTTGCCGTGGAAGGTCTTGCCGCCACTCGAATAGGTCGACGGCACCAGCCCGGCATAGGCGGCGAGCTTCTTCGCATTGCGGAACCGCGAGATGTCGTCGATCTCCGCATCGATCAGCCGAGCGAAGAACTCGCCGATGCCGGGGATCGTCTTCAACCGCTTCACATTGGCATTGGCCTTGGTCATTGCCCGGATCGTCGCCTCCGACTGCTTGATCCGCCCATCGATGTCGCCGATGAAGGCGAGACCACGGTCGATCTGGATGCGGTCGATCTCCGAGACGTTGACCTGCGCCAGTTGCACGCGGCCGGCCTTGCCGAACAGGTCACCGAGCTTCTTCAACTGCGCCGTCTGCTCCGGATAGCGGTCGAACACCGTGACGATGCGGTTCTTCGTCATCGTCCGCAGCCGCACGTAAAACATCCGCTCGCGCAGCGCGATGCGCAGCTCGCGGGCCTTGTCGCTCGGCGCCCAGGCCTGCGGCACCAGGTCGGCTCTGAGCAGATGCGCCAGCACCGTCGCGTCGATCTTGCCGGTCTTGATCTTGGCGTCGGCAATCGCCTTGACCTTCAACGGATGGGCAAGAAAGACATCATCACAAATGTCGTCGAGCCAGTCATACATCACCATCCAGTTGCGCGTCGCCTCGACAACCGTATGCGAGCCCTCACGGTAGCGCTCCAGAAACCCGCCCAGCGACTGGCGGTCGTTCTTCACCCGGCCGGAGCGCAGCGTTTTTCCGGCCGAATCCTGCACCACCAGGTGGCTGTAGGATTTGTGGTAGTCGACGCCGATATGGTAATCATAAGAGGCAGTCATGCTTCCAACTCCTTTATTGAGATCGTCGAAACCCCAATAAGGTAAGCCGAAAGGCTGGAAGTGTGACTGTCCCTCAATCATCACCTGCATCTCAGTGATCCGTTCTCTCAGCGGGCGCGGCCTCTTTCATGCCATCTCCATCCATCCACGTGTTGAACTGCGTAGAGATCGGACGAGAGGGCGTGCGATATCAATGAGACCTAGGTATCGTCGATACTTTGGGATAGATGCGATGGCAGGACACTGCGAGTAAGACGTTGGCATTCCAGCTTTCCTTTGGAAGCTATTGTTGCCTGCGGAGAACGTTGCTGTGGAACTCGCTGTCGTTACTGTCGTTGTCGCCTTCCTGGGCGTCGTTCTGATCAGCTTCACGAAGGCAGCGTTCGGGAGCGGCTTTTCGATCGTCGGGATCCCGGTCCCATGGCTCCTTCTTGCCCGACCGGATGCAAAGGTCTGGATGGTCATGGCCATCTGTCTCTTCACGGTCCCGTTCGGTGTGCCCCTCGTATGGCAACTCCGTGGTCGACTGGACCAGCGCCAGGTTTATCGCGCCTGCTACGGACTGCTGGTGGTGACCGCCGCGAAGCTGTTCTGGGACGGGGCATCGGGGTACCTGTCATGAGCAAGCCCGTCGCGATGGAAACACGATATTTTCCCGCTCTCACGCTTCCCTTCGGCATCACATGGCCAGCCGTCGTATTCGCAGTTCGCACGACCGCCGCGTCACTGACAGCGCTCTACATCGCCCTGGCACTTGATTTCGGCGAGGCGAAATGGGCGGCGATGACGGTCTGGGTCGTCGCCCAGCCCACGCGCGGCATGAGCCTTTCGAAAGCACAGTACCGCCTCGCAGGAACGCTGGTCGGGGCCTTCGTGAGCATCCTTCTCGTTTCCGCTTTCGCGCAGACGCCGGAACTGTTCTTCCTTGCGCTCGCCTCGTGGCTGGCGATCTGCACAGCCGTATCGACGGCATTGCGGAACTTCCGATCCTACGCCGCGGTCCTCGCAGGGTACACCGCAGCGATCGTGGGCATCGCAGGAGCGAACCAGCCCGGTCTGCTGTTCGACCTTGCCGTGGCCCGCGTCGCCTACATCAGTCTCGGGGTCGTCACCGAAGCTCTGTTCGCAGCACTGTTCTCGCCCGGGCGCCCGATCGATGCGATGCGCGGCCGACTGGAGGCATTTCTTCGTTCGACCGCGACGCTCACGAGCCGAACCCTTCGAGGCGAGGACACGGCCGCCGCAATTCAATCGACGCTCGCAGCCGCCATCGAGCTGGAGACCCAAGGCGAATACGCCGCCGCCGGGTCTTCGCAGGCCCGCCGCGCCTATACGCATCTTCGCGCGACCATTGTTTCGGCATTGTCGCAACTGGCGGCAGTCCATGCTCTTGTCGAACATACCTCCAAACCCGAGGAGCCGACATCGCCCCAGCGCGCCGATCTGGCCGAGAGGTTCGCCCTTGTCGCGGCAGGAGGGATGCGCACGCCTGGTGAAATCGATGAGCTCATCTTGGGTCTCGATGGCGCTCGCCGCCAACCTTCAAGTTCGGATGCCAACTTCCACGAGATTTCGCTCGCTCACCGACGGGATGCGCTAATCTCAAGCGGCGTGCAGGCTCTCCTGCACTTCGGCAAGGTTGGCTCCACAGATGCTGCTGCCCGGACAGATTTCTCCTTCCATCTCGACGTGATGGCAATAGTCGCGAACGGCCTCCGGGCGTTCTTCGCAGTGCTTGCCGCCGCCACCTTCTGGATCGAAAGCGCCTGGCCTTCCGGAGGCTCGATGATGGTGATCGTGGCGGTCGTCGTCGGACTGTTTGCGTCGCGCCCCAATAGCGTGCTCGCGGGGATCGGCTTCGTGAAAGGCGCAGTGGCCGCCATCGCCGTCGCCGGGATCTGCAACTTCGCGCTTCTGCCGGAAGTCACATTGTTTCCCGCGCTTGCGGCGATCACCGCCCCATTCCTGATCCTCGGAGGAATCGCGATGCGAGTGCCTTCGATAGTCGCGCCAGCCTCGAGCTTCACGCTTTTCGTCTGGAACCTGATCGGTCCCGACAATGCCGCTCGGGCGGATTTCGGCCCGTTCGCCAACAGCGGTCTGGCCCTGCTGATGGGCATCGCTTGCGGGACAGTGATGTTCGCGCTCATATTTCCCTACCGTCCGGCATCCGTCAGACGAAATCTGGTCGGCGCCGTCCAACGCGACCTTCAGTCCATAGGAAGAAGTGCGGGAAGCTGGTCGGAACACCAATGGCTGACCAGGATGGCCGACCGGATAAGCCGTCATCTCGCTGCCAGTCGGACAGCGCCGCCTGTCGACCGCGAACGAGAGCTGCGTGCAATGCTCGCTTCCATCGTCCTCGGAGATTCCGCCCTGGGTCTGTCGCGCCTTCTTGAAGGTGACGACAGGGAGTTGCGACGGCCCGTGGCAACTGTCCTGCGCCGGATCAGCCTCGGTGAACCAGAGAGGCTTGCCGAGCAGGCTTCGCGCGCCGCAACACGGCTTGAGCACTGTAGCAGCAGGGAAGCTCTCCTGCCCGCACGCAGGCGGCAGCTCGCAGTCGCGGCGGCCTACGCCAGCGACATCGCCGCAACGGCCCGCTTCCGTCAACACTTCCTCGAAATCGAAGGAGAAAAACCATGATGTACAGGGAAGTCGATATGCTCGGGGTCTTCCTGCCCGGTCTCCTCGTCGTCGCGCTTGCCGCACTGGCCATGGCCTACGCCATCGGGCGCCTGCTCGGCCGCGCTGGTTTCACAAAACGTGTCTGGCATCCAGAGCTCTTCATCATCGCCATGTTTGTGCTGGTGTTCGCAGCGCTTGCCCAGACGATACCTTAAGGAGTTCCATCAATGAAAATCATCGCGCCAGCCGCCCTGCGCTACGGCGTCACCCTGGTTGTCGCCATCTGCGCCGGACTGGCGGCGTGGCATCTCTGGGCTACCTACACCACCTCGCCTTGGACCCGTGACGCCCGCGTGAGGGCAGACGTGGTTTCGCTCGCACCCGATGTCACCGGCCTGGTCGACAGCGTCGCCGTGGATGACAACGCCGTGGTCCACAAAGGCGACGTCCTCTTCACCGTCGACAAGAGCCGCTTCTCGATCGCGCTTGACCGGGCGAACGCGGAGGTCGACGCCGCAAAAGCCGCCTTGGATCGAGCCGACACCGACCTCGTCAGGGCGGAGCGTCTGCTCGGAAGCGTGGCCTCCGAGAGGCAGAGGGACGAGGCTCGTGCGATAGCAGCCAAGGCGGATTCCGACTATCGAAGCGCGCTCTCGCAGCGCGCATCCGCATCGCTCGATCTCGAACGGGCGGAGGTGAGGGCGCCACACAACGGCATCGTTGCGAACCTCTCTCTTCATGCCGGCGACTACGCAGTCGCAGGAAAGCCCGCGATGGCACTGATCAACACGGATTCATTCCGGGTGGAGGGCTATTTCGAGGAAACCAAGATGTCCCACATCAAGGTGAGCGCGACGGCAGACATCAAACTGCTGGGTTGGCCCGAGCACCTAAAGGGGCGGGTCGCGAGTATCGCTTCCGGGATCGAGGATCGCGAACGCTCGGATTCCGCCGGGACGCTTGCCAATATCAATCCGTCCTTCACTTGGGTCCGCCTCGCGCAGCGTGTCCCGGTGCGCATCGCAGTGGACACGCCGCCAGATGGAGTCTCTCTCGTCGCCGGACAGTCTGCGACAGTGACCATAAGGGAATGACGATGGGACTGCGTCGCGAGAACATGCAGATGCTAAAGGCGATGATCCGCATGGCTACCTCAAGGAGGCTGTGACCAACTACGCTAGACCACCTGCCGCTACTTGGTAACGAGCGTGATCCATCATATCGTTGAGGCTAGGAGGGCGGCGATTTTGGCAAAGTCGGGTGCGCCTTAGCAAGGTGTGTGCGCGCATAACAACCAGTGCGTCGAGAGGCGAGACTGTCGCATCTCTAACTGGCCCAACTGTCGCATTACTAAATAGCCCCTACAACCCATGTGTGGCAGCAAGGTTGGAATGTCCGTTTCTGTGCAAAGTTAAAGTGTCACTTTGGGCACGTCTTCAGCCAGTTAGAAATGCCGACATGTCCGCTTGCGCTGAGGCGAGCCCCCGACCGGACCGGCTGGGCCGGGTTGCAAGGGAAGGGAGGGGGCGGGTGAGACGCACCCCTTCGGCTTTAGATCCCATGAGGAGTGAACAGCGGCCGACGCTCTGGCAGAGTGAGGCTGCATCAAAGCACTCGCTCAGAAGGAACAGGTTATGGAAGCCACAT